>CAXMRU010000324.1:0-4249 GCA_964195715.1 Akkermansiaceae bacterium | reverse complement strand
GGGCTTCCCGTGTATGGGCCCGGGTGGATTTGCCGCGTCGTCCAGCGTTGCGAGCACGCCGCAGGCGCGCGCAGCACTACCACCGACCTCACGCTTATCAGGCGACCGTGAATCTGGTCAGATTCCGACAATTAGCCGGAGTTTCACGACGGAGACGACATTCTGCTGGATGGTTGATGGTGTGAGACGGCTGGATGTCGGTTTGAATGGACGGACGAATGGACGGAATCTCCACCCGCCGGCGTGCGAGCAAAGCGAAGCGCCCGGCGTGACGCAGTGGGCGAGACCCGTCGAGCCGCGTCGGCGGTGAGACCTTGAGTGTGCAACGCATGCGAACAACAACCGAACCCGGACTACGGACCCTTGACCTACTGCGGCAGCGTCACCTCGAACTCGATGGCGGCCAGTTGCTCGGGCGACTTGCCGATGCTCTCTAGGAACGGGAGCCAACGCGGATCGTCGTGGATGTTGGCGAACAGGATATCGACCGCGATGAGCGACAGGCCCGGGTCGTTGTACTGCACTGCCCTGTCCAGCCACTCGAAGGCGCGATCGGCCTCACCCCGGAACGCCAGCACGTAGGCGATGTTGTAGGCCCAGCCTTGCTCGTGCTTTTCGATCAGCTCCGCCAGCGCGGCGTCGGACTCCGTCGCCTGTCCCAGCGCGTGGTAGGCCACCACCAGGCCGAGCAGGCGCCACTCCTCGAAGGACTCCTGCTGCATCGCCGCAAGCGCGGCCTGGGGCTCGCCCTTCAAGAGCAGCGATATGCCGATGAAGGACTGCGCACCGATAAGACCCGGGCTCAGGCTCAGCGCGGTGCGGGTTGAGGCGATGGCCTCATCCAGGCGGCCGGCGTAACGGTAGACAAGGCCCAGGTTGGAATGGCCAATGGCGTTCACCGGGTCTCGGGTGACCGCGTATTCCCCGAGCGCGACAGCCTCGTCCAAGCGGTCGAGCTCCCGGGCCAGGAGGACTGCGCGGCCGAGGATGTAGGGGTTGCTGGGGTCCAGGTCGAGCGCACGCTCAATGTACCGTGCCGCCGCCGCAAGGTCGTCGTCGTAAGCCACCGAAATCCTGCCGAGGAGGGCGTAGGCCTCTGCATACATTGGATCGATCGCCAGCGCCCGGTTGACCGCCTCGCGGGCCATCCTGAAGCCCTCGTCCAGGGGCCGCAGGCCGAAATTCGCCTGGCGGCCGTAGTCGCGGGCCAGATCCGTCCAGGCCGCGGCGTAATCGGGATCGATCTCCAGCGCCTGCTGGTACAGTGCGATGGACTGCTCGATCCCCTGGGCCGTGCCCTGGCGGCCCAGCTGCCGGGCCTGCAGGAACAGGGCATAGGCTTCGGGATCGGTCTCCTGGACCGCGAGCGCCGTACCCAGTAGCGTAACTTTCAGCTGCGCCACCACCTCCGCGGCGATCTCGTCCTGGATCTTGAAGATGTCATCCAGCGAGCGGTCCCAGGTCTTCGACCACACGTGCATGTCCGAGCTCGCGTCGATCAGCTGGGCGGTGATGCGCACCTCGTTTCCATCCGTGCGCACCGAACCTTCGAGAATGTGGGCGACGTTCAGGCGCCTGGCGATCTCCGGGATCTCCAGAGTCTGGCCCTTGAACGAGAACGACGAGGTTCGTGCCGCCACCTGCAACTCCGGGATCGTCGCCAGCAGATTGAGCAGTTCCTCGGAGATGCCGTCTGAGAAATACTCCTGCTCCGGGTCGGAACTCATGTTGACGAACGGGAGGACCGCGATCGATGCCGCTACCGGGCCCGCCGCCGGACTGGCGGCCGGCACCGGGGCCGACTGCCTCCCCACGTACCACGACCCCGCCAGCAACGCGGTCATGCCCAGGAGCGCGAGCACTCCCATCGGCCAGCGCTTCGAGGCCGGGGCCGAGAGGATCTTTGCCAGTTCGCCGGGCGCGGCCTGGGCGGTGCGCTGCACACCTTCGGGCGTGATATCGAACACCCAGGCGAGCACGACCGCGACCGGGAAACCAAAGAGGGCGAGCCGCACGACGAGGGTAACTGTCCAGTCCGGCATCGCCATGCGGGGAAAGACCGCGTCCGCGGCCTCGATGATAGCGAAGGCCACGACAGTGTACATCGCTATGACGCGGAACACACGGCGGCGTTTGAGCTCCGCGAAGAAGTGCTGGTGGCCGGATGTGGAGTCAGTCATGCGGTGCAAGATTGCGGCAATGCGGGACCTTGGGAAGGGCCTGCCCCGCGCCCGCCCGGCGGAGCAGCGGGCTTCGGACAAGGGGAGGCAATAGAACAACCGGCCCATACGGTGGGCACGAGCGCCTCGAATTCCGAGTGGTCGCAGGCGGAAGACGATTCTTGGCGAAAGTCAAGTTATGCGTTACTTTCCCAGAGAATCGTATCTGCGCACTGGTATGGGGTCGGGTCCCGATACGATTCTTGGCGTAAGTTACACCGAACGTTACATCGGAGGAGAACTGTATCGCATGCGCGCACGCGAGTACATCCGCAACCTGGCCGCGACCGGACGCCACCACTTCACCACCGACGAGGCGATCGCAACCGTCGAAGGTGGACCCGCCGCCGTTCGAGCTCAGTTGCGCCGGCTGAAGGAGCAGGGACTAATCGCCGAACCGGTCCGCAGTTTTCACGTCATCGTGCCGCCGGAGTACAAGCGCCTGGGGTGTCTGCCTGCCGAGCAGTTCATCCCCCATCTCATGGATCTTCGCGGCGGCCCCTACTACGTGGCCCTTCTGAGCGCGGCTCAGAGACACGGGGCCGCGCATCAGCGCCCGCAGGCTGTCCAGGTCATGGTTCGAAAGAACCGGTCAGCCATCGAGTGCGGCCAGGTCCGTGTTGAGTTCGTCGCCCGAGGCGACCTGGAACGAATGCCCGTCACGGAGGTGAACACGCCGCGCGGCGTGGTTCGGTATTCCACTCCTGAGGTGACGGCGTTGGAGCTCGTCGGCTACCCCAAGCACGCTGGAGGCCTGAGCAACGTTGCGACGGTATTGTCGGAGCTCGCCGAGGAGATGAGGGGGGCCAGGCTTGCCGAGGTTGTACAACTCTCGCCTGTGAGCTGGTCCCAACGACTGGGTTATCTCCTCGAGGTGGTCGGCGAATCGAATCTCGCCCAGGCGCTGGCGCCGTTCGTCAGGGCACATGCTCGTAACTACACACCGCTACGTCGCGCGGTGAGCACTGCCGGCGGCGAACGAGCTGCGAGCTGGAAGCTTATCGTGAACGTCGAGGTGGAGCTCGACCAGTGATCCCCAGGGATTACATCACTCATTGGCGGGCGCATGCTCCGTGGTCGATTGATGCACAGGTCGAGCAGGATCTCGTCATCAGTCGAGCCCTCGTTGAGCTGTTCCAGGTTGCAGAGCTGGCGAACGGCCTCGCCTTCCGCGGTGGCACCGCGTTGTACAAACTCTACTTCATTCCTCCCGCGCGTTACGTCGGAGGACATCGATCTCGTTCAGGTCCGACCGGAGCCTGTCGGCAAGACTCTCGACCGGACACGAGCGGTGCTGGATCCATGGCTCGGTGCGCCACGGCGCCAGTTCAAGGAGGGGCGGGTCAATCTCGTGCACAGATTCGAGTCCGAGGACGTACCGCCGCTGAAGATGCGCCTGAAGATCGAGGTCAACACCCGCGAGCACTTCACCCAGCTCGGCCGGGCGAGAGTGCCGTTCGAGGTCAACAGCCCGTGGTTTCGCGGGACCGCTGACGTGCACACGTTCGCGCTCGACGAGCTGCTGGGAACGAAGCTCAGAGCTCTCTACCAGCGTAAAAAGGGGCGCGATCTCTTCGATCTCTCGCACGCCCTGGAGACCGGACGGGTCGACCCACCGGCGCTCATCGCCTGCTTCCAGCGCTACATGCGGGAGGGTGGCCACGCCGTTACGCGTGCACAGTACGAACAGAACCTCCAGGGCAAGCGGGGGCTGCTCGACTTCCGCGAGGACATCGATCATCTCCTTCGTCCCGGGTTCTCCTGGGATTTCGAAACCGCCATGGACACCGTTCTCGAACGCATCGTTGCCCGCCTGCCGGGTGACCCCTGGAAAGGATCGCCCTGATCGCCAGAGCACGGACGGAGAGAGCGCCCAGTAGACACCTCCTGCAGACACCTCCCGGCGCCCCAACAGCTCGCGCCCCGCTCGGATCTCCTCAAAAACCGGACAGGGCAACGTGTTCCCGCTATGGGCCCGGGTGGATTTGCCGCGTCGTCCAGCGTTGCGAGCACGCCGAAGGCGCGCGGAG
>CAXMRU010000323.1:0-26387 GCA_964195715.1 Akkermansiaceae bacterium | reverse complement strand
CGGCCAGCCTGAACGTGTAGGGCACTTCCTCTCCGTGCAAAGTGCATCCTGCGGGCTCGATGGTCCCCACGCCCCACTGGATGGACAACGGCTCCGCGAGAGACTGTGCCACTTGCTCGAGGTCGTTGACGACCCAACAGGTGTGATGCAGGCTGCCCGTGTCTCCGACACCCATGTGAGTTCCCTTCTGTCTCCGTCGCGCCAGGACTACCCGCTAAACGTACTCCTCCTCGTCCTCTTCTTCGTCCTCTTCCTCGTCCGTGGCGTCAGCATCCGAGGCCTCGACATCGTCCCCGGCTTCCTCACCGACGACTACTCCTTCGAGTTCTTCCTTCTTCAACCTCTTCCGCTCCGCTTTCGCTTCCTTCTTCTTCTGCTTCTTCAGCTCCCGCTGTCTCTTCTCGAATCCGTAGTTGGTTCGTCTCCCCACGCGTCATTCCTCCTGTTGGTCCTTGAGTGATTGTCGAATACGTTGGCGTATTGGACACCAGAGTGACGGTTTCTCCAGAGATTGTCCACACGAGGGTGTGTTCGGCAAGACGAGAAGCCGATTCGGCGATTCGCTACTGTCCGTGTTCCGAGCGAACCAGCCCATCCACTTGCGCGCGGACAGGAAGCGACGGTCTGGCTCCGTGCACGGTCGTTGCCAGCGCTCCCGCGGCGCAGGCTCGCCGCACCGCCAGGGCCAGGTCGAGACCCTCCGCGAGGGAGACCGCCAGGGACCCGCTGAACGCATCGCCGGCGGCCGTGGTGTCGACGGCGGTCACCGAAAATCCAGGCACCGACGCCTCCCGGCCCTCGGCCACGATCAGGGCGCCCTCAGCGCCCAGCGTCACCACGACGGTCGTCGCGCCGTGGTCCCGGAGCTTCGACGCGGCCGCCGCCGGTCGGGCCTCGCCCGACAGATACGCCGCCTCACCCTCGTTGGGTGTGAGCACATCGACCAGGGCCAGCAGTGAATCGGGCAGGCGCCTCGCGGGAGCCGGGTTGAGAATCACCGTGACCCCTGCGGCGGAGGCGATCGTTGCCGCCCGCTCTACCGCTGGCAGCGGGGTCTCTAGCTGTGTGAGAAGAACGTCGGCCGATTCGATGACGGCCCGCGCCGTCTCCACATCCTGCACCGACAGCAGGGCATTGGCTCCCGGCGCTACCGAGATGGCGTTCTCACCCCCCTCGCCGACCATGATGAGCGCGACGCCCGTGGCTTGATCCGGGTCTCGCTCCACTCGGTTGACGTCGATCCCCTCGGCGGCCAGCCTGGCGACTGCCGCTTCGCCCAGCTCGTCCGCTCCCACACGGGCCACGAACGTCACTTCGGCTCCGGCCCGCGCCGCAGCCACGGCCTGGTTGGCTCCCTTGCCGCCGTCCGCACGCAGGAACGTGCCCCCGGTCACCGTCTCCCCGGGCGAGGGAATACGGGCCCCGCGGACTACCATGTCCGTGTTCACGCTTCCGATGACGACGATTCGGGCGGGCATCGCTACCTCGACTGAGCCGCGTCGGCTCTCAACGGGTCATCAGCAGGGCTCTTCAGCGACCTGCCAGGACCGAATAGAGCAGTTCCTTCCACTTCGGGACATCGATCTCCCAGCACACCGCGACGTTGCGGCCGCGCTCGATGAGAGGCTCCCATAGCGGCGCGTTTCTCTCGTCGTCCGCGACGTCGAGCTGGTCTATCACTGTCATGCCGCGCGTCAGATCACTGTCCGTCTCCACGTCCACGTAGTGACTGGACCTGCGCGTGCAGATCTCCGGGTCGATCGCGACGGCCATCGCGACGGGGTCGGGAAGGGGAAGCCCCGGCTCGTCAGACTGGAGCCGGGCCGCTTCCAGTGCGCTCGTGTTGCAGTCGATCGCGAATCGCGCCACCGGCGTCCCGAAGCCGCGGACTCTGTCCATCTCCTCCTCGGAGAGCGTGGCCGCCCCACGGCACAGCTCCCAGCCGATCATCTCGATGGGCAGACCGGAGCGGAACACGACGCGCGCCGCGTCCGGGTCCACCCAGACGTTGTATTCCGCGGCCGGAGTCACGTTACCGATCGTGCATGCGGCTCCGCCCATCACGATGCATCGTCCCACGTTCGACACGATGTCGGGCGCCCGGGACACGGCCTTCGCCACGTTCGTCAGCGGCCCCAGAGTGACCAGCACGATGCCCGGCTGGGCGCGGATCGTCTCGATGAGAACGTCCACGGCATCGCCTTCGGCCGGCTTCCGCTGCGGGGAAGGGTAACCCTGGTCTCCGAGGCCGTCGCGTCCGTGGAAGAATTGCGCGACCACGAGCTCCCGCCGCAGCGGGGCTGCGGATCCACGGTAGACGGGGACATCGGCGCCGGACAGCTCGACCGTGTAGAGGGCGTTCTTCAGCCCCTGCTCGAGCTCGACGTTTCCGGCCACCACGGTGATCGCTTCCACTCTGACGTCGGGGTGGAACAGGGCCATGAGCAGCGCGACGGCGTCGTCGGAGGCCGTGTCCGTGTCGATGATGAAGCTGCGGGGCATGAGCCTCCGATCCGAGACGCGGGGTAGTTGCGGTGAACGGCGATCGGCCTCAAGAATATCACATGCACACGCGACGGCACACTGGATCTCTCGAGGCGTTCATTCGCGCCATGCCCAAGGTGGAGCTTCACGTTCACCTTGAGGGGTCCATCCGCCCGGAGATCCTTCTCGACCTCGCGGCGCGCAACGGCGTGCGCCTGCCTGCCCGGTCCGTCGAGGAGCTGCGGGAGTGGTACGCCTTCAAGAGCTTCGACCACTTCGTCGAGGTGTACCTGGCGGCGGCCGGTTGCATCAAGACACCCGACGACGTCGAGCTGATCACGGCGGACTTTCTCGCGGGGCAGGCGGAGCAGAACGTCCTCCACACCGAGGTCACGTACACGGCCTCCACGCAGCGGATGCAGTCAGGGATTCCCCTGGATGACCAGCTCGCCGCGATCAACCGGGCGCGCGACGCGGCCCGCCGCGAGCACGGGGTCACGATGAGCCTCACGATCGACTATCCCCGTCACCTGGACCCCGACGAGTTCGTAGAGGTGGCCGAATGGGCTGCCGACAACATGTCCCGTGGCGTCACCGCGCTCGGTCTCGGCGGGCCCGAACTGGGGTATCCCCCCGAGCTCTTCCGGCGGGCGTTCGAGGTGGCCCGGGAGGCAGGGCTGCCGAGCGTCCCGCACGCCGGTGAGACCGTGGGCCCCGAGAGCATCCGGGGGGCGCTGCGTGATCTGAACGCGGTGCGGATCGGGCACGGGGTGAGCTGCCTCGAGGATCCCGACCTGGTCGCCGAGCTGCGCGAGAGACAGATACCGCTCGAGGTGTGTCCGACGAGCAACGTGTGTCTGAAGGTGGCGCCCTCGTTTGCGGAACATCCTCTCCCGCGACTGCTCGACGCCGGTCTGTACGTGACTCTCAATTCCGATGATCCCCCGATGTTCGAGACGACGCTGACGGACGAGTACCTGAAAGCGTCGAGCGCTTTCGGCCTCGGAGCTCCCGAAGTCGAGGATCTGGTGCTGAAAGCCGCGCAGGCCACGCTGCTCGGCGAGGAGGAGAAGAAGGATCTGGTCAGCCGAGTGGAACGAGGCTTCGCCGATCTGTCCGAATCCGGGTCGCAATCCTGACTTCTGCCTTACCGGGGACCGCTCATTCGGGCGGCCCCGCTTGTTTGTTCACGGTGGGTCGACACGTATCGCTCGGAATTGCCACGGCGTCGCGCGTAAGTGATAATGCGCGTCCGGATGCACTCCTTTGAACAGGACGAGGTGGACGGATGACCATGTCCCGCGCCCGAACTCCAGTGTGGCTTGCTGCCGTTTCACTCCTGGCGGCCTGCACAGTGGGTCCCGACTACGAGCCTCCCGACTTCACCGTCGAGACCGTGCCCGACCAGTGGCGCACCACGGTGGAGACGGAGATGGCTGCCGACACCACCGACCTCGAGATGTGGTGGGTCTCGTTCAACGACTCGCTGCTCACCGAGCTGATTCGGAAGGCCGAATTCGGCAATCTGGACCTCCAGGCTGCGGTGGGCCGTGTCGCCGAGGCTCGGGCCATACGGGGAGTCGCGAAGGGTGGGTACTGGCCGGACATCGTCCTCGGCGGGGCCTACAGCTACCAGAAGATCAGCGAGAACGGGATCCAGGGGGCGGCTTCCGTTCAGCCACCCAGCGACGGAGTAGAGGGTGGTGGTCTGTCGATCGGTGATCCGTTCGATTCCTGGATCTTCGGCCTGGACCTGAGCTGGGAGATCGACCTGTTCGGGCGCATCCGGCGCACCGTGGAGGCGGCGGATGCCCAGCTCGAGGCGTCGGTCGAGGACTACCGGGACGTCCTCGTCACCCTTTATGCGGAGGTCGGGTCCGCTTACGTGGATGCGCGGGCGTTCCAGACCCGACTCGATTTCGCGCGACAGAACGTGACGGCGCAGGAGGGCAGCCTCGAGCTTACCCGCGATCGATTCAACGCCGGGCTCACATCGGCCCTCGACGTGGCGCAGGCCGAACAGAACCTGGCCCAGACGCAGTCGACGATACCGGCCCTGAAGATCGGACTCGAAGCGTCGCTCAACCGGCTGGCCGTGCTGCTCGGCGAGGCGCCGGGCAACCTGCACGACGAGCTGCAGGCTCACTCCGGCCTGCCGCGCCCCGACGACCAGGTGGCCTACGGGATTCCGGCCGACCTCCTGCGTCGGCGCCCCGACATTCGCCAGGCCGAGCGCCTCCTGGCCTCCCAGACGGCGAGGATTGGAATCGCCACGGCCGATCTGTACCCGACGCTTTCTCTCGGCGGAACAGTGGGACTCGAGGCGCTGGACTTCGACAACCTGGGAGACGGTGGCAGCGTGTTCTGGAGCATCGTGCCGAAGATCAGCTGGCCGATATTCACCGGCGGCAAGATTCGGAACCGAATTCGGGCAGAGGAAGCCCGCACCGCGCAGGCTCTCGCTGCCTACGAGCAGACGGTGCTACGGGCCCTGGAGGAAGTGCAGAACGCGCTGGTGGCGTATGGACAGGAAAAGCTCCGGCGGGACCGCCTGGCAGATGCGGTGGATGCCTCACAGCGAGCCGTGAACCTGGTCGAGACCCAGTATCTGTCGGGGCTCACGAACTTCCAGAACTTCCTCGACTCACAGCGCTCCCTGTTCCAGCAGCAGGACGAGCTGGCAGACAGTGCCGGTCAGGTCGTGAACAACCTGATCACGTTGAACCGGGCGCTCGGCGGGGGCTGGTCTCCAGGCCAGGCCGAGATCACTGCGGCGGCCGCCGCCGGCGAGGTTCCGCCTCCGACGAACGGAGGTGACCGATGATGCGAACGATGCAAACCCTGAGGACTCCACGAATGACGATGAATACAGCTGTCTCCGCGACATCGAGCCGGGTGGTCCTGGTGGGTCTGGCCCTGGCTGCGGGCGCGCTCACGACCGCGTGCGGCGGCGAAGAGCAGACCCGGCCTCCGCCTGAGGTGACCGTGGCACAGCCCATTACACGCGCGGTGCATCCGTACGTGGATTTCACGGGAACCACGAGGGCCATCGAGTCAGTGGAGATCCGGGCCCGGGTGGGGGGCGTCCTTGAGCAGCAGTTGTTTGAGCCGTCGCAGATCGTGGAGGGAGGGGGCGTCCTGTTCGTGATCGAGCAGGACGTGTACCAGGCTTCCCGAGATGAAGCGGTGGCGCTTCTGCGCTCGGCGAGCGCCGATTCCGCGCTCAAGGAGTCGAACCTGGAGCGCGTGCAGATCGCCATCGAGACGAATGCCGTGAGCCGGCAGGACCTGGACCGGGCGCAGGCCGAGCGGGACGCCGCGATCGCAGCTGTGCTCGGAGCGCGAGCCCGGCTTTCCAAGTCGCAGCTCGACTACGACTACACGATGGTACGCACGCCGATCACAGGGCAGGTCGGACGTCGGAGGGTGGACCCCGGGAACCTGGTGGGCTTCGGTGAGCAGACCCTTCTGACGACTGTGAACAAGATTCAACCGATTCACGTCTACTTCAACGCACCCGAGTGGGTCGTGCTCAGGATCATCCGCCAGGTCGAAGCCGTCCGGCAATCCGAGTCCTCCCCCCAGGGCGAGGGAGCGTCGACCCGGCCAGAATCCGAGCAGGTGGCCAGAGTCCTCGTTGGCACGGCGGCGGACGAGGACCGGTTCCCATTCGAAGGTTACATCGACTTCATCGGCAACACGGTGGACCCGAGCACGGGGACGATCGAGCTCCGCGCTGTGTTCGAGAACGCCGACTTCGGGCTGTTCCCGGGCCTGTTCGTCCGGGTCCGCGTGATGGCGGTGAACGAGAGCGACGCCCTGCTGGTCGACGAAAGGGCGATCGGCACCGATCTCGGCGGGAAGTACGTGTACCTGGTCGGCGACGATGCCATCGTGGAGCAACGCTACGTTCAGCTCGGACAGCCCCAGCCGGACGGCACGATCGAGATCGTCGATGGCCTCGAGGGCGTAGAGACCTATATCTCCAACGGCCTCCTGCGTGCCCGCCCGGGCATGCCGGTGACGCCTCGCACCGAGGAAGAGATGGCGCAGCGTCAGGCCGCGGTGCGGGCCCAGTTCGAGGGGGCGGACACGGACACGGAAGACTCCGGAGAGGAGGAGTAGGCCATGTTCAGCCGCTTCTTCATCTACCGGCCGGTGTTCGCGCTGGTCATCGCCATCGTCATCGTGATCCTGGGAGTGATATCGCTCCCCACGCTGCCGGTGGAGTCGATGCCGGACATCACTCCGCCCACTGTGTCGGTCACCACCACCTTCCCGGGAGCGAGCGCCGTGGTGGTGGAGCAGACGGTAACCACGCCGATCGAGAAGGAAGTCAACGGCGTGGAAGACATGATCTACATGCAGTCCAAGAGCACATCGGCCGGGACGATGGAGCTGACGGTCTCGTTCGACATCGGGACGGACCCGGACATGGCGGCAGTGCTCACCCAGAACCGCGTGTCGATCGCCGAGCCCCTGCTTCCGGAGGACGTGAAGCGCCAGGGCGTGAAGACCGAGAAGCAGTCCACCCAGCTCACGCTGATGGTGAATCTCATCTCACCCGACGGCAGGTATGACGACATCTTCATCTCGAACTACGCCACCACCCAGATCAACGATGTCCTGGCCCGCGTGCCCGGTGTCGGCTCTATCACGGCGATGGGCGCCAAGGACTACGGGATGCGGATCTGGATCGATCCGGGGAAGCTCAAGGCCCGCGGTCTGACCACGGACGAAGTCGTGGCCGCCCTGGGCGAGCAGAACGTGCAGGTCGCGGCCGGCAAGATCGGGCAGCCACCCAACCCGGCCGGGCTGAACTTCGAGTACACGATCAGCACCCTGGGGCGGCTGGAAAGTGTCCAGCAGTTCGAGAGCATCATCGTCAAGACGGGCCAGGCGGGCGAGATCGTTCGCATCCGCGACGTGGCCCGAGTCGAGCTGGGGGCCCAGGACTACTCGTGGTACGTGCAGCTCGACGGGTCGCCCAGTGTCGGAATCGCGGTCTACCAGCTCCCGGGATCGAACGCGCTCGGCGTGGCGCAGGGAGTCGAGGCGGCACTGGCCGAGCTGGAGGGTAACTTCCCGGAGGGTCTCGAAGCGGCCATCGCCTACGACTCGACCCGGTATATCGAGGCCTCGATCGACGAGGTGATCAGTACCCTGATCATCGCGATCCTGCTGGTGATCTTTTCGGTGTTCATCTTCCTGCAGGACTGGCGGACGACGGTGATTCCGTCGGTCACCATCCCGGTCTCGCTGATCGGCACCTTCTTCGCCATGAAGATGTTCGGAATGTCGATCAACAACCTGACCCTGTTCGGCGTGGTGCTCGCGATCGGCATCGTGGTGGACGACGCGATCGTCGTGGTCGAGAACACCATGCGCCTGATCGACGAAGAGGGCATGGAAGCCAAGGATGCCACGGCGAAGGCAATGGAAGAGGTGGGCGGCGCGATCGTCGCCACGACGCTCGTGCTGCTGGCCGTGTTTGTTCCGACGATGATGATGCCGGGTCTCACAGGAAGACTGTACCAGCAGTTCGCGATCACGATCTCGATCGCCACGGTGTTCTCGTCGATCAATGCCCTCACGCTCAGTCCGGCCCTGGCCGGCATGTTGCTCCGTCCTTCGCCCGAGAAGCGGAACCGCTTCTTCACGAAGTTCAACGACTGGTTTGATGTAGCTACGGGCAAGTACATGGGGGCGGTGAACTACCTGGTGCGGCGCACGGCACTGGTGATGGTCGTGTTCGCGGGCCTCATGGTCGCCATGTTTCTTAGTTTCACCATGGTTCCCGGGGGCTTCATCCCGGACGAGGACCAGGGCTACTTCTTCGTGAACCTCGAGCTCCCCGACGGCTCCTCCATGGAGCGAACAGGGGAGGTGCTGGACCGGATCAACCTGGTGCTCGAGAACACGCCGGGCATGCAGAACTACATCACGATCGGCGGCTATTCGTTCCTGAACGGCGTACAGGGATCAAACTACGGCGCGGTCATCGCCACGCTCGATGAATGGTCCGAGCGCAGCAAGGAGGAGCACGTCGAAGCGCTGATGGCGAACATCCAGCGTTACCTGTTCTCGCTTCAGGAGGGCACAGCGTTCGCCTTCGGTCCGCCGGCCATCAACGGCCTCGGCAACGCGACCGGCTTCGCGCTGGAGCTGCAGGACCGTGGCGGCGTGGGCCTGCAACAGCTCGAGACGTTTGCCCGCGACATGGTGGTCGCCGGCAACCAGAGCCCGGTCGTGACGCGGCTGAACCAGAATTTCACGGCCAACGTGCCACAGCTGTTTGTGGACGTGGACCGCAACCGGGTCAAGACGTACGGGATCCCGCTGCAGAGCGTGTTCAACACGCTGCAGGCGAACCTCGGGTCGATGTACGTCAACGACTTCAACATCTTCGGGCGGACGTGGAAGGTGCAGGTGCAGGCCGACCAGCAGTTCCGGTCGCGGATCTCGGACATCGATCGCCTCGAGGTCAGGAACGCGAACGGCGACATGGTCCCCATGGGTTCCCTGGCCCAGGTGCGGGACACTGTCGGTCCGCAGGTCATCACGCGGTTCAACATGTTCCCGGCGGCCACGATCACGGGAGTCCCGGCACCCGGGCAGTCGTCCGGGCAGGCCGTGACTGAGATGCAGAGGCTGGCCGGCCAGGTGCTGCCGCCGCAGATGGGCTACCAGTGGTCGGGCGTCACGTTTCAGCAGATCGCGGCAGGAAACCTGGCGCCCATCATCTTCAGCCTGGCGATCCTCTTCGTGTACCTGTTCATGGCAGCGCAGTACGAGAGCTGGATGATCCCGCTCGCAGTGCTGATGGGTGTGCCGATGGCGATCCTGGGCGCACTGCTGTTCACGGGCGTGCGCAGCCTGGACAACAATATCTACACGCAGATCGGACTGGTCCTCCTGATCGGGCTGTCGGCCAAGACGGCCATCCTGATCGTGGAGTTCGCCAAGCAGCAACGAGAAGAAGGGAAGGACCATGTCGAAGCGGCGGTTACGGCGGCGCATCTGCGTTTCCGTCCCATCCTGATGACGGCCATCTCCTTCATCCTCGGTGTGATCCCGCTGGTGGTCGCTTCGGGCGCCGGCGCCGCGAGCCGGGTCTCGCTCGGTACGGCTGTGCTCGGCGGAATGCTCATCGCCACGGCGAGTGGTGTGTTCATGATCCCCGTGTTCTACGTGGTGATTCAGGGCACGGTGGAGCGGTTCGGGGCGAAGAAGGGAGCGAAGGCAGATGATTCGCCGGCTCCAGCCGTCTAAAGGGTTCTTCAGCAGCCTGCCAGGGAGGAGCGCTCCTGGCTGACGAGCCCGCCTGACAGCGACTCGGGCCGAAACGGTCCGCCTGCAGTCTCGCCGCAACGGCCCGGATTCGCGTCCGGGCCGTTTCCTCAAGGACGAGCTGGTGCCTGATGACTAGTGTCCAGCGGGCGGCGAAACCCGCGCCAGCCACGCGGCCACCATGATGACTGCCAGCATGACGATCGTCTCGAGGCGAACCATCCGCCGCAAGGCCCGGCCGTCTCGTTCCTCCTCCAGATGCGGCATGACGCGGAACCTGTGGTAGGCGCCGAATCCCACGAGAATCAGAAATCCCATCCACTTCACGAGCAGCCCCCGACCGTATGGTGTGCTCGTGTATGCACCCAGGTCGTCCACGAACTGAAACGACTGCACGGCTCCCGAGGCGGCGATCAGCAAGACCGCGAACAGGGCGGCCGCCGACACCGACCGGGCCACCACGGGGAATCGCCATCCGTCGGACCCATCGGTCGGCGCGTCCGGGGCCAGGACCAGCAGAAGCAGGCCGCCGAGCCAGATCGCGGCGGCGGCCTGGTGAACGGCGTTGGCTGGAATCGTGAGCCACGGGGAGATCGCCGCGGTGTGCCCCGAGGCGGCTCCGACCACGAGTGCGACGAGCGCGCTCACCGCCGCTCCTCGCCCGCTGCGCCGGAAGCTGAAGAGCGCTCCCACGATGAGCGCCAGTTGAAGAGCCGCCGTGAGACCCGTGCGCGAGCCGAGCGCGGCCTGGACCCCGGCGAACCCCGTGCCGGACGGCGCCACCTGCCTCACCCAACTGACCAGGTCCACGGCCAGGAGACCCAGGGCTGCCCACCCGAGGGCGAGGCAGAACGTGCGGATCCGGGGCTCCCGCAGCAGCGGAAGAGCGCCGCAGAACCACAGCAGCCCCGCGAACCCGAGCAGACAGGCGAGGCCGAGTCCGGCGATGACCGCGGCCCCGAGCGCCGGCGTCTGTGTGGTTGCGCCGACCGATGTGCCGGGGTCCGTTTCGATCGTTGCGTTCGTGGCCGCGGAATCATCGGGGAGCCGTCCGTCACCCTGCGGCGCGCCCGCCAGAGTGAAGCGAAACTTGCCATCGACCGGGTGACCGTCCGCCGACACCGTTCTCCAGCGGACGAGGTGCACTCCCTGCTCGAGGGGAGGCGTGTCGGCGACGAGGATTCTGGAGTCGTCCACCGGCGACGACACGTCCAGGCTGACCGAATCACCGGACGGAAAGGTGAGGACGACGACGCTGAGCGCGTCGTTCACGGGACCGCTGAACCGGAGCTCGAATCGCTCCGGAGGCGCGGACAGGACCTCGTCCGCCGCCGGCACGGACGATTCCAGACGCGTATGAACAGCCGCGTAGGCCAGCGTACCCCCGAGCGCCACGAGCGCGACGATCGACGCTGCCATGCGCGAGGCGCACAGTCGGGCGAACATGCCAGCGCGTACGATTTCGACGGCCATACACGTTCCTGTTCTGTGGCCAGGAGGCTGCTGATTAGACCCGTGCGCGCGGCCGCCCGGGGTTCTTCAGCAACCTCCGAGGCCGAGTCTCCGGCCGTCCATGCTAGTGTATGAGCCGCGACGACGGCAAACCTGTGCGGGCACCGCACGGGAACGATCGACGTTACATCGGTTATGTAGGAGGCTATCCGAATAGTAGACGTGAACAGGAGGTACCAGGTGACGCTGACCCTTCGCACGGATCTTCAGCGACCAGTTCGCCGTTCCGCGTTCGGTTTCGCGATGCTCGCTGCGCTCGGCCTGGCGGCGTGCAGCGACTCCGGCACACCCGTCGAGCCAACGATCCAGCTCGTTTTCTCTCCGGCGTCGGTCTCCTTCGGGGAGGACAGGAGCAAGTCAGTGGAGCTTCGAAACACGGGAGATGGGGCAGCCGGTCCCGTGGATTTGGCAGCTCTCGCGGTGCGTGACGGGGGCGGAAACGAGATTCCCGGAGCCACCCTGTCAGTGAGCCCGACCGAGGTGCCGACGCTTAACGCCGGTGCCGCGCGGACCCTCACGCTGACGCTGAACGTGCCGGAGTCAGTCACGTCGGGTGATTACCAGGTCGGCCTGGAGGCTCGCCTCGACGGCCAGTCGGCGGTCACGCTCGGTGCCTCGTTCAGCGTGGTTCGAAACGACGGTCCGCCGATCGTGACACTCGATGTCACGGGGGGTGCCCCCGGCGCCCGCCAGGGTGAAGTGCTCAGCTTCGATGTGTCGGCGGCGGACGACCAGGGTCAGCCGGTGGAGGATCCTCCGGTCGCCTGGAAGGTGGAGCCCGATTTCGCGGGCCTTATCACGGCCGACGGGGAGTTCGTCGGCTACGCGGTCGGTCCTGTGCAGGTGATAGCCGAGTCCGGGGGCGTCGCGGACACGGCGGACGTGAGCATCACGAGCCGAAACGCACCGTCCGGCTCGTTTCAGACCGAGTGGAACGAGAAGATCGAGCTCCGCTTCACGTCCGACCACTGGGAGCACGGAGATGCGGCGTACTCCGGTACCTGGGGCTGCCGAAACGTCCTCGGAGGCCGGTGCGGCGATGCCCTTTTCGTGTGGGACATCAGCGTGCGGAACGCTCCCGTACTCACCGATTCGGTCAGGGTGGACGCGAGGGTGGTCAACGACGTGAAGGTCAGCGCGGACGGCAACCTGGCGATCATCACGCACGAGGCGTCGAATGACGGGCAGAACGGCATTACGCTCCTCGACCTGGCCGATCCGCATCATCCGACCGTGATCACCCGATTTGCAGCGCCGGATCTGACGCCCGGCATCCACAACGTGTGGATCGACGGAAACTATGCGTACCTCGTGGTGGACGGCTCCGTGCCGAGCGCCGGTCTACGGGTCCTGGATATCTCGGATCCGGCGGACCCTCAGATCGTGGGGTCGTTCTACGGCGGAGGGAGTTTTCTGCATGACGTGTACGTGCGCGACGGCCTCGCGTTTCTGTCTCACTGGACGTCCGGACTGATCATCCTCGACGTCGGAAACGGAGTGGCGGGCGGATCTCCCACAAATCCCGTCGAGGTGAGCCGCATGGTGATTCCGGGCTACCGGGTCCACAACGCCTGGTACTGGCCGGCGTCCGGTTACGTGTTCCTCGGCGACGAGATCGGCGTTCCCGGCAAGGTGCTCGTCATCGACGTGAACGATGTGGCGAATCCGAAGCAGGTGGCGAGCTTCACAGTGACCGGGGCGGCACCCCACAACTTCTGGGTCGATGAAGTCTCGGAGATCGCGTACTTCTCGTGGTACGAGAGCGGACTCCACGCGGTGGACGTGTCGGGTCGCCTCCTGGGTGAGCTCGACAGGCAGGCGCGGCAGGTGGCCAGCGTCCAGTATGACGTGGGCGGGGCATGCGTCTCCGATTCCGGAACGTGTACATGGGCTCCTCAGATGCACGATGGGTACGTTTACGTGTCGGACATGAACAGTGGCCTCTGGGTACTTCGGCCGACGTTTTGAGGCGATCCGTCGGGGCAGCCGGTGCGGCCATACTGACGGTGGCTGCGGCCTGCTCGTCGGAGTCAACCCGTCCGAACGGGCGGGACGCCCCGGCAGCGTCCGTGGGGGAGCGACTCTACGTGACGTCGGGGTTCACCGACGAGGTCATCCGCATCGATCCGACCGACGGATCCATCGTGAGCCGCATCCCGATCGAGAGGCGCCGTGACGAGGTGGACGAGCCACACGCCGTGGCAGTCAGTCCCGACGGGTTGCACTGGTATGTGACGGTCGCGCACGGCGAGCCCACGCTGTGGAAGTTCGAGCTCGAGGGGGACCGCCTGGTCGGGCGCGTCACGCTGCCCACCGCTGGGGCGGCCCGCATCGGAATCACGCCTGACGGCTCGCGTGCGTTCGTCCCGGACTACGACCGGTCACGGCCGGGCGTGCCGGGGCACGTGGCTGTCGTGGAGCTGGCCGACCTCTCCGTGATCGGGACGCCCGTCGTGTGCGGCGGTCCGCACCATGCCGAGGTGAGTCCGGACGGCGACCTCGTGGCTGTGGCCTGCAGCCTGAGCGATGAGATCGTGCTTCTCGACGTCGCCACGCTTGCGGAGCGCGGCCGGTTCCGGGCGGGACCGGAAGCAGGCCCGCCGGGCCAGCCGGCTCTCAAGCCCCTCAACCTGGCCTGGGCCGCGGACGGCCGGACGATCTACGTCAGCCTGAACCTCGCCGGTTCCGTGCGTGCGTTTCGGGCCGACGGAACGATCGTGGGAACGGTCGACACGGGGAGCGGGCCGGCGCAGATCGAGCTCACACCAGATGGCAGGACACTCGTCGTCGCCAATCGCGGAGGCGCCTCGCTGTCGGTCGTGGATGCGGCGACGCTCGTGGAGAGAGCGCGTATTCCTCTGGGAGCGGAACATCCCCACGGCGTCGCGATCGACGCGGCCGGCCGCCGGGCGTTCGTTTCCTGCGAGGGGACCCCACAGACCGCCGGCCGGGCCGTGGCGGTGGACCTGGAAAGCGAGACCGTCCTGTGGTCCGTCGAAGCGGGTGCGTACACCCTGGGTACCGCCTTCGTCCCCGGGCGAGGCGAGTGAAGACGGTACAGCTAGACCGCCTGCAGCGCCCGCTCGAGCCTTGCCTGAGCCTCGTCGGCCATGCCCCGGATCTCCGGAAGGTCAACGATGTCCATCATGGCGTGCGGCCGCACGAACGCGATCTCGGTTCCACCCTCGATCGCGGCCACCACCACGTTGCACGGCAGCATGAGGCCGATGTTGTCGTCCGCGGACAGGGCCTGGTGGGCGAGCGTCGGGTTGCAGGCGCCAAGGATGACGTACGGGCGGAAGTCCACTCCGATCTTCGTCTTCAGGGTCTCGTCGACATCTATGCGAGTCAGCACCCCGAAGCCTTCCTCCTTGAGGGCCGCAGTGACCCTGTCCACTGCCTCCCCGAACTCGACGCCGGACAGGGTGCGGTGCATGCTGTATTCGGTATTCTTCATCGCGTTCTCCATGCGGTGGTCGGGGCCCGTCGACGCCGTGTGGCACCCTGTCTTATCCTGGGGGACCAGGAAGGCGGACGCAATCGGACATTCGTTCACGGTCGATCTGTCTCCCGCTCGGCGCCGTGTGGCCGTAGTTTGAAACCCATGCGATCATCCTTTCTCGTGCGGCTGGCAGTTGTCGCAGCTTCCCCAATGTGGTCCGCGTGCGGCGGATCCACGCCTCCTCCGATGACGAGCGTGGACAGCGAGTGGTCGCAGGAGGGAGTCGCGTCGTGGTATGGCCCGGGTTTTGACGGGAAGCGCACGGCCTCGGGGGAAGTCTACGACATGGATGACATGACGGCGGCTCACCAGCGACTGCCGTTCGGCACCCGGGTACGTGTGGACAACCTGGACAACGGTCGGTGGACCGAGGTGCGTATCAACGACCGTGGTCCGTTCGTCGACGACCGCATCATCGATCTGTCGCGTGCCGCGGCACGGGAGATCGAGATGCTGGGCCAGGGAACCGCGCGTGTCCGGATCACCGTTCTCCAGATGTCGGAGATGCTGCGCTGCAGCCTGGTCCAGGTCGGGGCTTTCTCCGTCCTGGACAACGCAGGGGAGGTGGAGCGGAGGTATCGTGACCGCGGACTTCCCGTGATCGCGCGACGGGGCGCGGACGGGCTAACGCGTGTGTATCTGGGCCCATACGACGACCTGGAGAAAGCGGAGAGAGCACGCGACCGTTATGATGGCATTCTGAGGGCATGTGAATGAATTCGTCAGTCGCAGGCGGTCGAAGAGAAACTCGATCGGCCGCGTCGGGTATACATTGGCATAGCACTAGAGGGGCAGAATCTACTCCGGTCGCGTGATGCTTCCGGACCCACGGAGGAAAGATATGACACGTGGCCCGTTCGGTTCGAGGGCACTCCTATCCCTTCTGATCCTGCTTCTGGGGACGGCCATTCTGCCGGATACCGCCGAAGCCCAGTACTTCGGACGCAACAAGGTCCAGTACAAGACATTCGAGACCCGGGTGCTGGAAACCGAGCACTTCGACGTCTACTACTACCCGGAGATGGAAGCGATTGTCGGGGAGGCCGGCCGAATGGCCGAGCGGTGGTACGCCCGTCTCGGTCGGTTGCTCGACCACGAGCTCAAGGGCCGACAACCCCTGATCCTGTATGCCAGCCATCCTGACTTCGAGCAGACGAACGCGGTCTTCGGCCAGATCGGGGAGTCGACCGGTGGTGTGACGGAAGTCCTGAAGCGGCGCATCGTGCTGCCGCTGGCGGGCACGCTGAACGAGTCGGACCACGTGATCGGACACGAGCTCGTGCACGCCTTCCAGTTCGACATCACGAGCCTGACAGGCGAAGGCGGAATCGGTTTCCGGGGCCCGACGGCCCTTCTCCTGCCTCTCTGGTTCATCGAGGGCATGGCCGAGTACCTGTCGATCGGCCCCGTGAATGCCCACACGGCCATGTGGATGCGGGACGCGGCCGCGTGCAACTGCCAGTTGCCGACCCTTCGCGATCTGACGACCCGGATGTGGGACTACTTCCCCTACCGCTGGGGGCACGCCTTCTGGGCTTTCGTGGCAGGTAAGTGGGGTGACGAGGCCATCGGGAAGGTCCTCAAGGTGGCAGGACGGTCCGGCAACCCCGAGCAGGCATTGGAGGCGGTTCTCCAGATCTCGATCCCGGAGCTCGAGGCGGAGTGGCACCAGGCGATCTACGATGCCTACGCCGACGTGGCCAGGGACGCTCTGGGTGACAGGGCGGATCTGCCTTTCGCCGAGCCCCCCCTTGCTTCCGGGATCGGCGAAGACGATCCCGAAGTGCCCGAAGCAGAGGATGTGAAGGCGCTCGGCGACCTCCACGATCTGCCGCCGCTGCCGCAGCACGGAGACGCGACACAGGTCGTTTCAAAGCGGAGGAGTGGGGGTGGACTCAACGTGGGTCCGTCGCTCAGTCCGGACGGATCGCGGGTAGTGTTCCTGTCCGAGAAGGACCTGTTCGCGATCGAGATGTTTCTGGCGGATGCGGAGACCGGGAAGACGATCCGTCGCCTCACCAAGTCGGCCGTGGACTCGCACTTCGAGAGCCTGCAGTTCATCAACTCGTCTGGTGGGTGGAGTGCGGACGGGAGGTACTTCGCGTTCGGCGTGGTCGTCAAGGGTCGTCCGGCTGTCACGATTATTGAGCCAGAGACCGGGAAGAAGGTGCAGGAGGTCAGCTTCGGCGAGCTGGGCGAAATCTACACGCCCACGTTCTCTCCGGATGGCCGCAGTTTGGCGTTCGCGGCGATCGTGGGCGGCCACACGGACTTGTTCATCCTCGACCTGGAGACCGAGCAGCTAAGGCGGCTCACCTCGGACCTGTATTCGGATCTTCAGCCGGCGTGGTCTCCCGATGGCGGGGCGATTGCGTTCGTGACCGACCGGTTCACGACGGACCTCGCGACCCTCGAGTACGGCAACTACCGGCTCGGACTGATCGACCCCAACACCGGCGAGATCCAGGCGATGCCCGTATTCGGTGTGGGCAAGCACATCGACCCGCAATGGGCACCGGACGGACAGAGCCTGTACTTCGTGACCGACGTGAGCGGCATCAGCAACGTCTACCGGTACGAGTTCCAGGGCGGGAAGCTGTACCAGGTCACGGACCTCGTCACGGGGGTGAGCGGAATCACAGCCCTCAGTCCGGCGATATCGTCGGCCAGCGCGGCGAACCGCCTCGTGTACACGGCGTTCGAGCGCGGTGATTACAACCTGTATCGTATCGACGACCTTGAAGAGCTCGCGGGAGTGCCCATCGAGGCGGCGATCGCGGGCGTCAGTGCGGCCGTTCTGCCGCCGCAGGACCGGTCCCCCGGGCTGGTCAGCGTGCTGCTGAGTGAGCCGGAGCTGGGGCTTGCCGATACGCTCACCTTTGCCGGCGCCACGTACAGTCCCGGCATCACCCTGGACTTCGTGAGCCAGCCGCAGCTGGCGGCGGGAGCTGACCGGTTCGGAGCGTTCTTTGCGGGCGGAATCTCGCTGTTCTTCAGCGACATGCTCGGGAATCGAAACCTGACAACCGTATTCAACATCAGCAGCGCGAACGGCAACCTCTTTCGTAGCTCGTCGGTGATCGTCGCTTACGAGAACCGGCGAACGCGTTGGAACTGGAGCGTCGAGGGCGGACAGATTCCGCTGGTCACACGCCGGTTCGGCCTCGAGGTGGACAACGAGCAGGGGTTGTTCGTCGAGACGGAGCTGCGAGAGTGGCAGGTCAACCGGTTTGCCAACCTGGGCGTCAGCTACCCGATCAATCGGTCGAACCGGATCGAGTTCAACGTCGGTTTCCAGGGAATCGACTTCTTCAACGAGGTTCGGACGAGCCTGCGGGACGTGAACACCGGCACCGAGATCGAGCGAAACACGGAGGAGCTGCCTTCGCCGGGGTCGCTGAATATGGGGACGGGGGCTGTGGCACTCGTGTACGACAACACGATTTTCGGTGGCGTGGGGCCGATCCTCGGACAGCGGTATCGGTTGGAGGTCTCGCCGCGGGTCGGGGACCTGAACTACGTCACCGGGCTGGTGGACTTCCGCAAGTACATAATGCCGGTGCGGCCGACGACGTTCGCGTTCCGCTTCCTGCACTTCGGGCGGTACGGATCCGATGCGGAAGCCACCTGGGGCGACATCGAGTCCAATCCAGTCCCCGGCTTCGAGAACGTCCGCGTCCTGTCTGACCTGTATCTCGGATGGCCGTCGATCATTCGTGGGTACAACGACGGGTCCTTCAGCGCCCAGGAATGTGCCTCGTCCACCGTCTCGTCGTGTGATGTGTTCAACAATCTGTTCGGAGCCCGGATTGCATCGACCAGCTTCGAGTACCGAGTCCCACTGATCGGGTTCTTCGGCGTGATTCCGTCGGCGGGAGCCCCGCCGGTCGAGATCGCTCCATTCTTCGACGCGGGCGTGGCGTGGCGCGACGGTACGACGCCGAGATTCAATTGCGACGGGTCCCTGGACCAGACCATCCTGAGGAACTGCAGTGAGATAGTAGCTAGCGTCGGGCTCGCGGGCCGAATCAACCTGCTCGGTTTCCTGATCATGGAGCTCGACTTCGTGAATCCGCTGAGTCGTCCGGACAAGGGCTGGTACTGGCAGTTCAGTCTGTTGCCGGCCTTCTGATCTTCGGCCGACCGCCGCTCTATCGCGCCGCCGGTGATCCAGGACGATCGCCGCCGGCGCCGCTTTCCCTGGAAGGAGGGCGAGACTACCCGTGGATTACTTCGGCAGAGACCAGCTCAAAGAACTGTTTCAGATCGACAAGGCACCGGCCGTCTCTATCTACATGGAGACACACCGGCGAGGCCCGGACGTCGCGGCCCAACCGCTGCGCCTTCGCGCGGCGATCGACGAGGCAAGGGGCATCCTGACCGTCGACGGCGTCGACGGGGTCGAAGAAGTGCTCGGCCCAATAGAAGCCTTGATCGGCGACCAGGACTTCTGGCGACACCAGGCGGACGGGCTCGCCCTGTTCGCTTCGCGTGACTTCGGACGCCTGTACAGACTGCCCGTCCACATGCCGAACATGGTCGTCGTGGGGCCGACCTTCCACACGAAGCCGCTCATCGAGTTCCTTCAGGCGCCGGAGCGTTTCTGGGTTCTCTCGGTCACGCAGAAGGAAGTGCGCATGTGGGAGGGCACGGTCACGGGCCTCGCGCCGGTCAATCTGGCCGCGGTCCCGACGAGCCTCCAGGCGGCCCTCGGAACAGAGGTCGTTGCAGACCGCCTGAACCTGAGAAGTCCACGCGGGAGCGGCTCCGCACCCATTTTTCATGGTCACGGGGCGGGGAAGGACGATACCAAGCAGGAACTGGAGAAGTTCTTCCGAGCAGTGGACGCGGGTGTACGCGACCTGCTAGCTGACGAGATCGGCCCGATCGTCCTCGCGGCTGTGGACTACTATCATCCCATCTACCGCAGCGTCAGCAAGTTGGAGAACCTGGCGGACGAAGGGATCATCGGAAATATCTCCGCGTGGGACGGAGGGCGGATCCACTCGGCGGCATGGCCGATCGCCCGGAAATCCGTGGAGCGCAAACTGGACGTTGCGCTCGACCTGTGGGAGAGCTCGTACGGCCGCGGCAAGACGGAGTCCGACCTGGCGGTGATCGCCCGCCTGGCCGTGGCGGGCCGCATCCGACTGCTCCTCGCGGAGCGTGGGCGCACCGTGTGGGGGCGGATCGACCGGAACACGGGAGACATCGGGTTCATTCGCGAGGGTGGCGCCGACCCGCACGGCGCAGCGGTCGATCTGCTGGATGAGCTCGCCGAGGTGACGATCCAGCATGGCGGACGGGCCCTGGTGCTGGCGGGGGAGAGGATGCCAACGGATACGGGGCTCGCGGCGGTGCTTCGGTAGTCAGCCCGCCGGCGTCCCGCGGCCCACGGTTGAAACGAACGCGCGCCGCTTCACGGGGACCTATTCCGGAAGGGAAGATCTCCGATCAATAGTATGGATCGGCTCCCGCCTCATGGTTGGTGATGTCCACGATATCCCGGATCTCGGGTATGCTCTCCATGAGGATCCGGCGGATGCCCTGGGCCAGAGTCACCGCGGCCATGCCGCAGCCCTGGCAACCGCCCTGCATCTCGAGGTAGATCACGTCATCTCGCACTTCGACGAGCCTGACGCTGCCACCGTGGCTGGCGATCGCCGGATTGACCTGGAGGTCGATCACGTGTTTCACACGATCGGTGAGCGGGCCCTCGGCCACCCCATCGCCGATCGGCACGATGTTGGGATTCTCCACCTTGAACCCGCTACCCTGGAGGGACTCGACCCAGTCCACCGTCGCGCCCCGCAGCAGGTCTACGCTGGACCTCGGGACCACGACCTCGAAACCGTCGTGCTCGGAGATCTCGTCGTCGGCCTCCTTCTCTGTTTCCTCGATCAGGGACAGATCGTACCTGGGTGCCAGCGGACTGGAGTCCAGCACCTCGATCCGTACCACCAGCGGCTCATCATCCTCCGCCAGAAACGCCACCACATGGGCCTTCGCACCTTCCGTAAACGTCACCACGTCAATGTTCTCCTTGCCGTCAATCGCCGAACGCGGCTCGCACGACGAAAAACAGGTTCGCCGGCCGCTCCGCCATGCGGCGCATGAAGTACGAGTACCATTGGGATCCGTAGGGCAGGTATATTCGCATGTTGAGTCCGTTATCCACCAACTGCCTCTGATAATCCCGCCTCACGCCGTACAGCATCTGGATCTCGAATGCGTCGCCCGATATGCCGTTCTTCGACACATGTTCCAGGGTGGCGTCGATCATCCGCTCGTCGTGCGAGGCGATGGCCGTCGGCGCGCCGCCGTCCAGCAGCATCTTCATCAGGCGGACATAGTTCGCGTCTACCTCTCTCTTGTCCTGGAAGGCGACCGATGCCGGCTCGTTGTAGGCGCCCTTGCAGAGCCGAACCGGTGCTCCCAGCTCAACGAGTCGGGCGATGTCATCCTCGCTTCGATACAGGTAGGACTGAATGACGATCCCGACGTTCCTGTACTGCTCGAACACTCGATAGAACACGTCGAGGGTCGCCTGAGTGTGTTCGGAGTCCTCCATGTCGATGCGCACGAAATTGCCGAGCTCATCCGCCTGCCTGACGATGCCGAGCAGATTCTCGTAACAGAAATCCGTGTCGATATCCAGGCCGAGCTGCGTCAACTTGAGCGATATCGTCGTCGTCGCTTCGTGCGCGCTGATCTCGGCGAGGCTTTCGCCATATTCCGCCGCGGCCCGTTCGGCCTCTACGCGCTCGAGCACGCTCTCGCCCAGGAGGTCCAGCGTTACCCGGAATCCCCTGTCATTGAGCTGCTTCGCTACCGCGAGCGCTTCCTCCGAAGTGTCACCCGCGACGAACCGGCCCGCCATCCCCCGGGCATATGGGAGCTTGAACAGGACCTTCTTTAGGTCGTTCCGCTCGCTTAGAAACAGAAGCGTCTGTCTCAACATTCGGTCATACCTGTGGCGTGGTGGAGCCCGCCAGATAGGCCTGGAAATCGTCCACTCCGAAGAGGGTGTGAACGGCGAATCCTTCCGTCTCGATCGCCTTCCGGCCGCCTTCCAGCCGATCGACGGCGGCCAGCACCGCCAGGACCGTACCGCCCTCCTGGCGCACGGCCTCGCACGCCTGTAGCGCGGATCCCCCGGTTGTGATGACGTCCTCGACCACGACGACACGGGCGCCCTGTTCGAAGCAGCCTTCGATCCGGCGCCCCGTCCCATGCCGCTTGGGGCGTTTGCGGACAGAGAAGGCGTGAATGGGTTTGCCTCGCCGCCAGGTCTCACCCGCTATGGCGTATGCGATCGGGTCTGCGCCCATCGTGAGGCCTCCGATCACGTCGGGCTCGAGTCCAGCGGCCTCGAGGGTATCGGCGCCTACGGAGCCGAGCAGCACCTGGCCCTCTGCGTGCATGGTGGTCACCCGGCAATCGATGTAGAAACGGCTTCGACGGCCCGAAGCCAGGACGAAGTCACCTTCCTGGAAGGACCGCTCCACGAACAGCCGAAGGAGCCTCTCGCGTGAAGTCATCTCGCTATCTGTCAGGATGCAGGTCCGGCTTCGCGATATGCGCGCTGCAGCTCACGACACGCGGCGGTTTCGCTGCAGGTGCCGAACACTTTGACCTGCCGGGTGATGGCTTCGAATCCGTGCTCGGAAGCCAATTCGGCGAAGATCCGGTCGAGCTCGGGGTGCTGGAACGTCGATACCTGGCCGCAGGCGGTGCAGATCAGGTGGTCGTGCTGTGCCGCGCCAACCTTCGTCTCGTAGCGCTTGAAGCCCTCGTCGAAGTCGTGCTCCGTGGCGAGTCCGAGCTCGACGAGCAGCGCAAGCGTCCGGTACACGGTCGCCTTGCCCGCGTGTTCGCCACGCTGGCGCAGGGCTGCGGCAACGTCATCGGCCGAAAGGTGCCTGGTGGACTCGAACATCACCTGCGCGATCGCTTCCCTCTGGTGGGTGAACGGCAGCTCGCGCTCCCGCAGCTCGCCTCGCAGGACCTGCATCATCACGGCGGCACATCCGAGTGGAGGCCGCGTGGCTACGGTTGTCGAAAGGACGGTCATGGACGTCTCACACACGACTCTGAAGGACCGATCAGAACCGCGACCGCCTCCCCCGTCGGGTGGCTCGCCGCGGCTGTCTCAACAGATTGAGAATCTATCCTGGTCGGGACTGGTTCTCAACGGCGTTGGGAGCCCCTGGACGGCTCCTGAAACCGGATCGGCACCAACCCGGGCGGGTACTGAACACCGTTTGCGATCGGCCGCACGAGTCCGGTGACGTAGCCGCTTGCGCCACGCACCTGCGGGCGCATCTTGGCACGGGCGTACGTGTCGCTTCCACATGAACCTCACCCGGACGACGGACGATGATCGACGCATTCTCTCGTGCTCTCTCGGCTCTCTCACGCACTGGCCTGAGCCTCGCCGCTCTCGTCGCTATTCTGGCGGCGCCTCTCACGACAGGCTGTGGGAGCGAAGCGGACGGATCCGGGTCGACAGACCGACCGGCGACTGCCGACCAGCAGACAGGGCAGCCTCAACCCGCCGGAGGGGGCCAGGTCGTCCGAACCACGCAGATCCGAATAGGCGGGGTCGAGGTCACCGCCGAGATCGCCGACAACACCGAGCTGCGCGGACAGGGGCTGATGGACCGCGATTCGTTGGCTGAGAATCATGGCATGCTATTCGTATACGGTACGGCAGAGGTGCGATCGTTCTGGATGCGCAATACTAAGATTCCCCTCGACATAGCCTTCATCGACGCCAACGGCGTCATCGTCAACATCGAGCAGATGGAGCCCCAGTCTGACCAGAACTACTTCTCGCAGGGGCCCATGATGTACGCCCTGGAAATGGACCAGGGCTGGTTCGAGGCGAACGAGATCGGACCTGGAGATCGCCTCGAGTTCTGAGATTCGAACAAAGGCGGGTGCCATAATGTCACAGTACCGGGAAGAAAAAGACTCAATGGGTCCTGTCAGCATCCCAGCGGACATGCTGTACGGCGCCCAGACGGAACGGGCGCGGCAGAACTTTCCGATCAGTCGGCTTCGCTTCGATCGTCGGTTCCTGTATGCGCTGGGGGTGATCAAGCGGGCGGCGGCGGAGGTAAACGAGGAGCTCGGTCTGCTGGACTCCGAGCGCGCAGGTGCGATCAAGCAGGCTGGGCAGGAGATGATGGACGGCGACTTGGACGCCAACTTCGTGCTGGACATCTTCCAGACCGGATCTGGGACGTCCACCAACATGAATGCGAACGAGGTGATCGCGAACCGTGCCAACCTGATCCTGGGCGGCGAGGTCGGGACCAAGATGCCCGTGCATCCCAACGACCACGTCAACATGGGGCAATCGAGCAACGACGTGATCCCGACGGCCGTGCACGTGTCCGCCCTGTTTGCCGTAGAGGGCGAACTGCTGCCGGCGCTGACGTACCTGCAGGCGGCGCTCGAGGCGAAGGCGGACGAATTCGACGGAGTGTACAAGGCGGGGCGTACACATCTTCAGGATGCCACGCCGATGCGGCTGGGCCAGGAGTTCGGCGGATACACGAGCCAGGTGGCCCACGGCGTGCGCCGTGTGGAGAACGCCAGGGAGTCGCTTCGTGAGCTGGCGATCGGCGGTACGGCAGTCGGGACGGGCATCAACACACACCCCGAGTTCGGGAGCCGCATGTCCGCCCGGATCAGCGAGATCTCGGGCGTCGAATTCCGGGAGGCAGAGAATCACTTCGAAGCCCAAGCGGCACGAGATGCGACGGTCGAGATGAGCGGCATGCTCAAGGTCGTTGCCTGCAGCCTGATGAAGATCGCCAACGACATCCGATGGCTGGCGAGTGGGCCGCGCACCGGGATCGGTGAGCTCAACCTCCCGGAGCTCCAGCCGGGCTCCTCGATCATGCCGGGGAAGGTGAACCCGGTCATGTCCGAGATGCTCACCATGGTGGCGGCCCAGGTAATCGGGAACGACATGGCGATCACGATCGGCGGAGAGCGCGGAAACTTCGAGCTCAACGTCATGATCCCGGTGATGATTCACAACCTGCTGGAGTCGATCGAGATCCTCTCCACGGGTAGCCGCACGTTCGCGGACCGGTGCGTGTCGGGAATCACGGTGAACGCCGACAGGTGTAGGCGAAACGCCGAGACGACGGGTTCCCTGTCAACGGTGCTCGTGCCGCAGATCGGGTATGACAAGGCCGCCGAAGTGGCGAAGAAGTCGCTCAAGGAGGACAAGACCCTGCGCGAAGTCGTGCAGGAGATGAATCTGATGAGCGACGAGGAGCTGGACGAGATCATCGATTTCGCGAAGATGACGGCTCCCAACGTCACGTAGTCAGTGTGTAAGCAGCAGAGCCGTGGCATCTTCCTTGCGCGCTAGTCCTCACTCCGTTGCGGAGACGCGCTCCAGGAAGACGCCACGGCCCCGCTGAGCACCGGTACTCCGCAACGCTCTTCGCGGCGGCTGTGGAGACGTGCTCCGGGGAACCGGCCCATCCGACGGCGGAATGGGGCTCTGCAGCGGTTCGTGGGGCGGAAGACTGAGGGGCGCCGCGGGCAAGAGGCATGGCATCCCGGTCACGACGAGGCGCACCCGCGGAAGGGAGGTTCCGCGTGTTCGATCCGAAGAACCGAATCCACTGGGTGGGGGCGATCATCATCGCCATAATTCTGATCCTGATCCTGGGGGTGGCTTCGACCGCGTCCGGGCAGGAACCGGAGGTTCGTGTCACTCCGAATCCCGATGCCGGGCCTTGTGTGTCTGTCTTGACGTTGCAGGGCAGGTGAGCGGAGTCCTCGTCCACACCAGCTCGGAAGATCTGATCCTCGACTCGATCGCGGTACGGGTCGGTGCGGAAGCGCGGTTCGAACCGGCCCGAGACCACGGCCGACCAGTTACCGTGTGGGTGGCCTTCCCGCTGTCCTTCGTGCCCTCGCAGGAGCCCGTCGAGCTCTGAGCCGGACATTCTCCCGCGTGGGGCGGGAGAATGTCCGGCACCAGATCCGCCTACCTGTTCAGGGCAGTGGCGGGTAGTTGATCTCGTCAGCCAGGGCCGCGTACAAATCCTGCAGGTCCGAAGTAGCGCTCACGAGGCCGGGCTCCATGCCCGTGCCGGCCTCGCCGAACTTGGCCTTGAACCAGAGCTCGTTGGGCTTCTCTTGCACGAACACGCCGAGCGAGCGTCCCTCGATGTCGAGGAGGGTGCCGTCGGCCCCGTGACAGACGGCGCAGTTCTCGGCGTATATTACGTTACCGTTCGCGGCATCACCCAGAGCGCCGATGTTGGTGTACGTAAGGGTCGGCGCCACCACGACCGGTGGATTGACAGTGTAATCCACGAACATCGCCGGGCCGGTGACCGCGAGGTCGTACAACAATGCCGGCTCGACCCACTCCTCGCGCATGAACTTCACCAGGTTCCACACCTGACCCACCGTCAGGTTGGTGGAGTAGTCCGGATGGGTGTTGTCCACGGCGTCGAACGTGCGACCGGGGTTGTGAACGACCAGGTCGAACAGGGCCTGGACCGTGTGGGCTACGGTCGAGCTGCGCAGGTTCACCGAGGACACGTCCGGCCGTGTGTCC
>CAXMRU010000322.1:0-19216 GCA_964195715.1 Akkermansiaceae bacterium | reverse complement strand
GACGATGGAACGGCCCCCGTCCAGCACACGCTTCGCCGTTGAGCCGACTACCTCGCCAAGCACGAAGGAGACTCATGTCCAAGCCCAGGACGACCGCGCCCGCGCTCGAGATGCTGGAGCGCCTGTTTGGAGACGATGCCGGGCTGCGCGCCCTAGTCGAAGAAGAGCGTGTCCACGCGCAGGTGGCTCGCGAGATCTACAGACTCCGCGCCAGCCGTGGCCTTACCCAGACGGAACTGGCCCGGAAAGTCGGCACGAGTCAGTCGGTGATCGCGCGGCTGGAGGATTCCGACTACGAAGGTCACTCCCTGCGCATGCTCCGGCGGATTGCCGAAGCTCTGGATGCCCGTCTCGCCGTACGCCTCGTTCCCGAGGAGGCCCTCGCGGCGTATCGACGGTGAGAGCACTCTGGCCGACTACGTCGCGGCGCTGGGCGGGCGGCTCGAGCTCCTGGCCGTGTTCCCGGAAGGGACGGTCCGGATCGCCCAGTTCGGGAAATCGGGCGACGACTGACAGGCGTGGCGCTAGACCCCTCAGGGTTGATCCGAACCACGAGGGTGCCCTCTGCAACCTCGGCCAGGCTTCATCCTTCGCTGGTCACCCCGCCCTCCGCTCACTACTATGATAAATACATACTACGGAGCGTGTCCCTCCCCCCCTGGACCCTCCGTCGCGGTACTGTCGATCTGGTGATCTGCGCTCCCGGTCGTCCCCTTGACCGTCACTTGACCGGCTGATCCGAGGTTTCGGTGTGTCTCGTCCTGACCCCTGCTCTTGTCCGGGGAGGTCGATTGAAACCCGTTCATGCTGAATGCACAGCCCGGCCGGCGCCTGGGGCGCACGGGAACGATATTCATGCCGTCGTGGCGTTCGTACCGCTCGTCTCCGACGATCGTCTGATCGGGTTCGTCTCCCGGCACCTGGGACCCACGTCCGCGAACGAACTCCGACTCCTGCCGGCGCCCCGACGTCAGGGCCACGCGGCTTCACGCCTGGCGCTGGATCGCGCTCTCCGTTCAGCGGAAGCGCCCGAGACCTCCGGATCTACCTGGCGCTCACTCGCCCATTCGGGCCGCGCCGGCCTGGCCGTCGTTGCGCCGGTGCCCGTAGGGGCGGATCTCGAGCCCGAGGCACGCTTCGACGCGACCTTCGCCGCCCGGGTCGCGGACTTTGCGGAGATCGGACACGTGATCGCCGCAGGGATTCCGTCATCTCTCGTCCCCGCGGCCGTGTGGACGGCCAAGGAAGCCGCCCTCAAGGCCACGGGCCGCGGGCTCCGCGTCCACCCCCGAAACGCCCGCGTAGTCAGTCGGATCGAGGGTGGCTGGCGGGTCCAGATCACGGACCGCCGGTGCGGCGATTCGGACTGGAATGTCGTGACATTCGGGCTGCCGGGTTGGCGCCTCGCAGTCGCCTGCCCGGCAGGAGCGGGGCCGGTTCGCCTCTCGGTGCTCGAGCTGGATCTCCCGGAGACCGCCCTGCCTCCCTACGTGCGGGCAGCCGCGCCTGTCCCGGTGGAGGCGAGATGTTGAACCGGGTCCTGGTGACGGGGGCCGGCGGATTCGTCGGATCGCATCTGGTGGGGCGGCTCGCAGCCCGCGGTACCCAGGTCCTCGCCCTTTCGCGCAATCCGCGCGAGGCACAGCCACAAGGGTCGATTCGGTGGGTCCAGGGAGACGTAACGGAACCGGAGACTTACCGCGCGGCCCTGCGAGGCGCGGACGGTGTGGTTCACCTCGCCGCCCTCCTCACCGCTCGCCGGGTGAGCGAGTACGAGCTCGCGAACGTGTTGGGCACGGCTCGCCTGCTGGAGACCTGCGCGGAGGAGTGTCCCGGACTTCGCCGAGCCGTCGTGGTGAGCACCGTCGCCGCGATGGGGCCGAGCCGCGACGGCCGGTCGCTCACGGAGTCCGATCCGTGCAGCCCGGTCACCGCCTACGGAGCCAGCAAGCTGGCCGCGGAGGCGGAGGCTCTCGCACTGGCGCCTCGAATTCCGATCACGATTCTGCGCCCGGTCTTCGTGTACGGACCGGGAGATTCTCGCGGGGCCGCTCAGCTCGAGTCCTGGCTTCGCTCCCCTCCCGGTACCTGGCGGAGCCCGATCCGGGCCCTGAGCCTCGTCCACGTGGACGACTTCGCTGCCGCCTGCGAGAGTGCCCTCACGGCCGACCTGCCCAGCGGATCGACCTTCCTCGTGGCCGCGCCGGCTGCCTGCGGCTGGGCCGATGTACGGACGGCCGTAGCCGGGGCCCTGAATTCGCTCGGCGCCGACGGGGCGATCCACCGCGGTCTCGCCGCGCGCCTCGCGGACCGAATCGAGGCACTCGATCCAGCGACCGGCAGTGGGCCTCCGCCCGAGTGGTGGGGCTGCGATGTCAGCCGGGCCGTGCGCTCCCTCGGCTTCAGCGGCCGATCGCTGGCCGAAGGGGCCCTCGACACGATCGCCTCGTACGCGGTCGCCGGCTTCTTCTCTCCCGAGCGCTGGCCGACAGAGTCGGCGCTGGATCTCGACTTCGCCGTGAAGCCCGCGGGTCAGGCCATCCGCCAGGAGACGACATGAAACAGAACGGTCCGGTGCTCGAGTCCGTCGCCCGGGAGGTCAGGGGCTACATCCTCGTGAACTTCCTCCCCGGAGACCCCGAGGACAGCCTGGCGGACGACGACCTTCTCCTGGAAGGTGGGATCGTCGACTCGGGCAGCGTGATGTCGCTCGTCCTGTTCCTGGAGGATCGCTTCGGGATCCGGGTGGAGGACGACGACCTGGTGGTCGAGAACTTCGCCAGCGTGGAACGGATTGCTGAGTTCGTCGCGGCGAAGGAAGGGGTGGCGGTGTCTTGCGCGTCCTCCTGATCGATCCGGTGACCACGGCCCGCACGCTGGCCGTCGAGGAGCGGCGCAAGCTGCGCCAGGGTATCGGCTACCCGGGCCTTGGGCTGCTGACGGTTGCGGCGCTCACTCCCCCGGACGTGGACGTGCGCGTGATCGACGAGTCGGTCGAGTCGATTCCGTGTGACTGGGAGCCCGACCTGGTCGGGATCTCCGTGCAGGCGCCCACCGCGCCCTACGCCTACGAGCTGGCGGCCGACTTCCGCGCCCGTGGGGCGCCGGTCGTGCTGGGCGGGATCCACGTCTCCCTGAACCCTGCCGAGGCCGCGCGGCACGCCGACGCCGTCGTGCTGGGAGAGGCGGAGCTCACGTGGCCTGGCCTGCTGGAGGACTTTCGGGCCGGCCGGATGCGGCCGGAGTACCGGGCGGCCGGCCTGGCGGACCTGGACCGGTCGCCCGAGCCGCGGCGCGAGCTGCTGCGACCGGAGGACTACCAGATTCCGTGGGTGGTGGAGGGCAGCAAGGGGTGTCCCTTCGGATGTGAGTTCTGCTCGCTGTACGCGTACGTCGGCTGGAAGACCCGCCTGCGCCGCGTGGACCGCGTGGTGGACGAGATCAGGCGGCTCCCGGGAGAGGCCGTGCTGTTCGCGGATGACAACCTGTACGCCAGCCGTGCCTGGTCGCTCGACCTGTTCCGCGGCCTCGTGCCCGTCGGTCGCCGGTGGATCGCCGAGTGCACGTGGCACATCGCGGAGGACCCGGAGGCGCTGGACCTGGCGGCGGAAAGCGGGTGCGTGGGCCTGTTCATCGGCTTCGACTCGGTCAACGAGCACCCGGACGTGCGAAAGGTACCTCGGAACGGACCGGTCGAGGATCGCTACATCGCCGCGATCCGGGCAATCCAGGAACGCGGCATCGCGGTGGTCGCGGCCTTCGTGTTCGGGCTCGACCGGGATCACCCCGACGTGTTCGAGCGCTCGATGCGGGTAGTGCGCGAGGGCGGAGCAAACCTCGTGAACTTCAGCGCGCTCGTCCCGTATCCAGGCACCCCCGTGTACCACCGCCTCCGGGCCGAGAACCGGCTCACCGAGACGGACTGGGCGCGATACATCAGCCCCAATGTGTGCTTCGAGCCGAAGCACATGAGCGCTGCCGAGCTCGCGGCTGGCACCGCGTGGTGCCAGCAGGAATTCTACTCGCTCGCCAACATCGTGAAGGGGGCGGTCCGGACAGGCCACAGGCTGGGCTGGGCCATGGGCGTCCTGGCGCTCAAGCTGAACTGGGCACAGCGGAGAAACTGGGGGAAGGGGAGCGGTGATGAGCTTGCCTGAGCCCGTGAAGTGCCTGGTGTGGGACCTGGACGGCACCGTGTGGCAGGGCACGCTGCTCGAGTCCGACGCGTGTCGCCTGCGGCCGGGCGTGCGGGGTGTGATCGCCGAGCTGGACCGACGCGGCGTGCTGCAGTCCGTGGCCAGCCGCAACGACCCGGATCTCGCCTTGCCGCTGCTGTGCCGCAAGCGTTTGGCCCGCTACTTCGTCGAGCCCCAGGTCGGCTGGGACAGCAAGGTCCGGAGCCTGCGGACGCTCAGCCGGGCCCTGGACGTTCCGTTCGACGCCCTGGCCCTCATCGACGACGAGCCGTTCGAACGCGAGCAGGTCTCGAAGCTCCTCCCGGGGGTGCGTACGTACCGGGCCGACCGCGCCGCCGGGTTACCCGGCTTCAAGGAGTTCTCGCCGGACGTCACGTCGGCCGAGTCGCGCTCGCGTCGCGCCACCTACCAGGGCATGGCTGCCCGCACTCGCGCCGGCCTGGATGCCGGGATGTCGCAGAGCGAGTTCCTCGAATGGTGCCGGATGGAGCTGACGCTGCGAACGGCACAATGCGACGACCTTCCGCGTATCCTGGAGCTCCTGGGTCGCACGCACCAGTTGAACGCCACGGGAGAGGTATGGCCGGGGGCGGCGGTCCGGGGCTGGATCGACGACCCGGAGTGGCGTGTGTTCGTGGCGCACCTGCAGGACCGGTTCGTCGATTACGGCCGGATCGGCGTGGCGGTCTGCCACGCGCGCCGCGACGAGTGGGAGATCGTGGTATTCCTGCTCTCCTGCCGGGTCCTGTCGCGCGGCATCTCGGGGTTCTTCCTGTCCTGGGTGCGCGGGCGCGCCGCCACTGACGGGGCGTCCCGAATCCTCGCCCGCTACAAGCCCGGAACGCGGAACGTCCAGATGAGGGCCCTGTACCGCCTGTCCGGCCTGTCGCCGGTCCACGAGGAACCAGGCGGCATGCACGTGTACGCCGGCCCGGCCCGTCCGTCCGCCGAATCGCCCCGCTGGCTCACGGTTCACGAGGAGGTCAACTGATGGATCCCCTGCGCATCCTTCTCCTCGACGTCAGTCACGTGACCCTCGAGACATCGGTGGACATGCTCGAGTATCCGCTGGGCCTGCTGTACGTCGGCACGGTGCTCAAGGAGACGTTCGGCGAGCGCATCGAGCTCCGCATCGAGTCCTTCGAGTACAAGACCACGGGGATCGCCCGGGTGGAGGCGCTGCTCTCGGAGTGGCGGCCCGACTTTCTGGGCTTGCGATCCCTCACCATGGGCCGGGGGCCCCTGCACGAGGTCGCCAGCCTGGCCAGGGATACATACGGAGTGCCCGTCATCGTGGCCGGCGGTCCGCACGCGTCGGATAATCCGGCGGACGTGCTGGAGAACGAGGCCTTCGACGCGGCGGTGGTGGGGGAGGGCGAGGACACGGCGGTCGAGCTCGTCGAGCGCCTCCTGGCGAACGGCGGCCCCGGACGCCCCGAGCTCGACGGGATCGCCGGCCTCGCGATGCGCCGAAACGGCGGCATCACGCTCACGCCCCGCCCTTACATCCAGGATCTCGACTCACTGCCGATTCCGGATCATTCCCTGATCGATTTCCTGGAGATCAACCGCGGCCACGTGGACTTCTCGTTCCGCACCAACGTGCCGCACGCCAACCTGTTCACCTCGCGCGGCTGTCCGTACCTCTGCGTCTACTGCCACCAGGTGTTCGGGAAGCGAATGCGCTCGCACTCCGCCGAGCGAATCCTCGATGAGGTCAAGCGCCTGCACGAGGGCTGGGGCATCACCCGGTTCCAGATTCTCGACGACATCTTCAACCTCGATCGCGACCGCGCCATGAAGTTCCTCGATCTCGTGGTGCGAGAGGACCTGGATCTCGTCCTCTCCTTCCCCAACGGACTGCGGGGCGATCGGGTGGACGCCGAGATGATCGACGCGATGTGGGAGGCCGGCGTGCGCTACATCTCCTACGCGATCGAGAGCGGCTCACGGCGCATTCAGAAGCTTATCCAGAAGAACATGAATCTCGACCGGATTGCTGAGGCGATCACCCGCAGCACCGCGAAGGGGATCGTGACCAAGGGGTACTTCATGCTTGGCTTTCCTACCGAGACCGAGGAAGAAGCGCTCCAGACGGTGGCCTTCGCCAACGAGACGGACCTGGTGCTGGCCATGTTCTTCTCGGTCGTCTACTTCCCGGGCACTCCACTCTACCGCATGGCGGACGAAGTGTGCGACATGCAGGCCTACAGTCTCGGTCTCGAGGACGACTACGTCGAGATGCGTGACGGCCCCTATAGCTTCAGTCAACAGCGACTTAAGGAGATCAAGCTCAAGGCGATTCGAGAATTCTTCTTCAGTCCGAAACGGGTGGAGCTCGCCTTCCGCGTGCTTCCGGAATTCTTCAACCAGCGGGATATCGATGCGTCGATGCTGGTGGCCTTGATCAGCTCGGAGCTCGAGGAGAGCGACCTGGAACCCGCGGTCGCCGAGCGCCTGCACCGATACCTCCTCGTCAGGGACCGATTCTCCACCCGGGAAGGGTTCTTCGTGTGAGTACCGAAACGCCGGACGACCGATCGAAATTGGCGCGGGACGTGGCCGCGCACTACGAGCGCTGGCCGTTCCCGGGCGGCGACCACGCGGGACGCGAGGGCTTCCTCCTCCTGCGGCGCCTGTCGGGGTGGTGCGCCGAGCCGGCGGTTTCGGGCGAGCGGCCTCGGGTGCTCGATGCCGGGTGCGGCACCGGGCACACGACGACGGCAATCGCGCGTCGACTCCCCGGCGTCGACTTCCTCGGGGTCGACGTTTCGAGAGCTTCCATCGAGCTGGCCCGCGAGCATGCCGAGCGATCGGAGGTCGCCAACGTGCGGTTCGAGGTGGCCGACGTCGCGGCGACCATTCCGGCGGATGGTCCGTTTCGGGTGGTCCTGGCGCTTGGCGTGCTGCACCACGTCCCGGACAGGGAAGCGGCTCTCGGCACGCTGGCCGGCGTCCTCGAGACCGGGGGGCGACTGGTCCTCTGGCTGTACGGGGTTCACGGTCGCCGGTCGCACGCACTGCATCAGCGGTTCGTCCGTCTGCTGGCCGGGCCGGACGCTTCAGACTCGGAGCTGGCTGTGGTGGGTAGGGCGTTCGTCGATGGCCTGGGAGAAGAGTACCTGCCTGGATCGGGCGTCTATACGCCGGTCGAGGCTCACGACTCCCCGGCCCGCTGGCTCGCGCGTCATCCGGAGTGGATGGCCGACCAGATGTTTCCGGCCTACGAGCGCCCGGTGGATCTCGAGTCGATCTTCACGCTCCTCGAGCCCCGTGATCTCGCGTTCGACGAATGGCTGGGGGTGCCCGAGGAGCCCGACAGGTGGACGGCCGAGCCCGTGCTGAAGGAACGCCTGGAGGCCATGCCGCGGCTGGAGCGCCTGCGTGCCATCGAGTGCCTGCTCAAGCCGGCCTATTACTTCGTCACTGCCCGCAGGGGCGGGCCCGGGCCCTGAGGGGGGGGAGCGTGATCGTCCTCGGCATCAGCGGGTTCGAAGACCTTGACCGCGGCGCGGGGACGCATCCGTACACCGCTGACCGGGGCCCCGACGCGCCCTTTGTCTTCCGGGATGGCAGCGTGCCCCTCCAGTACTTCCCGCTCGGCCTGATCGGGCACGACGCGGCCGCCGCTCTCCTGGTGGACGGCCGCCTGGTGGCGTGCGCTGCGGAGGAGAGGTTCACCCGGCACAAGCACGGATTCAACCTCGCCGGTCGCACCACGCTGCCCCGGCGTGCCATTCGGTACTGTTTGGGCGAGGCGGGCATCTCTTGGAGCGACGTGGACCTGGTGGCCCACTACTGCCGCTTCACGCCGGAGTCGGTGGCGAGGCGGCTCGAGGCCACGGGTGCGAACCTGCCGCACGCAGAGCGGGGCGTCCTGGAGCGGGAGCACTCGCGCGCCTTCTCGAGACGAGTGTCGCCGGAGGTCGTGCGCGGGCAGCTCGAGGTGATCGCCGGGCGCCAGATCCCCGCGGACCGGTTCGTCCCGGTACCGCACCACCTGTCGCACGCCGCGGGCGCCTTCTACAGCTCGGGCTTCGCCGAGGCCGTGTGCCTCACGCTGGACGGGTACGGGGAGGAGGAGAGCGCCCGGTGGTGGCTGGCGGATGAGGGAGGCCTGTCGGTGCGCTCGTCGATCGGCCTGCCGACGTCTCTCGGAGCGCTGTATCAGCTCGTCACCGCATACCTGGGTTTTCGCGCCTTCGGAGACGAATACAAGACGATGGGTCTCGCCGCTTACGGGGACCCGGCGCGTCACCGGGACACGTTCCTGGCTCTCGCCGCTCCGGGCCCGGGTGGCAGCCACTCCACGGCGGCGGCCTGGCGGCCGGATCTGTACGGATGGCTGACGAAGCGTCTGGGCCCCGTCCCGGTGCCGGGAGGTTTGTGCAGGGAAGGGGCGGACATCGCGGCCGGCCTCCAGGAGGCGCTGGAGCGGACCGTGCTGCACGGTCTCGCGCACGCCGGCTCGGAGGTTTCGATCGACCGGCTGTGTGTGTCCGGCGGGGTCGGCCTGAATGCGCGCATGAACGGCGCAATCCTCGCCTCGGGCCTGGTGCGCCGGCTGTTCGTGCAACCCGCCGCGGGCGACGACGGCGCGGCGCTGGGCGCCGCTCTGTGGGCGCAGCGGACGGCGGGCCAGGACGAGGGGGTCGTGCCGGCCGACCGGGACGGCGCCGAGACCGGAATTGGGCACACATTCTGGGGCCCGAACGGAACCGATGCAGAGATTGCCGGAGCCCTGTCGTCACATACGGACTCTCTCGAGTGGGTTCGGTCACGGGACATCGAGGCCCGGGCCGCAGAGACGCTCGCCGCGGGCGGAATCGTCGGCTGGTTCCAGGGCCGCATGGAGATGGGCCCCCGGGCCCTCGGCGCACGAAGCATCCTCGCCAGCCCCGCGTCCATCGCCCTGCGCGACCGGCTCAACGAGATCGTGAAGGGACGCGAGCCGTTCCGGCCGTTCGCGCCCAGCGTCCTGGCCGAGTCGGCGGACCGGTTCTTCGACATACCCGACGGCACGGCGGCCCCGTACATGGTGGTCACCTACCGGGTGCGACCTGGCGTACAGTCGCGCATTCCCGGTGTCGTGCACGTGGACGGGACGGCCCGCGCGCAGGTCGTGTGGCCGGACGGCAATCCTCGATACCACGGCCTCCTGCGCGAGTTTGAGCGCAAGACGGGACTCCCGATTCTCCTGAACACCTCTTTCAACCGGGCGGGAGAGCCGATCGTGTGCTCACCGCGCGACGCCGTCGCATGCTTCCTCGCCTGCGGCCTCGACGCCCTGGCGATCGGAGACTATTGGGTGCGACATCGCGGCCGGCCGGAGGGGGCCGCGTGATCACGACGCGCGGCGTGCCGCGCCACAGACGCCCGGAGATCGAGGCCGCCATCGACCTGGGCTCCGCGAGCGTGAAGGTGGCGGCCCTCGACGCCGAGGGGGGAGTGGTGGCCGCTGTTCGCCGACCGATCCGCGGGCGCCTGCAAGCCACTGTGAACGCCGCGCTCAAGGACCTGGAGAACTCGGCTCCCGGCCGGACCTCGATCGTCGCGGTCACGGGAGCCCGGGCCGCCGGCGTCGCCGGCATGTTCGGCGTCCCGGAAGTCGCCGCGATCGTAGCGTTGCACCGGGGCGCAGCCCACCTGGCACCGGGAGCGGGTGCGGTGCTCGAGCTCGGGGGAGAAAGCGCCCGGTTCCTCAGGTTCGGACCGCCGGACGCCGACGGCCTTCCGGCGTTGCTCGATTTCGAGGTGAACGCCGCCTGTTCGGCCGGCACCGGGGCCTTCCTGGAGCAGGAGGCGCATCGATTCGGCCTCACGATCGAGGACCTCGGACGCCGTGCCGCCGCTTCAGAGGCAGACGTCCGGATCGCCGGACGCTGTGCCGTGTTCGCGAAGACGGACGCGGTACACAAGCACCAGAACGGCGTGCCACTGGACGACATCGCATGGGCCCTGTGCCAGGCGGTCGCCCAGGGCGCGTGCGCCGAGCTCATCGGTGCGACTCCGTTCACCCGCCCGCTCGCCCTCGTCGGAGGCGTGGCCGCCAACCCGGCCGTCCAACGGGCACTGCGGGAGACACTGGGACTTTCCCCGGACGAGCTGAAGGTTCCGCCGGATCACGACCTGGCCGCTGCCGTCGGCGCGGTGCTCGCGGCACGCACCCGGCTTGACGAAGCAGCCGTTCCTCCCGCGCGGGCCAGGCTGCTCCTCGCGGCCCCTCGGCCCGACGCCGGAGCCGGCGATCGACTGCCAGCCCTGCCGCCCGTCGCGCCGGGGGAGGGAATCGGGAAGGTGCCCCCGGTAGTCGCCAGGGGGCCTCGGGAAGTGAGCCTCCTCCTCGGCGTGGACATCGGCTCGACGAGCACGAACGCCGTGCTGCTCGGCCACGGCGGCGAAGTGCTCGAAGCCATCTCCGGGCCGACGCGGGGCGATCCCCTGCGGGCCGTGGCTTCGCTGGTCCGGCGGCTCGAGTCCGCCCGGGGGACACTCCGGCCCCGCGCCGTAGGGGTGACGGGATCCGGCCGCAGACTGGTGTCCGAGTTGATAGGCGCTGACTTCACCGTGAACGAGATCACGGCGCATGCCGAAGGATGCCTGAGGTTCTATCCGGACGCCGACACCGTGTTCGACATCGGGGGGCAGGACTCCAAGTACATCCGGCTCACGTCCGGTACCGTGACCGGATTCGAGATGAACAAAGTCTGCTCGGCGGGCACCGGGTCGTTTCTCGAGGAGATGGCCGCGTTGCTCGGCCTGGATATCGTGGGGGAGTTCGAGGACGAGGCGCTCCGCTCGGGCGCTCCCCATGACCTGGGCGAGCGCTGCACGGTATTCATGGCCTCCGAGGTGGCCCGCCGGCTGCAGGAGGGAGCGGCGCGCGGAGACCTGGCCGCCGGCCTCGCCTACTCGGTGGTCCGCAACTACCTGAGCCGCGTCGTGAGTCGGCATCCGGTGGGCGATCGCGTCGTCTTCCAGGGTGGTGTCGCCGCGAACGCCGCGGTCGTCTCGGCCCTCCGCCAACTGCTCGGGCGGCCGGTCATGGTGCACCCGTGGAACCACACGGCGGGTGCGATCGGTGTGGCCCTCCTGGCGGCCCGCCACGCGACCGGGGCCTCCCGGTTCCGGGGCTGCGACTCCTTGGATCCGTCGCGGCTCCAGCTACGCAGCTTCGTGTGCCCAAAGTGTGAGAATCGGTGCACCGTGCACGTCACGCGCGCGGCGGGGGGGCCGCGGTTCTTCGCCGGCGGGTTGTGTGATCGGTACGAGGGGAGGGGACGTTCCGCCGGTCACGGCTCCACCCCGAACCTGCTCGACGAGCGCGAGGCGGCGCTCGCCCCGTGGCTGGACGCGGCGCGGCCGGACGACCCCGACTCGATCTGGATTCCACGCGCCCTGCTGTTCCACGACCGGCTTCCTTTCTGGGCCTCCTTTCTCGACGAGTTGGGCGTTCCATTCGCCGTGTCCGCCCCCACGGACCGCGACACGCTCGAGCGCGGAGCGTGTGTCGCACGCCGCGGTACGTGCCTGCCGCTCAGGACCGCCTACGGTCATGTATCCGCCCTCACGGCGTCCGGGTCGCGCCGCGTGCTCATTCCTTCGGTGGCCGGCCTGTGCGAGGGAACGGCGGAGGAGCGACTGGGGCACGCGTGTCCGGCGGTGCAGGCTTGGCCCTACACGACGCGAGCGCTTCTCGGGCGCGATGTGCACATCCTCTCCCCGCGCCTCCGGCTGTCGCAGTCCAATCTCGCCAATCGCGACGTGCGTGCCCTGGGCCGGTCGCTGGGGGCCGGTGGGCGCCGGACGCGGGCGGCGTTCGAGGCCGGCCTCGAGGCACAGCGCTCGTTCCGAGAGGCCATGCTGCGCAGGGGCGACGAGGTGCTGGCCGGCCGCGATGGCCGGAGCATGGTCGCCCTCATGGGCCGTCCGTACACGGTGTTCGACGCACAGGTGCGGCTCCGGCTGAGCCGGGTGCTGGCGGACGTGGGCCTGACCGGCGTCCCCATGGAAATGATTCGCGACGAGCCGGCGTCGAGCGAAGACCTGCACGGCATGTACTGGTACTACGGTAAGCGGATGCTGCAGGTCGCCCGCGCGATCCGGAGAATGGGGGAGCTGCCGGTCATTGCCCTCTCGAGCTTCGGGTGCGGTCCCGACGCGTTCATCCTGCACATGCTTCGCCGGGAACTCGGCCCGACGCCCACCCTCGAGCTCGAGGTCGACGAGCACAGCGAATTCAACGGGATCCACACCCGGGTTGATGCTTTCCGCTGGGCGCTCGGGAGTCCGCGGCCGGCGCCCGAGCGCTCCCCGGCGCCGCCGGGCGCGGCCACCCGGCGCCAGCTCGCAGGGCGCCGCCTGCTGCTTCCGTTGATGTCGGATCACGCCGTCGCGATCGCCGCGGCGTTCCGGTCGTGCGGGGTGGACGCGCGCCCGATGCCCCTGCCGGACCGAACCTCTATCGCGCTCGGTCGCGATGCCCTCGACGGCGGCGAATGCCTCCCGTGCTCGTTCATCCTGGGCGACATGCTGCGCTGCCTCGAGAACGGCGGAGCCGAGCCGCCGCCCGCTTTCTTCATGATCTCGGGCGACGGCCCGTGTCGGCTCGGTCAGTATCCGTGGCTGTTTCGGGCCGTGCTGGATGGGAGGGGGCACTCCGAAGTTCCCATCTTCAACGCCAGCCAGGACCCGCGCTTCTACGAGCACTTCGGTCTGATGCCGGCTGAGTTCCAGCGGCGGGCGTGGTGCGGGACGGTGGCCGCTGACCTCCTGTTCCGGAAGGGACGCCACGTGCGGTCCCGGGCGGCGGATCGCGAAGTGGCGGAGCGGGCCTACCGGGAGGGGCTCGCGGACCTGGAGGCGGCCCTCGAAAAGGGAGAGGAGCCGCGTCCGGCCCTGGTCGGCGGTTTCGATCGCCTGGAAGCCGTACCCACGAACGGCGCGCAGCCGGCGGTGACGCTGGCGGTGCTCGGCGAAAATTACATCCGCTGCAACGCCGTGGCGAACGCCGGGCTTGCCGAGGCGCTCGAGGGACTCGGAGCCGAGGTGTGGTTCCCGTCGCTGTGTGAGTGGGTGATGTACACGAACTGGACGGCCCGGCTGCATTGTCGCTACGAGAGGCAGCCGCGCCGCCTGCTCCGGCTCCTGGCGATCGATGCCGTGCAGCGGCGGGACATCGCACGAATCTCGGGTGCGGTGCGGGGACGCCTTCCCGAGAGCGGATTTCCGACGGCCCGGACCCTGCTCAGACTCGCAGGACCGTACGTGCCGCCGACCTTCGAGGGGGAGACCGTGTGGGGGATCGGTCGCACCGTGGATTTCTGTCGCCGCGGCGTCGGAGGCGTGATCCACGTGGCGCCGTTCGGATGCATGGTCGGCGGTATCGTCGAATCCCTGGGCCACCGGCTGGCCGACGACCTGGGCGGCTTCCCTCTGCTCCACCTCCAGTACGACGGGAGACCGGACGAACACCCGGCCGGCCTGCTGGAGGGCTTCGTCCTCCGCGCCCGCGCCTGGCAGAGCCGGCCGCGAGGCACGGAGATCCCCCGGATGGGTGACGGTCGCCCGGGCGTAAGGGCATGAGGCGCCCCGGTTCACCTGGCCTCATCTCCGACGATGTGGACGAGCGCTTCACCCGCACGGTGGCCCCACTGATTCGCCGCCTCGTTCTCTCCCACGTATCGCCGGACGCGATCACGGTCTCCGCCTTCGCGCTGACTCTCGGGTCCGCGGTCCTGATCGGGACCGGGCGCCTGCTGGCGGGCTGTGCGCTCCTCGTCGTCGGAGGGATCCTCGACTTCGCGGACGGCAAGGTCGCGGTCCTCACGGGGCGGACTTCCACTGCCGGAGCGATCCTCGACTCCACGCTGGATCGTTACTCCGACGCGGCCGTGTGCATCGGCCTGATGGTCTATTTCGCGACCGGCGGGCACGGCGCCACGGCGCTGGCGGCTGCCCTGGCACTCGTGGGCTCAGGGATCACGAGCTACCTGATGGTGCTCGCGACCTCGCACGGCTACGTCCTGCGCGCCGGGCTGCTGCGGCGCCAGGACCGGGTGGCGCTCCTGGCCGCCGGCCTGCTTCTCAGTCCACTGCACGCTCCCTTGAGCGAGTGGATCGGGCCGGTAGCCGCCGACTTGCCCAACCTCCCGCTCGCCACCGTCGTATGGGTTCTCGCGGTTCTCACCAACGTCAGCGCGTTTCAGCGGCTGAGCGCCCTGCTTCGCATGGCGGATGGAGATGCGCCGGCGCCGGCGCCGCCTGGAGAGAGCCTGAGAGCCCGGCAGCTTCGCACTCTGCGTGGCGTGCTGCAGAAGGGCGGTGGCACGGAGGGAGGGGAGCCGCATGAGGGTTAGCGCTCCCTACGCGGAGTTAGCGGCGAACTTCGCCATCGACCTGTGGTGCGTCCGAACCGGTTCCCGCCGATTCCGCCCCCTCATGACGAATTTCTACGTCACCAAGGGCTGCAACTTGAGGTGCCGCTACTGCTATCCGCCGGGCGACGAGCCCTCGCTGCCGGTGGACGAGGCGGTGGCCCTCCTCGACCGAATCCGCCCCCACAACCCTGCGCTCAACGTGACCGGGGGTGAGCCGCTCCTCTATCCGGGTATTTCGGCCGTGCTTCGCCGGGCCGCCGAGCTCAGGTTCAAGCCGCTCCTCCTGAGCACGAACGGGCTCCTGCTGCACCGGGTGGCGGACGAGCTGCACATGCTGGACCACCTGGTAGTCAGCCTCGACTCCGTGAGCGAGCCGGTGAACGACCGGATGTTCGGGATGCCCGGAGTGACCCCCCGCGTCCTGGCGGCGATCCGGGAGGCCGGCGAGCTGGCCCGTGAGCACGGATTCGTCCTCAGCCTGCACACCGTGGTCGCGCCCGAGACGATCCCGGGGGTCGAGCGGATCCTCGAGTTGTGTGAGGAAGTCGGGGCCCGGCTGAGTCTGTCACCCGAGCATGGCCGTTTCCTGCCCGATCCCGAGCTTCCGGGCCTGCCCGCGTACCGGGAACTGCTGGACAGCCTCCTGGCCTGGAAAGAGGAGGGGAGACCTGTGTTCTGCTCGGATGCCTACCTGCGGGCGATTCGAGATTTCCCCGCGCACGGGTGCTTTCCGTTGCTGTCGCCCCGCGTCGAGCCCGACGGCCGGGTCTATTTCCCATGCCAGCGGATCGCCGACCGTCACGTGTACCTGCAGGACTATCCCAGCCTGTGCGAGCTGATGCGCCAGGAGGCGACCTGGGCCTCCGGCCCGGAGTGCGCCCGGCGGTGCTACCTGGAGTGCTATCTCGAGGTGGAGCGCTACCTGCGGCGCCCGCTCGCCGCCCTTTCCGAGGTGTGGATGAGGCGCACCCTGATGGGACGGCTCCAGTGAAGGCGTATCGGGGGCTTCCGCGACTCGTGGCACGGGCGCTGGCGTCGGTCGATCGCCCGTTGCTGGCACACCTGGTGGTCACCCGGCGCTGCAACCTGAGCTGCGCTTACTGCGACGAGTACGACCGCACCTCGTCTCCCGTTCCCTTCGCGGACCTGGCCGAACGGATCGCGAGCCTCGCACGCCTGAAAACGGCCATGGTCGCCTGCACGGGTGGCGAGCCGCTGCTTCATCCTCGCCTGGCGGACGTGGTGCGGGAGATCAGAAGCCGCGGCATGACAACCATGATCTCCACCAATGGTCACCTGCTGACCCGGGAGAGCATCCAGATGCTCAACGCCGCGGGTCTCGATGTGATCCAGGTCAGCATCGACAATCTGGAGCCGGACGCCGTGTCGTCGAAGAGCCTACGTCCGCTCGAAGACCGTCTCCGCCTGCTGGCCGAGCTCGCGCGATTCGACGTCAACATCAACACGGTACTCGGGGCAGGGGCCCGGCCCGCCGATGCGCTGGAGATCGCCCGTAGGGCCTCCGAGTACGGCTTCTCACACACCGTCGGGCTCGTGCACCACACTGGCGGAGCCCTCCGCCCGCTCAGCGAAGAGGCTCGGTCGACGTACCGGGAAATCGGGAAGAGCTCCGGGGCCCTCCTGCACGGCTTCAATCACTGGCTGTTCCAGCGCCGGTTGATCCAGGGCCACGAATGTCGGTGGAAATGCCGCGCCGGGGCCCGCTTCCTGTATGTAGGCGAGCACGGCCTCGTGCACTGGTGCTCGCAGCGTCGGGACCGCCCGGGAATTCCGCTCGCCTCGTACGGGGTGGAAGACGTCCGACGGTCGTTCCGGACTCGGAAAGCCTGCGCTCCGTACTGCACGCTGACCTGCCTCCATCACGTCGGCGCGCTCGACGGGTGGCGCCGTCAGGGCCGCCCGGATCCATGGATCGCCGTGCCGGAAGCGTGAGACCGGCCGTTTCCGCACGCGATGCGGTGGGCCGCGCCACCGCGCGATGGGCGGATGGCGCTCGTCGCCACGCCCTGGCCATCGTGCTCGTCACCCTTCCAGCGGCGTTCCTCCTCGGCGCGTACGCGGTCCGCAACCTGGGGTTGAACACCGACACCGGGGCCATGATCTCGGAGGAGCTGCCGTGGCGGCAGGCGTTCCTCGCCTTCGACGAGGCGTTCCCTCAGTTCGGCGACGAGATCCACGTGCTGATCACCGGGAGGACTCCCGACCTCGCGGAGCGGGCTCACACCTGGATGTCCGCTCGCATGAGGGAGGAAACAGAGGTTTTCGAGCGCGTGTGGATCCCCGGCTCAGGGGCGTTCTTCGAGCGGAACGCCTTGCTGTATCTGGATGTCGAGGAACTGGACAGCCTGTTGGATCACCTGGCCGACCTCGGCCCGTGGATCCGGCGGCTCGAGGGGAACCCCACTCTCCCCGGGTTCGTGACGGCGGTCGACAGCGCGCTGTGGGACGCACGCGAGGCTCCGGATCCCGTTCTCGCTCCCGTGCTGAACCTGGTCGCCCGAACTCTGTACCGGCAGGAACGGGGATGGAGCGGCGAGATCTCCTGGAGCGAGGTGATGCGGGGCCGCCCCGCGAACCTGCCCGAGCGGCGCCGTCACATCATCGCGCTACCCCGGCATGACTACGCCAGGACTCTCCCGGCGGGGTCGGCGATGGATCGCCTGCGCGAGCTGCGCGAGATCCTGCCGGTTCCGGTGGGATCCGTGGACGTGCGAATCACAGGAGCGGCGGCGATCAAGCACGAGTCAATCGGAGCCGCCACCGCTGGCGCGCGAGGAGCGCTTCTTCTGTCGCTTCTCCTGGTAACCACGGTCCTCATCCTCGGTCTGCGCTCGGCTCGCCTGATCGTGGCCTGTCTGATCACACTCGGGGTCGGACTGGCCGCCACGGCAGCCTTCGCCGCAGCCGTCGTGGGTCAGCTGAACCTGATCTCGATCGCATTCGCGGTCCTGTACGTAGGTCTCGGAGTCGACTACTGCATCCACCTGTCGCTCGGGTATCAGGAAGCCCTGGCCGAATCCGGAGAGCCAGTGGTCGCGATCCGCAGCGCCTGTGGCCGGATCGGCAGTTCCATATTCCTCAGTGCCATCACCAGCGCGGCTGCCTTCTATGCCTTCATCCCGACCCGGTTCACCGGTGTTGCGGAGCTCGGTCTCATTTCGGGCACCGGTATGCTGATCAGCCTTGCCGTGACGCTGACAGTTCTTCCGGCGCTCCTGACGCTCCTGTCTCCGCCCGCGTCGCGCTTCACGATGGGCGCTTCGCCCGCCGGGTCCCGGCACGAGCGCCCCGGCTCAGAGGCACTGTCCGTCATGCGCAGGCACAGCGGCCCCGTGCTCGTCGTCGCCGTGATTCTCGCCGCCGGGTCAGCCCTGTCGATTCCGGGGCTTCGTTTCGCGTACCGGCCGATCGATCTGGCCGACCCCGAGACCGAGTCGGTGCAGACCTTCGAGGACCTGGCACGCGAGGGGGGCACGGCATCCCTCACCGTATCGATCGTGGTCCCGGATTCGGCGGCGGCCCGGCGAACCGCCTCCCGCGTGGCCAAACTCGCAGGCGTCGGCGAAACGGCAACCATCGATCAACTCGTTCCGAGCCGCCAGGTCGAGAAGCTGGCCATCGTCCGACGCGTGGCCGAGACGTTGTCCCCGCTGCCGGCTGACGAATCCCCCTCCGTCGCCGCCGGGGCGGAGGCCGGTCCGCACGTCAGGGTTCTCGAAGCTTTGAATCGGCTGGAGGCGAGCCTGGCGCGCAAAGGCGCTCTCGCCGATCCGGAAACGGGCGTGGCGGCCCGTAGACTGCGGACCCGGGTCTCGTCGTGGCTCCGCGACCTGGATCGGTGGCCCGTGGAGACTCAGACCGCGATGCTCGACGAGCTCGAGTACCGCCTCGTCGGGACGCTCGGTGACCAGCTCAGTGCGCTGCGGCGCGCCGTGCACCCGGCTCCCATCACGCGAGACGATCTACCGGCCGATGTTCGGGAGTGGTGGATCGCCGGGGACGGCAGGGAGCGCGTGGAAGTGCGGCCCGACCGACCCCTCGACACGCGGACCCGGCTGCGGAGCTTCGTCGAACGCGTGCGGAGCGAGCAGCCCGATCTCACGGGAGTGCCCGTCAGCGACCTCGAGTCGGGGCGGGTAGCGATCCGAGCGCTCCTGCTGGCACTGGGTCTCGCCGGCACCACGACATTTCTCCTCCTGGTAGTCCAGTTCCGGAGTGGTCGGGCCGCCCTGCTCGTGGAGGGGCCGCTGCTCCTCGCCGGTCTCCTGACCGTTGGACTGGCGACCTTGCTCCGCGTGCCCTTCAACTTCGCGAACCTGATCGCGTTGCCACTTCTGCTCGGGGTCGGCGTCGACAACGGGATTCATATGGTCCACCGGGCCCGCACGTCATCGCCAGGCGAGCTGGAGCCTGAACGGACGAGCACTGGAAGAGCGATCGTCGTCAGTTGCTTCACCACCCTGGCGAGCTTCGGAAGCCTGGCGCTCTCTCGACACCAGGGAATCCAGAGCATGGGTCAGCTTCTGAGCATAGGAATGGTGTGCGTCCTGCTCTCGACCCTCATCGTCCTGCCGGCGCTGCTCGCGAGGGAGGAGCCGAGCGGAACGACGATGGGCGCCA
>CAXMRU010000321.1:0-10870 GCA_964195715.1 Akkermansiaceae bacterium | reverse complement strand
AACCAGCCGTTCGGCTTCCAGTCCGAGCGTCGGTCCCTGTTCGAGGCGCGGGACGTCTACATCCAGGTCTCGCCGACCTTCTTTGCCGACCAGGTTAACGAGCCGGTCCTGATCATCCACGGTGGCGACGACTCCAACCCGGGCACCCTCACGCCGCAGTCCGAGGTCTTCTTCGAGGCCGTGCGCGGTTCGGGCGGCACCGCCCGGTTAGTGCTGCTGCCCTTCGAGGATCATGGCTACCGGGCCCGGGAGAGTGTGGAACACGTGCTGTGGGAGCAGCTCCGGTGGTTCGACAAGTATGTAAAGGGCACCGGGACGGCAACGCCCCAAAGCTCCGACTTGGAGTGACGCCAATGGGCACGAGTTACGCTCCAGAACTGTAACGGTAGCTGTAACGGAATGAGGAGGAGTGAACGGAAGTGTAGTCAAGTGAAATCGACGAAATGCGCGTGAATGCAACTGTATGCAGGTGATTGCACGCACCGCCACGCGAATGGGGTAGTCGCGTGCGTTGCATGCTCAATGTGTCACCGCTGAAGCGGCTCGACGGGTCTCGCAGGCTCAGCCTGCTCGAAGGTCTCGGCTTCGCCTCGACAGCGAATCTCGCCACCCGGATTAGTGATGAGACGGCCCTGTCGATAATTACGGCAGGGCCGTTTTCACCATCAGTGTAACAGTGTCACAGACAGAGTCACGACACTGACTCGCACGTTGCCTGCAAGCCGCATCCGCCCTCATCGAGTCAGCTTCACCAAGGCATTCCCCAATCCCGTGAGATATACCGGATCACGTCCCTGGCTGACGATCACCCCGGTGATGAAGCCCGGAAGCGGAGCCCAGACCTCCGGCGTGAGCAACTCCAGCCGGGAAGTCCCCTCCTGGCCGCGGCGGCTGAACTCCTCCATCACTTCCTGCTGAGCGGGCGTCACCGAGCGAAAGGCGGTGTGGCGCGCCCCGGTCGCGGTGTTGACCATCAGCAACTCGTTCGAAAGTGGTAACGCGATCCAGAGGTATCCCTCACCGCCTAGCTCGATGTTGTCCGGCGCCACGCTGTCCACGAATACCGATCGATCGCTTACCCGCCCGGCGTCCAGGTCCACGCGATAGCGCAGCACGCGGCCTCCCACCGTTTCGGACAGGTAGAGGTGGCCGCCTGTTTCGTCGATCGCCACGCCGTTGGCAAAGTACAGCGAGTCCACCAGGACCTCGGCCTCCACGGCAAGGCGACCATTCTGCATGCCGAGCCGAAGCAGCGCGCCCTCGGGGCGGGGGATGTCCACGGTCGCCCACATGCGTGCCTCGCCGTCGTCGGGCGTGTTGTGGGCGCTCTGGGTGAACCAGATGGCTCCCCGCGAATCGCGCACTGCCGTGTTGACGCCGTAGCGGTGCTGGTAGACCCGTTCGGACTCGCCGGTCGTCACGTCCACGCGGTAGATCCCGCCATGAAAAATGTCGGCGACCAACAGGTGCGTCCCGCCCGGCTCGAGCGAGATGCCGTTGGCGCCGCCGCTGTGATCCGGCGGACGGTGGACGTACCCGGCAGCCACCATCTTGCCGAACGGCGCGCTGCTGCCGTCGAGTTCGACTCGGCGCAGCCCGTGGACCTGGTCGGCCACTATGAGGCTGCCATCGGGGAGTGCAATGCCATCCTCTGGGCGCATGAGCGAGCGGTCGCCCGGGAAGATCGTGGTGGAGTCGTAGGACCACTGCGGCAGCGCCGCGGCGGGAGCACCGGTCTTGAGCTGGCGGTCGTACTCGGCCTCGTCCATGTGCCCCTGGGAATCCGCGATCAGCCCTTCGGGCCCAAAGAGCCACTCCTCGAACCCGCTGATGTGTACGGCGTTTCCCGTCCCGCGCGGTCCCGTGTTGGTCCCGGTCAGGGTCCAATGGTAGGTGACGCGATCGCCAGCGTGGCCGAGCGAGTCCATGGCCAGCACCATGTCCGGGAGCGCGGTCATGAAGCTCTGCGCGGTGGCTGTAATCGCTGCCCGACCGACCGAGGGCTCTCCGTCGTTGATCTTCAGAGATCCGTTCTCGGCGAAGAAGGCGGCGACGCTGGCGGGATCTTGACTCCCCCATGCCGCCGTGTATTTGGTCGCAAACTCCGTAAGGTCTGCAGGAACCGTTTCCCTGGTCTCCTGACCGCAGGCGCCGATCCCTGGTGCAGTTACCAGGAGGATGACATGTGCCACCCTGGTAGTGAAGCGGACCATTTGTAGCCTCCAAACTGGGGTGACGAGGGGGGCCGAAGCAGAAAGAACGAGCCTCGCCAGACAACTATCAGTATACATGACCAAGAAGCTCGATGTTGTCCGGCAGGTTAATCCTCAATCGCGGAGAACGCCTCGGGCGTTTCACGTGCAAACTGTAACCGTAGCTGGAACGAAATGAGGAGGAGTGAGCGCAAGTGTACGCAGGTGAGTGCACGTACCGCCACGCAAATGGGGTGGTCTCGCGAGCCATGCTTGCTCGAAGGTCTCACCGCTGAATTCGTCGCCGTGCGACCGCTACGCTGACTTCCGCACACCGCTCGCTCGCCCGCGAACGGTGCCCTACATTCCACGCACTAACCGGCGAGCCCGCAGCCCCCTCCTGTCGCGACTTGCTGCTCCATGTCGCTCCGTTCGCGGCGGAAGCCGCGGAGGATCTCGATGCCTGGATGAGCTTCATCGACGATGATCCGGTCTGGCTGCCGCCCAACCAACCTGCCATGACAGACCGGCGAGCCATCAGGGAGTGGGCCGCCCCGTATTTCGAGATGTACGACCTCTCGGAAGAGACGACCGGTCAGGAGATCAGGGTTGCGGGCGACTGGGGATACATCATGACCAACTGGACGTTCACGGTGACGCCGAAGGAAGGAGGGAAGACCATCACGGACGACGGCAAGTCGATCTGGATCGTCAGACGCCAGCAAGACGGTACGTGGCGACTCTCACGAGCGATCTGTAACAGCGACATCCCATCGGCCACGTCTCCATGAACGAGCGCCTCGTAGCCCCCGACCTGTGGCTCTTTCCGCTGCAGCAACCGGACTTGGTCAACGTCTATGTGGCCGGGGACGTCCTGATCGACGCCGGAGTTCCCTTCACGTCCCGCAGGCTCATCGCGGCTCTCCAGTCGCACCCGATCTCCGTACACGTCCTGACACACGCTCACTTTGACCACCAGGGTGGCAGCCACGCGGTGTGCGAGGCGTTCGGAGCGCCCCTCTGGTGCGGTGCCGGCGATCGCGATGCCGCTGAAACGGGGGATTGGACACGCTTGCTGCCACACCCGGATGGGTGGTTGGCGCGTCTGTCGCGCCGCTTGACCGGTCCAGGTCATCCCGTGGCTCGCGTCCTGACGGACGGCGACGAGGTCGGTGACCTGACCGTGATCGAGGCGCCGGGACATACGCCCGGACACCTCGCCTTCTGGCGGGAGCGGGACCGGGTTCTGCTCCTCGGAGACGTGCTGTTCCACAGGAATCCGGTGACGTACCGTGCACGCCTTACCGAGCCGTTCCGCTTCGCGACCTTCGATCCGTCGGCGAACAGGAAGTCGGCCCGGATGCTGGCCGACCTCGAGCCCCGCGTCGTGTGCTTCGGTCACGGTGCGCCCCTGACCGACGTCGCCCGATTCCAGGACTTCGTTGCGGATCTCCCCGACTAGAGGCACTGCGATGACGCACCGGGTTCGACGCGTGAAGCTTCCCATCCTGGCGTGCCTGGTGCTCGCTGGAGTCGCGTCGAGCTGTACAACCGAAGGAAACGAGGCGCTCTCCAGCCACCAGGAAGGCCTCCAGCCCTACGGGTCATGCACGGTCTTCCACGTGGCAGGAGACGGAGAGGTGCTGGGCGGAAACAACGAGGATTGGTCGGACCCCAACACCCGGTTCTGGATCATCCCGGGGACCGCGGAGAACAACGGCTGGATCAAGTTCGGCTACGCCGGTGGCTACCCCCAGGGAGGAATGAACGAAGCAGGCCTCTTCTAGGACGCCACGGCCTCCCCGTATCTCCCGATGCCTCGCTCCGAGGCAAGCAAGACGCGATACGACGGTCCCCTCATGGAGAAGGTGATGCGCGAGGCGGGCTCGCTGGATGAGGCGAGTGGAATCTTCGGGGACTACTACTGCGAGGACCAGTACCGGGCCCAGTACCTGGTTGGCGATTCGGCCGGGGCTTCGATGATCGTGGAGGGGGACGAAATCCTGATGAAGCAGGGTCCCTTCCAGGTGGTCACGAACTTCTACCAATCGCACCCGGAGCTGGGCGGCTATCCCTGCTGGAGACACGAGACGGCGACGTCGATGCTCTCGCAGGCGGAGTCGGTTTCGCCCCTCCTCGTCGGAGAGGTCCTCGACGCGACGCACCAGGAGGGGAAGTATCCGACGCAGTACTCGACGATCTACGATCTGCGCCGCAGGATCGTGTACCTCTTCTACTACCATAACTTCCACGAGCACGTGCGAATTGACCTGGCAGAGGAGCTTCGGAGAGGCGCGCGGCATCACGATATCTCACCGCTCTTCTCGAACGTCCGCCCGGTGGCTCCGGTCGACGGAGCCACGATCCCCGGAACCTCGGTCGAGTTCAGGTGGACGGGGAAAAGCACGAGCGCCTACCAGGTATGCCTCTCCACGTCCCCGGATCCGACGGACTCGTGCACCTCGATCCAGCCCGTGATCGCCGGGGGCACCTTTCTCGGAGGTCTCCGGCTCCCCGGGACCGGTCTGCTGTTGGGTCTCGCCCTTCTTGCCTCGGTCGTCTGGTCTCGCACGCGTCTCGTTACGGTCGTCGCGGCAGTGCTGATCGGCGCCGTTGCAGGATGTGGTACCGGTGCGACCGATCCGCCGGGACCGACTGATGACGTCGTCGAGCTGCGATACTTCGTCGCCTGCCAGCCTGGAGCGGCACCGCTGAGCGATCAGGATGTCACCGCCATACGAAGCCTGGGTGAGTCCTACGCCCAAGCCGTCCTGGCGATGGATGCGGATGCTGCAGCTGCCCTGTACGCTGACGACGCGATCGAGATGCCCTCCAACGAGCCGGCCACGGTGGGGAGGGAAGCCATCAGGGAGCGGTATACGGGGGCGTTTCAGCTCGGGATGGCGTCCAGCGAGTTCACGCTCACGTCGGCTGACATCGATGGGATGGACGGGCTGGCGTACGATCGCGGAACCTGGACGTGGCTCTGGACCGTAGCCATATGGAACTCTGAGCTGCCTTTGCCTCAGCCGGAATCCGCTGCGGACGAGGCGCAAGTAGAGTAGAGGAGCGCGTGGATCGCCAGCCTGGCTTATGCGAGGCCCCGCCAGACTTTTCGCTGGAGATGGTCTGATGAAGTCGACGAAGATCGTGGCATTCGTCCTGGCTCTGATGGCGGTATTCCCCTTGCTTCGCATCGGGCTGGGGTGGGAGATAACGATTAATGGCAGCCCCGTTCCGATGTGGCTCAGCTTTGCTGCCTTCCTCTTGCTCGCTGGACTGTCCGTGACGCTCTGGCGCGAGGCGTGCATCCCTCGTTTGATCTATATAGATTATAAATAGTTCTTCCGGCGAGCCACGTTGTATGCCCTCCGACGTGACTCTGCCTCTCTGTTTCACTCGCATCGCCGGAGGTGGATCATGAGGCCACACAGCATTGCGGGCCTGCTGGTGCTGCTCGCGCTTCTGCCCACGCACCTTGTCTTCGGGCAGGACCCCGACCCTGCCGATGGACCCGTGTTCGTGGCTCGCGACGTGGAGCCGACTATCAGGAACGGCGCGGAACTCAAGAACGTTCTGCAGCGCGTCTATCCGTCGGGCTACCGCGACACCGGCCTCGACGTGACCACGATCCTGTGGGTCTACGTGGGACCGGATGGCTCTGTTGGGGCCCGTGAGGTGCTGAAGTCGAGCGGCTACGATGTCTTCGACAACGCAGCCGAGCAAGTCGTCGACGCTATGCTCTTCAAGCCAGCTCTTCGCGACGACGAGCCCGTGGCGGTGTGGATCAACCAGGCCGTCCATTTCAAGTCAGGCGATAGCGGTCGGTTTCTGGAAGGGCCGGCTCATGTGGCGGAGAAGGTCTTGGATTCGAGAGACTCCGTTGCAAACCATCCCGAGGACGAAGAGCCCTAGCCGGGATCGACCCCTTCAGCCCCCTCGCAACAACAGGCACCGTTCAGTTGTTGGTTTGGGTGACTCCGCGTGCACACCTGCCAGGTAGTCAGGCGCTGAGGAGTGAAGACCTCTTCCCGGACGCTGTTCCAGGCGGCACCCCTCAGCAAAGGGGTATCCGCCGTCGGTGTGATGAGCCTGGTGCAGGAGGGCATCATCTCGCTGGACACAGACGTCAAGGGCTAAGACCAACCGCAGATTCGAAGCCTCAGAGCAGAGAGGCGCATACCCTCGCAGGTGACGGGGGGGACCGATAGAGATGCGGAATCCTGAGCAATGGTTCGTCAGGATGCCTGGCTTCGCGGATTCCTGGGGGGACCTGTCCGTCGACGAGATCAACGAGGCCATGCGCCGGCACATCGATCTCTCACGGATCACGGTCGTGAAAGCGGGCGACTTCGCGGGGGTAAGCGAGGATCCGGAGCTGGTCCCCTAGCAGGTATGGAAGGGCCAGACAGCTGAGGAATTACAGCGCGTAGCGTTACCAGCGCTTGTGCCTGGACTTGTGGCTGCGGCGCAACAAATGATGATGCGACGCCACGGATCGGGCGGAAACGCCGTGGCTTAGTATGACGCCGTATCCACTTGAACGACAACCGATTATGGAGTTATCCCTCGCTGTTGTTTCTTGGCACAGTGCTCGCAACGAATCGGGCGGAGTGTTCTGCAGTGGACACAGCGACAGATTGGTCTGGCGGCTGGCGAAGATCGTGCCGGTCTCGTCGTTTTGCGAGCCGATGGGCGGAGCTGTACCGCCCGTCCGTCTGCGCCATGCACCGGACTCATCAGAGCAAACCCAGCGAGAGGCCGCAATGCCGGCGACCGTCCCATCGGGGGTATTCTGGGCCGACGATGTCCAGACGCTCGAAGATGACCCTGAGGCGCGCCTGGCTACCGCCCAGGTGTATTTGCCGTTACCTGCCGCATATCGCGAAGCGGCGACGGCACTCCGTGCCCTGATACTGGCACGCAGTAAACAGTCAGCTGACGGCAGCGACCTGTTATCTCAGCTGCACCTGATCGCTGCGCAAGAAAGCTTCCTGCTGGCTACGTCCTACATTTCCGGTGTCGGCCCGAGATCCAACGTGGCTGCCACCATTCCCAGGCACGTCTGGCAGCAGCTGCCGATGCCATACAAGGTCATCGGGTATCAGTATCTGCCGTTGCTGGACTGGACGGATTGCCGCTGGTTAGTGGCGGCGTGGGGCGAACCGGATTCGCATTGCTCGGCCCGGGAATACCACCAGGCCGTGTGGGATGACTACGTAGCGGAATACCGTAGCAAGCGATGAACAGGATCGAGCGATGGTTGACTCGCTGTCCGATCGTCGATCGAACTGTGCGACCGGCCCTCGTCAGGAAGGCCTCGGATGCGGTACCCACGAGGACCGTCGCCGATGCTTTAGACCTCTCCCTCTAGACCAACGCGATCAGCTCCTTGTCCTTCAGGTCGCCCAGCGTCCGGCCCGGCGGAAGGTCCACGACCTTCGATCCGTGCTCAAGGCTGTGAAGTGAGACTCGAGAGACCGACTTGGCTCCCTTGGCTCGACTCCCGTCCACCGGGTGAGCGATCCATACGACGCCGGAGCTGTCTTCGAAGCGCCGTCTGAGAGGGGACAGCGACAGGTCCCGGATGGACTCCTCGGAGAGTTCTTCGCTGTCCGGCTCGAGCTCAAGCGACATGGCGTTCACCGCATTGGCGGGATCCTCGAATCCGAGGCGCTTGCCCGTCACGTCCGACTTGGGCCAGGCTCGGAGGCTCCTGAGTTCCCATTCCCAGGTGCCCGACCTGGTCTTGATGGTGCCCTGTACGTCTTGATCGCTCACCGATGTACCGCCTGACCTTTATGACTTAGTGAAGTGGGTGCACACACCCAACAATATAACCAATACACTCGAGAAACCGGATGTATCCGTCGAGTCGGCCGAGCCTACTGGAGCCCAAACCGCTTCAGCGAGAGCTGGCGACGAAGGCAACCGTAGTATGCAGCGGGTCCCTCAAAGCTCTTCTCAACGCGGCAGGCGCTCTCGACCATTCTCTTTTCGGACGACGTCAATCCTGACAGGTCTGGCCTCCCGGCGTCCCGACTTAACCCGATCAATTGACGCTGAACGCATCCGTGGTATGCGACAGGTCCCTCAAAGTTCTTCTCAATGCTGCAGGCACTCTCGACCATTCTCCTCTCGGACGCTGTCAATCCTGACAGGTAGGGTCTCTCAGGTCGTGGAGTGGTATCTCCCGATGCTGCGAGCTGCCGCTCAGTAGTTAAGTACGCGCTGTGGACCCAGCCTGCGTCTCGGGTTGGGTCACCAGTCGCGATCCTTCGCCACAGCCCCTCAGCTGCATCGATCTCGACTCGGTCGCCTCGGTTGAGGGCTGTGAGAATCCGGCTTTCGGTGGTCGGAGACTCACGTACGTTCAGGCGGTTGGCGGTTACGTACAGGTGCTTGGCCTCTACGAAATACTCTCTCGGTGTCGGGTCCGGAGAGCGATCATCACGATCGATCGACGGCGCCATTGCGGAGGGCGGCGGAGAGCGCCGGCTGAGCGTGCGCCTCGCCGGGTCGGAATCTGAGGATGTGGCCACAGCTACAACGAAGGTTATCAAAGCTGTCGCGCCGGCTGCACCCCAAAGCCATCGACGCTGCCGGTTCCTCGTTTGCTCGGGTGCAGTCAGCGGGGACCGCGGTGGAGGATAGGATGCCGATCTGCTGCGGGCTCCCTGCTGTCGTCGATAAGTCTCAGCTCCTTCGGCCGTCGTTGGATCACGTTGCGCCTGAGGCTCCTGTTCTGTGGCTAGAGCCGAAACCAGTGCCTGGTGCTCGCAGAGCCAGTCGTAGGCCTCGTTGATCGCCTTGAGTCTCTCCCCCGCCTGCGATTGGGTTTCACTTCCCGCGGAGAAGCGATCGGGGTGCCAGATCTGCACGAGGAAGCGGTACGATGTCTTGACGTCTTGCCAGGTGGCCCCTGGCTTCAACTCGAGAACAGTCAGATTCTGATGTGCGGCGGCCAACAACTCAGACATATCTGTAAGGCCGGTGTGGGAGGATCAGTAAATCAATCTAGGGAAGGACCTGTTCTACGGCCAATTTTCGCGTGCGGGCCTGGACGCTGGCGCCCGGGCCCAGTATCGATCTCCGGTTAGCTGCTCATCACCGCCGCACCTATATTGAATCGCATGAAGAATCTCATGTCGGAGCTTCTCGCCCGGCGAGTTCCCCAGTTCATGGGCCTTTACCTGGCCGGATCGTGGGCATTCGTCGAGTTCCTGGACTGGGCCGTGGAGCAATTCGTCCTCTCTCCGCACATCACCAGCTTCGCCTTTCTGCTGCTCCTTCTTCTGCTGCCGTCGGTCGTCATGGTGACCTGGCGGCACGGTACTCCGGGGCAGGATAGTTGGGGAAGGATCGAGGCGATCGGGATTCCGCTCAACCTGATCCTCGCGGCGACGCTTCTGTACTTCGGTTTCTCCGGAAAGGACCTCGGAGCCGCTACCACGACGGTCGTGGTCGAGGATGAGGCGGGGAACGAGATCGAGCGGCAGGTGCCCAAGCAGGCGTTCCGGAAGAAGGTGGCCATCTTCTTCTTCGACAACGAATCCGGAGATGAAGCGCTCGATTGGCTCAGTTACGGGGCGGCTCTCGCCCTCCAGGTCGACCTTGCCCAGCAAATGTTCGTGATCTCCACCAGTCCGCTCGACGGCCAGGAGTCCGGCATGCTGCTGGACTTGCAGGAGGCCGGTTTCGCCGACGGGGTGGGTGCGCCGATGACTCTGATGCGCGAGATGGCCGACGCGAGGCACCTGGAATATTTCGTGAGGGGCTCCTTCACCCGGGGCGAGGCCGGCGTTACCCTCAAATCCGAGCTGTACCAGACGAGGCGCGGAAAGCTCCTCGATCGACGGACGTTCACCGGCACGGACCCGCTCGACCTCATAGACCAGATGTCCGAGCAACTCCGCCGGGACCTGGGTGTGCCGGAGTACAAGATTGAGGAGGCGCCGGATCTCGCCGTATCCGAGTTGCTGACCGATTCGCCCAGGGCCTTCGAGCTGGCGGCGGTGGGCTTTCAAAGAGTCTCTGCAGGTGATTTATCGGGCGGTCTTCCGATCCTCTCCAGTGCGGTCGAGGAGGATCCTACGTTCGCTCTCGCGCAAGCGCAGAAGGCCGTGGTCCACCTGCTCTCGAATCAGCGCCCTCAGGCCGATTCGGCCATGCAGGCAGCGATGCAACATCTCTACCGACTGCCCGAACGGACGCAATTGGGGATTCGAACCTTGAACCAGTGGCTGTTCGAGCAGGACGCGGAGAAGGCCTTACGGACGGCCACGTACTGGACCGAGCTCTACCCGGACGACATCCAGGGTCACCTGCAACTGGCCCAGCTTCATACCGCTCGGGGGGAGCGGAAAGAGACGATCGCGGAGCTGGAAGTCGTGTTGGAGCTCGATCCGTCGCAGTACGACTACATTCGGCAGATCGGAGAACTCCACGCGTGGGGTGGCGATTTCGCGAAAGCACTCGAGTACTACGGGCGCTATGCGGAGCTCCTTCCGGCTGACTATCGGTCGTTCACGGCGATCGCCAGCGCACACAGTGGCCTGGGCGAGCACGAGCAGGCGAGAGCCGCCTTGGAGCGTGCCCAGGTGATCGACCCCGATGAGGGGAGCATATCGCTCGCGCTCGCACGGCTCGAGATGGACCTGGGTGATTTCGACGGCGCG
>CAXMRU010000320.1:0-56884 GCA_964195715.1 Akkermansiaceae bacterium | reverse complement strand
TACGGCGCCGCCGCTGATCGCGCGTGCGTTGTTGAGCGCCAGTTGCAGCGTATTGCTCCAGCGCAAGTAGCGGACTTCATGGCCATTCACTACCGCGATGACGGGGTTCGCACCCGCGGCCGCCTGCGTGTCCCGGCTCTGCACCCAGTCGAGTACGAGCCAGGCGGCGAAAGCCACCGCGAGGATTATCATGATCCACTTCGTGTTTGCCCGAATCGAGCGCATCATCATACGACTACCGACTCTTTCTATGTCCTGGAATCAGGAACACATTCTGACATTATCCCGTACGGGTCCAACACGCCCCATACGGTTCCCTCACAGTGACCAAGGGAAGCGGAAAAACCTATTCCGATAGGGAGAGACAGGCAATATGGACGGGTCCGGTTCACGTTGACACTGGCGAGAGCCGGCCGGTAACTTCTTCGCGGTCAGGGGCTGTACCATGATTCTTCAGCAGCCCTGGAGTAATTCTCCAATTCCACTAACTTGACGCAGAAGACGCTATGAGCCCCGATTCGTCAGCCAGTGATCAGATTCGGCACTTCGAGGAGCAGTACCGGCGGCGGCCGGACAGCCTCGTCTTCGCGCGCCTGGCCGACGCCCATAGAAAAGCCGGACAGCCGGAAAGAGCTCTGGATATTCTCGAAGACGGGCTCGTCCGACACCCGGATTATCCCAGCGGCCACATAGTGCGCGCCCGCGCGCTTCGTGACCTCGGCAGGGTGGAAGAGACACTGGAGTCGTTCCGCCGGGTGCTGGAGCTGGACCCGGGGAACCTGGTGGCCGTTGGAGAACTCGCCGCCCTGGCGGACGAGCGGGGAGACACGGCAGAAGCCCGTCACTGGTACGAGCGTCTCGTCCAGGTTGATCCGACGAACCACGACGCCCAAAGACGTATCGCGGAGCTGGAAGCGGCGACTGAATCGAGCGCAGATGAGTGGTCCGACGCCCTGCCCGAGCCGTCCGCCGATGACGATGACGAGCGACGGCCGGAGGACGAAGTCGTAGAGGCGATCTTGAATGGCGAGGTGCCACAGACCGTTCGGGCGCAGGACACTTGGTGGTACGAGGAACAGCCGGATCAGGAGGTCTCCGAGCTGTCGAGGGACGCGGATCTGCTGACTCGCACGATGGCGGACCTGTATGCCGAGCAGGGGCTGAACCGGGAGGCCGCCCAGATGTACGAGGAACTCCTCAAGGACGCACCGGACGACCCGGATCTGTTGGCCCGGCTCGAGTCGGTACGGGAAGGGGAGAAGGCGCCGCCTCCGCCGGAACCCGGCGACACCGACGTGGTGGCTGGGGGAGCCACGCGTGAATTCGACGCCATTGACGAATCGCTGTCTCCCGCTCCGCTCGGGCGGCCTTCGGGACCACCGGTAGCCGAAGAGCTCCGGCGCATCCTTCGCTTGGGAGAGGAAAGAGCGGCTGCGCTCCCGGATCCGGAGCAGCCCCGGCCAGACCCTGAGCATGGGGCCGAGCCAGCCGCAGCTGAATCCTCCGGAGATGATCAGCCGGCGGACCAGCCGAGAGGATTTGCCCGCGAATGGCTGCTGGGACTTGGCGAGCGGGACGAATGACGGAAGGCAACCTCGAGATCGGTGTCCTCAACGGTCCCAATCTGGATCTGCTCGGCACCCGTGAGCCCGGGCTATACGGCGCTCTGGGTCTGGACGGTATCCTGACCGCTCTCGAAACGCTCGGGAGCGAGCTGGGCGCGCGGATCACAACTGTGCAATCCAACCATGAGGGTGAGCTCGCCGACTGGATCCGCGACGTCGGATCGCGGCAGGACGGTTTGCTGGTGAACGCGGCGGCCTACACGCACACGAGCGTCGCTCTCCGCGACGCGCTGCTCGCCGCCGGTGTGCCGTTCGTCGAAGTGCACCTCACCAACGTGTGGGCGCGGGAACCGTTCCGGCACCATTCACTTCTCTCGGACATCGCCGTCGGTGTCGTGGGCGGATTCGGAGCGGACAGTTATCTGCTTGGAATGCGGGCCCTGACGACGCACCTCCGCGCTGACACGTGAGCCGCGAGCCGGCTGAGGACGCGCGCATACTCAGGCTGCGCCGCGTAAGGGACCGACTGCACGAGTCGCGGCTGGACGGCCTTCTGGTCAGCCACCTCCCCGGAATCCGATGGCTCACGGGCTTCACGGGGTCGTCGGCCTTCCTGTACGTCGAGCCCGGTTCCGCTACGCTCATCACCGACTTCCGCTACCGAACGCAAGCGGCCGAGGAAGTCGTCAACGGCGTCGCAATCTCGATCGCGGACTCCGACCTGTTCGTGGAGCTCGCGCGTTGCCTCCAGGAGAGTGAATCGGGGCCCCGCGTAGGTTTTCAGGACCACGACCTGACCGTCCGCGACCGGCGCGTGCTCGGGGAGAGGTGCGGCAGTGTACTCTGGGAGCCGGCGGGTTCGATGCTCGAGGACCTGCGAGCGACCAAGGACGCGGGCGAGATCGATTCGATCGCAAGTGCCGTAGAGGTCGCCGAGACCGCGCTCGCCGAGACCACCGGACTCGTGACCGAGGGCGTTTCGGAGACGGAGCTGGCGACCGAGCTCGTGTACCGTCTCCACCGGGCAGGCTCCGGGTCGATGCCGTTCGACCCTATCGTGGCTTCCGGGCCCCGCAGTGCGCTCCCGCACGCCCGTCCCGGCGACCGCAGGCTACGGGAAGGGGACCTGCTGCTGATCGATTTCGGCGCGAGAGTCGACGGCTATTGCTCGGACATAACGCGGATGTTCGTGCTTGGTGCGGCGCAGCCCTGGCAGCGCGAGATTCACGCAACGGTACTCGAGGCCGTCCACAGGGCCATAGCCGCCACGTCGGCGGACGTGCCGGCACGGGACGTGGATCGCGCGGCGCGGGATGTAATCAGCGAGGCGGGATTCGAGGAGCACTTCGGCCACGGTACAGGTCACGGTGTGGGGTTGGAAGTGCACGAGGGTCCAAGCGTGAACGCGCGTTCCCGAGAGACGCTGGGCCCCGGCAACGTGGTCACGATCGAGCCCGCGGTGTATCTTCCGGGCCGAGGCGGCGTGCGGTTGGAGGAAGTCGTCGTGGCAGAGGAAGGAGGCCGGCGAGTGCTCACGGCCTATCCTCTCGCTCTGCGAGAACTCTGACACGGGACACCGGCAATCGGCAACCTGTCGTCAGGGAGAAGGTCAGGTCCGGCGCGGCGTCGAAACGAAACAGAGATTACGGAACGGGACATGGCGGATACATCGAGTTTCAGAAAAGGAATGGTGATCGAACTGGACGGGACGCTATACCAGATCACCTATTTTCAGCACGTGAAGCCCGGAAAGGGTGGTGCGTTCGTTCGCACGAAGATCAAGTCGGTGCTGACCGGCGGTGTGGTAGACAAGACGTTCAGGGCCGGCGAGAAGGTCAAGGAAGTCCGACTCCTCCGACGGCCGATCCAGTACTCGTACACGGACGGCAGCCTGTATTACTTCATGGACATGGAGACGTACGAGATTACGCCTGTCTCGCCCGACATGGTCGGGGAGGACCAACTCATGTATCTCGAGGAGAACATGGAGTGCGAGGGACTCACGCGGGACGGTGAGGTGCTCGCGGTCGAGCTCCCGCAGTTCGTCGAGCTCGAGGTCGTCCAGACCGAGCCGGGCGTCAAGGGGGATACGGCCCAGGGTGGGACCAAGCCCGCGACACTAGGACCCGGTGCCATCGTTCATGTCCCCCTGTTCGTTGATAAGGGCGACGTCATCAAGGTAGATCGCACCACTGACAAATACCTGGAACGGGTGACCAGATGATCGACCTCAATTGGATTCGGCGTCTGATCGACATGGTGGACGAGTCGGGGATCGACTCATTGGAGATCTCCCGATTCGGAACACGCGTCCGGATCGCGAAGTCGCCGCCGGTGACCGTATCGGCCGGTGCCGCACCGATCGCTGTGCCGGCGACCCCCATGGTCCCGGATGCAGCCGCGACGCTCGGGCCGGATCCGGAGCTGGATGACTCGATGGATTCAGGCCTCGCGGAGGTCACGTCTCCGATGGTAGGCACGTTCTACCGGGCACCGGCGCCGGACGCACCGGCGTACGTCGAGGTCGGAGACCGGGTGGAAAAGGGCCAGACCCTTTGCATCCTCGAGGCCATGAAGCTCATGAACGAGCTCGAGGCCGAGGTGTCGGGCACGATTCGGGAGATCTGCGTGGAGAACGCGGAGCCGGTCGAGTTCGGTCAGGTCCTGTTCCGAATCGAACCTGCCTGAGTCCGTCCGAAGCATGTTCAAGAAGATCCTGATCGCCAATCGGGGCGAGATCGCGCTACGGGTGATCCGTGCGTGCCGAGAGCTGGACATTGGCACGGTAGCCGTTTACTCCGAGGCCGATCGCGAATCCCTGCACGTCCGCTTCTCGGACGAGGATATCTGCATCGGCCCGGCGGCCAGCAGAGAGAGCTACCTGAACATCCCTCGTATCGTAGCGGCGGCCGAGATCACGGGCGCCGAGGCGATCCACCCCGGGTACGGGTTCCTGGCCGAGAACGCCGAGTTCGCGGAGATCTGCGACCGGAGCGGGATCGTGTTCATCGGACCCACCGCGGATCAGATCCGGCGCATGGGAGACAAGGCGGAGGCCCGGCGCACCATGATCGACGCGGGCGTCCCCGTCGTGCCCGGATCCGTCGGTGCCGTCGCCGATGTTGACGAAGCCCGTTCCGAGGCCGAGCGGATCGGCTACCCCGTGATCATCAAGGCCGCCGCCGGCGGAGGCGGCAAGGGGATGCGGGTCGCCACGTCAGAGGACGCGCTCGAGAGCGCGTTCACGATGGCTCGGAACGAAGCCGCTGCGGCGTTCAACGATGCCCGCGTGTACCTCGAGCGGTTCGTCCAGCGGCCGCGGCATGTCGAGATCCAGGTCATGGGCGACGGTCACGGCAACCTGGTGCACCTGGGGGAGCGCGACTGCTCGATCCAGCGGCGGCACCAGAAGCTCATCGAGGAATCTCCCAGCCCGGGCATCACGTCCGACACGCGACGAGCGATGGGCGAGGCCGCCATCCTCGCGGGCAGGGCCATCGGGTATTCGAACGCGGGCACGGTGGAGTTTCTGCTTGCCGAGGGCGGCGAGTTCTATTTCATGGAAATGAACACCCGGATTCAAGTCGAGCACCCGGTAACCGAAATGGTCACGGGTGTGGACCTCGTGAAGGAGCAGATCCGCTCTGCGGCGGGAGAACGCTTGATGCTCGCCGATTCGCCGCCACTGTCCGGCCATGCGATCGAGTGCCGCATCAACGCGGAAGACCCGGAGCACGACTTCCGGCCGTCTCCAGGAAAGATCACGGCGTTCCACGCCCCGGGTGGTCCCGGAATTCGGATAGACACGCACGTTTACGCCGGATATTCGGTACCGCCGTTCTACGACTCGCTGCTCGGCAAGATCATCGCGCATGGAAACACCCGCGATGAGGCCCTCGGACGGGTCTACCAGGCCCTGGAGGAGTTCATCATCGAGGGAGTGAAGACCACGATTCCGTTCCTGCGGGAAGTGCTCAGGCACCCCGAATTCGTCGCCGGCAACGTCGACACGCACTTCCTGGAGCGTATGCAGGAGCCAGGATGATCCAGCCTCGCCGGATGGTGCCGAACGGAGCAGCACGGTGAACGAGAGGCAGCGCCGGGAGGCACTCGGCGTAGGGTTGATCGCACTCGGCGTCCTGGTCACGCTGGCCCTCGTCCCCCAGTTGCTGCCCGGCCGCGCGGACTCGGGCAATCTCATCGGACCCGCCGGCGAGCTGCTCAGCCTCGGCCTGAATACGGTGTTCGGGTTCGGGGCCGCTCTGGTAGCCGTTCCGACCTTTGTGTGGGCGCTGTGGTGTTTCGGAGTCCTGGAGCAGAGGACCGCCCTACGCTGGACCGTCCTTTCCGGTGGGGCCATGGTGTTCGTTCCGGCCGGCTGGTGGTTCGTCAGCCGGTCGCTCGGTGGCACGGGAACCGGCGCGGGCTGGCTCGGCCGGTCCATGGCAGAGGTCCTGACGACCGCTTTCGGCACGATAGGGGCCCAGTTGATCGTCGCGGCGTTTGTCGTGGCCCTGGTGGTGCTGACCCTGGGCGTGTCCCCGAAGCGAGCGGTGGAGCTGGGCGGCCGAGCGGCGAAATGGCTCGCGCAGAATGTGTGGAAGGGTCTCCACGCGGTATACGCTGCGACGACCGTCTGGTTCTCGAACTGGAGGGAGCGCCGCGCGACGGAGAGGCTGGATCAATCTCTGTGGGAGACCTCAGCCCCAGAGCCAGAGCCCGAACCCGGGCCGGAGCTCGCCCCCGAGCCGGAAGCGGCGGTGCCGGCAAATGCTGAGGGCGATTCTCCTGAGTTGGTACCGCAACTGCCGGATTGCGGTGATCCGTCGGACGACGAGCTGCCTCCGAATGACCTCCTGCGGCTTCCCACGCGTAGCGGATCGGGAATGGCGCCAAACCAGCTCGAGCGCCTCGGTCAGATCCTGATCGACAAGCTGGCCACGTACCGGGTCGAGGGCACGATCGGTGGCTGGACCACCGGGCCGGTCGTGACCCAGTTCGAGGTCATCCCGGCCGAAGGGGTGAAGGTAGGGCAGATCGCCGCCCTGGCCGACGATCTCGCGCTGGCTCTCAAGGCGCCATCGGTGCGAATCGTGGCTCCGATTCCGGGGAGGGGAGCTGTCGGCGTCGAAGTGCCGAATCCGGAGCCCGAGATCGTGCAGCTCCGGGAGATTCTCGAGTCGGACACCTGGCAGAATGACCCGGGAGTGCTGACGCTGGGCCTCGGCCGGGACCTCGAGGGGGATCCGTACACGGCGGATCTCGCGAAAATGCCTCACCTCCTGATTGCCGGGGCCACCGGCTCCGGTAAGTCGGTGTGCATCAACACGATCATCACGAGCCTGGTCTACAGATTCTCGCCGCGCGATCTCCGTCTCCTGTTGATCGATCCCAAGATGGTCGAGTTGACCGTCTATGACGATCTGCCACACCTGCGTCACCCGGTAGTGAAGGACAACAACGATGCCGCGACCGTCCTGCGCTGGACCGTTCACGAGATGGGGCGTCGCTACAAGCTGCTTGCTGCCAACGCGTGCCGGAACCTGGTCGAGCTCAACCGGCGGATCCGGGCCGGCGAAGAACTGCAGCGTTCGGAGGGATGGGGAAAGGGCCCGTATGACGAGGGTACGTTACCGTATATAGTGCTCATCATCGACGAGCTGGCCGACCTGATGATGACCGTTCAGGCCGAGGTGGAGACGCCGCTCGCGATCCTCGCGCAGAAGGCGCGAGCCGTCGGGATCCACCTGGTGGTCGCCACCCAGCGCCCCTCCGTCGACGTCATTACCGGCCTCATCAAGGCCAACTTCCCTTGCCGGATTGCGTTCCGCGTGGCGTCCAAGACGGACAGCCGGACGATCATCGACCAGAACGGGGCTGAGAGTCTCCTGGGGAACGGTGACATGCTTTTCCTCGAGCCGGGCGAGTCCGACCCGCACAGGATTCAGGGAGCGTTCATCGACACGAACGAGACCGAGCGCCTGATCCAATGGTACCGGGACAGGGCGGCCGCACGCAGCGAGCTTGAGTCTGAAGAGACCAACATCCTCAAGCAGGTGCGAGAACTGGAATTGCAGGAAAGCCAGGTCGATGTCAGCGACGAGGTGATGGCCGAATGGGATCCGTATTTCCGCAAAGCAGCCGAGATCGTGATTCATAACGGCGCCGGCTCGACGAGCCTGTTGCAGCGTAGACTCAAGATCGGGTACGGCCGCGCCGCGCGAATCATCGATCAGCTGCACGACGTTGGAGTGCTCGGACCTCCCGACGGCTCGCGTCCTCGAGAGGTGCTGATCTCACTTGTGCAGCTGGATTCCGTGCTGCGCGGAGACGATCTGCTGGCAGAGGCCACGGAAGCGGCTGGCTCTGTAGATGACGACGACCCCACCGCGGACCTGGGCCAGGGGAACCTCGGAACGGCACCGGACGGGCGAGGGTAGTTCAGCGTTGAAGACTCGTTCCATGAGCCGGCAACCGGGAGTGGCAGTGAACCAATCAGCCGCAGAGAGCGCGTTCAGGGGGAGATTCGCCTCCACGCTGGGGGCACTGGCCCTGCTGGCATCGGTAGTGTTCCCGGATCAGGTGTGCGCGCAGGACGGCTCGGGGACTCCCGAAGTGCAGCAGCTTCTGGATCGGGCCGAGACGGTGTACGAGAGTCTCGAATCGTTGCAGGCCCAGTTCGAGCAGACGATCGAGATCCCGCTGCTGGCTCGCCGCCGGGACGGCAGCGGAACCTGGTACCAGAAGGGGCGCGGCCGGTTCAAGATGGACTTCTCCGATCCCGTCGGTGACGTGATCGTGGCCGATGGCCAGTACCTGTGGCTCTACTACCCGAGCACGCATCCGAACCAGGTTATCCGGTCGGATATCGATGCGAACGTGACGGGCGCGGGCATGGTCGATCTGCAGGGACGCATCTTCGAGGAAACCGACACCGGGTACGCTGCTGTGCTCGAAGGATCCGAGGACGTGACCGGAAGCGCGACCTGGAGGATCGTCCTCACCCCGACCGGCGAGTCGCTGTACCGAAGGGTGCGGGTCTGGGTGGACCAGGAGTCCTTCCTGGTCAGACGCTTCGAGATCCTGGAGGAAAACGAGACGATCCGCACCGTAATCCTGCGTGATCTCCAGCCCAACCAGGCGATCCCGGACTCCGTGTTCGAGTTCGTCCCGCCGGACGGCGCCGACGTGTTCGAGGGTTGAGTGGCCCTATTGGCTTGCCTGTGAAGCTGGGTATGGTCAGTCTGGGTTGCGACAAGAACACGGTCGACTCGGAGCGTATGCTGGCCGCACTGGCGGATCACGGCGCCGTCCACACCCACGTTCTCTCCGAGGCCGAAGTCATCCTCGTCAACACGTGCGGATTCATCGACGCGGCGAAGGAAGAGTCGATCGAAACGCTGCTCGAGATGGGCCGTCTGAAAGACGAGGGCGTTTGCAAGGCTGTCGTCGCCGTTGGCTGCCTGGTCGAACAGTATCGGGACGAGCTGGAATCGGCCCTTCCGGAGTTGGACCTGTTCATCGGTCTGCGCGACATGGACCGGCTGGTGCCGGAGCTCGAGCGGAGGGGGCTTCTCGATCCGGAGCGCGGACCCCACCCGGGCGAGAGGATTCCGCTCACGGATCGGCGCCACGTCCGATATCTGAAGATCGCCGAAGGATGCGACCACGGGTGTGCGTTCTGCGCCATCCCGCTGTGGAGGGGGAAGCACCGGTCGTTCGAGACCGATCGGCTCGTGGCCGAGGCTCAACGCCTGGAGGCCCAGGGTGCGGTCGAGGTCAACCTGGTGGCGCAGGACCTGGCCCACTACGGTCGTGACCTGCCTGCCCGAGCGGAGTTGGCCTCGTTGCTGCAGCGACTGCTGGAGGAAACAGACATCCCGTGGTTCCGCTTGCTGTACATCTACTCGGCCGGCCTTCGCGAACCGCTGGTCGAGCTGATGGCCAACGAGCGCCGGATTGTCCCGTATCTCGACATGCCGATCCAGCACGCGAGCGACGCCGTCCTGAAGCGAATGCGTCGCCCGGAAAGGCAGGGCAGGCTCCGGAAGAAGATCTCCTGGCTGCGCCGTTCGATCCCGGATCTGACCCTTCGGACAACAGTCCTGGTCGGATTTCCCGGCGAAACAAATGAGGATTTTCGTGATCTACTTAACTTTATGGAAGAAATCGAGTTCGATCATCTAGGTTCATTTGTTTTCTCGCCACAGGACGGCACGCGGGCGATGGAACTTGAGGACGATTTTCTTCCCGACGGAGTCGGCCGTGACCGGCTCGAGGAACTGCTCGAGGTGCAGCGCGCGATCAGTGCCGATCGGCTGTCTGCCACGATCGGGCGGCGGGTACAGGCGCTTGTGGATGAGGCGGGAGAGGCTCCCGTGGCCCGCACATGGGGCCAGGCAGACGACGTGGATGGTGTCACGCTCCTCGATCGGGGGAATGGACTGACCGTCGGGACCCTGGTGGAGGCGGAGATCGTGGACGCCGACGACTACGATCTCCGGGCGGAAGTCCGCGATGTCATTCGCCTGCCTCCGCAAGGACCGGTGGGCCGGCGCCGTCGTTCTCTGCCCGTGCTGCCGTTGGGACTCGAAGCCGTGTGGGGTCGCTGAAGCCGTGCTGACTCGTCCGGGCGTTCTCGCTTTCACCATGCCGTTGGCCTGGCTTCTGGTCCCGCTGTCTCACGTACCGGTTACGCAGGATACCACCCCTGCGGTGTCGGCGGGCCCGGGACCCACGGTACGCGTAGGCGTTGTGGTGGATCGGGAACAGATCACCCTCTCGTCGCCGGGCGGGCTTCAACTGTCAGATGTGCTCACGGGTCAGCCGGCCGGCGAGATCGCACCGGGGGCCACGGTTCGGATCACGGCATCGGGCGATGCGCTGTTCCTCGAAGGTGAGATCCGGAACCCTCCTTCTGGGGTTCCGTCGCTTCTCGCTCGGCCGGCGGAGCAGGGCGCCCCGGTGCACATCGATGGGGTTCCGTATCGGGGGTCCGCGGAGCTGCGAGTCGTCGGAGCGGGGGCGGTGACCGCCATCAACATTCTGCCCATCGAGAATTACCTGCTGGGCGTCGTGCCGCTCGAGATCGGCCCCAGGGGACCCCAGGAGCTAGCGGCGGTCGAGGCACAGGCGGTGGCGGCGCGGACCTATGCGATGGCGCATCTCGGCGGGCACGCCGAGATGGGTTTTGACCTCTTCGGTAGCGTTGCAGACCAGGCCTACGGCGGGATACGAGCCGAGCGATCAGAGTCCACGCGGGCCGTCCGGGCAACGGCCGGACGAGTCCTTCTCTACGAGGGCAGACCCATCCGGGCGTTCTATCACTCCACCTGCGGGGGCCGAACGGCGGCTGTCGAGGAAGTTCTCGATCGGGAACCGGCTCCTTATCTCCGGTCTGTCTCCGACCGGGCGCCCGATGGCACGGACTACTGCTCCGCCTCACCGCGCTATCGCTGGAGCGTTTCCTGGACCCGCCAGGAGCTCGACTCGGTGTCGAGGCGGGAGCTGGCCGCTCACTTTGGCGTGCGGGTCGATGATCTGGGACGCGTGGAACAGCTGGAGGTCGTCCACCGTACGCCGAGCGGAAGAGTCAGAGACCTGGCGTTCCGCGGTGTGGGGATGGATCTGATACTCAGCCGCCTCGATATTCGACGGGCGCTTCCCGGTGACGATCGGATCCTGAATTCCACCGATTTCGCGGTCGCGGAGGGTGGCGGCGGTCTGGTGGAGCTTCGGGGCCGTGGCTATGGTCACGGTGCCGGGATGTGCCAGTGGGGCGCCATCGGCCGGGCGCGCGCCGGCCAGACTTACAAGCAGATCCTCGAAGCCTACTACCCGGGGGCCACTCTCGTAGACGTGTATGAAGGAGACGACGGATGAGGGGAAAGCGCGGACCTCGTACCGCCGGGCTGGTGTCGGCGGTGGCCATGGCCGTTCTGTTCGGGGCTGGCGAAGGCGCTGCCCAGAATCTGGAGGAGTACGACTACGAGCACCTGGGCTTGCAAGCGATCGGAGTCGAGGTTGTCTGGGCGAACGCGAAGGATGCGAAAGGAACGGTCGGGTTCGGAGTAAGAGCCGACCTGGGCTTCCTCGGACCGTTCGTGCGCGTCGTACCACGTTTTGCGTACTGGAAGGCCGATATCGAGGATAAGGCTGTAGCGAAGTTCGAAAGCAACCTCGAGTCCCTGTGCAATCCGCCGGACTGCAACATCGACCTCGGAAAACTGACGCGCGACTACTGGGTCATCGGGCTGGACCTGCAATGGACGCTGCCCGATCCGGCGCTGGCACCTTACCTCGGAGCCGGCATCGACATGTACGTGCTGAACGATTCAGGTCCTGCGATTCAGGGCACGTTTCTGGACGACGCGGTTGTCACGGCCGGGCTGTCGATCGTCGGCGGCCTGGAGCTGGAGGTCGGCAACCACCTTCGTCTGTACTCGGACGCACGTGGAACGCTCGTGACCTCTGCAAGCAACGTGGCCGTCTACGCGGGCGTCGCGTACCGGTTCTGACGCATCTGATCGAAGCGAGCGAAAGGAGACCACCCGTGCCCGTGCCCCGCACCGTCAATGTTGCCGTTCTGGGGGCCGGTGGTGCGGCCCAGGTCGTTCACCTGCCGATTCTCAAGCGCCTGAGAGATGTCACCGTGGCTGGCCTTGTCGACACCGATGTGGCGAAGGCCAGGACGATCGCCGAGCGTTTCGAGATCGACGCCGTGGCTTCGACACTGGACGAGCTCGCCGACCAGGCCGCCTTCGATGCAGTCCTCGTCTGTTCGCCCACCAGCGAGCACGAGTCCGGAGTCCTGTCGGCCCTCGCACTCGACGCACATGTGATGTGCGAGCGGCCCTTCGTATCCGAGTCGGCGACTGCCCGACGCCTGATCGACGCCGCATCGGAAACGGGACGCGAGCTGATGGTAGCGAACAATCTGCGCTATCGATTCGACCTGCGGGCGATCAAGCATTTCGTGGCCAGCCGGGAAGTCGGCTCCGTGAGCCACATCCGCTCCATCTGGCTCAATCGCCGGTCGCGCAGGCCGCGCCGCGGCTGGCGTCGAGACCCGGCGAGAGCCGGCGGTGGAGTGCTCATGGACCTTGGAGCGCAAGCACTCGACGTTCTGCTCTGGATCTTGGATTATCCGGCCGTGGAGCGTTTGTGCGCGAGGCTCCACGGTGAGGGAGAGGTGGAAACTGCGGCCTCCGTTCATATGGGGCTCGAGGGTGGTACGTCGGCGACGGTCGAAGTCACGTGGGAGCTGATCGACGAGAAGGACCGCCACTCGGTGGTCGTGCTGGGAAACCGGGGATCGGCCTACTCTTATCCGCTCCAGCTCCTCTCGACGACCGAGTCCGGAATCATGGACGTGACCCCACCGATGGACAGGCCGCCGGCCGAGCTGTACACGGACTCTTACCGGCAGGAGTGGGGAGACTTCCTCCGGTACGTGCGAGGCGAGAAGCCGCTCGAGGTGCACGAGGACCAGGTGCGGCTGATCGAAGTACTGGAGGCCTGCTACCGGTCGGCGCGCGAGGGACGCGAGGTAGCCCTGTGAGGCCCCGCTCGTGACGACTCCGACGGTCCTGTCGCCGTTGAGTCGACAGACCGAGGGCTTCCACATTCCGGCGGAGGTTCACTACCTGAATTGCGCCTACATGTCTCCACTTCTGCGCGAAGTGGAGGAGGCGGGCATCGAGGGTTTGCGCCTTAAGCGACGGCCGTTTGACACTGCGCCGGAAGACTTCTTTCGAGATAGCGACCGCCTGCGCGAGGCGTTCGCGACCCTGGTGGGTGCGGCAGATCCGGCCCGAGTCGCCATCGTTCCGTCCGTTTCCTACGGAATCACGGCCGCGGCCCGGAACCTGGTTCCGGACGAGGGATCGCGGATCGTGATCCTGGGCGAGCAGTTCCCGAGCAACGTATACCCGTGGAGGCGCCTGGCCTCCGACCGTCGTCTGGAGCTGGTGACAGTAGATCCACCCACCGTCTCAGGCTCCAGGGGAGAAGCGTGGAACGAGACCCTGCTGCAAGCGATCAACCGCTCGACTTCCGTCATCGCACTGCCGCAATACCACTGGATGGACGGCACTCGATTCGATCTGGAAACTGTGGGGCGACGGGCCCGGGAGGTCGGTGCGGCTCTGATCATCGACGGGACGCAATCCGTGGGCGCGGCCCCCTTCGATCTGGAGGCCATCGGCCCTGACGCGCTGGTGTGCGCCGGCTATAAGTGGTTGCTGGGTCCGTACAGCATCAGCCTGGCGTGGTACGGGAGCCGGTTCGACGACGGCGCTCCCCTGGAGGAGACGTGGATCTCGCGTCTCGGGAGCGACGACTTTCGTCGAGTGGCCGAGTACCGGGATGACTATCGTCCGGCCGCTGCCAGGTACGACATGGGAGAGCGTTCGAACTTCATCCTGGTCCCCATGCAGTTGGCGGCGATCCGGAAGATCCTCGAGTGGACTCCCGAGCGGATCCAGGACTATTGCCGGAACATCACGCGAGGACCGCTCGCCGAGGCGGCTTCCCTCGGAGTGTCGGTCGAGGACGAGGCCTGGCGCGGCGCCCACCTGTTCGGTCTTCGCCTGCCCGCGGGAGTCGATCCGGCTCGCCTGGTCCCGGAGCTGGAGGCGCGCTCCATCACGGTGTCGCTTCGCGGCAGTGCCGTGCGGGTCGCGCCGCACGTGTACAACGGGGAGGAAGACCTTCAGGCGCTGCTTGAGGCCATCCGGTCCACCCTGGCCTGAGGCGAGAGTAGACTCAGTCGCGCACCCTGCGGTCGTGAGAGCGCCTTCGGAACACGTACCAGCCCCGTGTCACCCGCCCTTTCCTGTAGCCGAGCAGGTGGAGTACGTCGACGGTGAGCCACCGCGCGATCCGCCGGTCAACGATGAGGGCATCCTCCCTGCGACGCGCCCGGTGGATGCCCGGGAACCACTGCGCAAGCGAGGAGATACGAGCCCGGCGCAAGGCCGCCGAGAGGCGGAGCCATGCCGGGTGTACGTCGCGCACGACGAAGAAGCCGTCGTTACCCTGGTCCTGGTAGAGCGGCAGGAAGATCCTGCCGTCCTCGTGGACCGTGACCGGGCCCAGCCGGTCGCGGCCGACGATCTCTCCGGCCGACACTCTCTGGAAGTTCCTGTATCCGGGCCGCATCGTGAACCGGTCCCCCGGCATGACCGGTTTCCGGTACCGAACCTCGAACACCTTGGGCAGTCCGTTGCGCGCGCTCCGCAGGGCCTCGCGCATGGAACGCGCGTGTGTCGCATCCTCCTCCGCCACGTGGCCGCCGGCGATGAGGGCCATCCACACCACCCGCTCGTGGTGATCGACGGAAACGGGGTCGTCATGCTGGCCGGCCTCGATCCCCAGTGCAACGGGTCCGCTGGCGGTGACTACTTCCAACAGCGCGCCGTCGATCTGCTCTTCGATGCCCAGAACCAGCGGCAGGCCGATGCTCCGTGCGAAGAAACGGTTACGTAGCGTATCGGCCAGGGTGAGGAACGGCGGGCTCTCGGCGGATGTGGTATGCAGGTCGATGACCCTGGTGTCGGAGCGGTCTTCTCCCAGCTCGGTCCTCAGAACCGCGATCAGCTCTGCCTGTTCGCGATCCTCCGCCGAGGCCCCTGTATTGGCCTCGGCCCGCTCCATCCCGCGCGGACTCCAGCCGCGATTGAGGTCCCGCTCGAGATACCGGCGCCCGGCGCGCAGCGCACCGATGTTCCCGGCGATCGCCACCATTTCACCGTTGAATTGTGGCCTGGTTTCCTGAAGCGTAGCGAAGACGCGGCGGAGCGCGAGGACTCCCGCGGGTTCGTTCCCGTGCAGACCCGCCAGGCAGATGAGCTGGGGGCCCGGGCGAGATCCATACCGGCCGATGACCCTGCCGGTATCGATCCCGGTGATGCCATCGGACCGTAGATTCCCCGGTCCGGATCCCTCGGATCGGAGGGTCGTTGGTGCGTCCACCGCCCGGTTCACTCGCGTAGCATCTCCTCGAGCAGCTGGCCCGCGATGCGCATGAAGTCGCGCTCCGTGACGATCCCGATCAGGCGGTCGTCCTTCACCACGGGCAGGCAGGAAATGCGGTGGTGGCGCATCTCGTCGATCGCATCGAGAGTCGAGGTCTCGGGGTCCACGGTTATGAGATCCGTAGCCATCACCTGGCTGACCGGGGTCGGGCCTTTTTCACCACGGCCCTCGTCACTCGCCAGGAATCGCAGCAGCGGCCGGTGTGAAACCAGTCCGATCAGGCGGTGCTCGTTGTCCTCAACCGGCACGTGGTGGATGCGATGCCAGTCCATGAGGTTGACCACCAGATCGATGGCCTCTTCCTCATTGACTGTGAGTAGATCGGTGGACATGTACTGCTCGACACGGAGGTAGCTGGGCTTCCAGCCTCCCGCCTCTCCGATCTCGGCACGCCCCCACTCGTGAATCGGACGGCCGTGGCGTTGCCGCTCGACCGTGGCGGCGACCAGGGCGGCCATTCTCTCCTCCAGGGTGCCCTTCTCACCCATGTTCGCGAGCGAGTGCAACTGCCAGCGGGAGCCCGTGCGGAGCGAGTCCACCCGCGCCTCCACCGTGTCCAGGTATCGCTCTATGTCTGCGGCGTCGATGCCCCCGACTTCTAATCCGCGACGTGCCAGCGGAAGCAGAGTTTCGCAGATGAGCTTCTGGGCCGTGACAGGCTCGCCGTCGAACCACACGAGCTGTGCCTCGAGTCCATGCCGCGCGGCCGCCAGAAAGTTCTTGAAGACTGTGTCGAAGTCGATCACCTCACGAATGTCTTCGACCTCCTCGGCGAGGCCGCTCATCAAACCGAACCAGAATGCGGCGTTGGCGACTTCATCCCGCACGGAGGGGCCGCTGGGAAGGACACGGTTCTCGATTCTGAGGTGCGCGACTTCATCGGACACCCCGTAGCACGCCCGATTCCACCGGTACACGGTACTGTTGAACAGCTGCAAGGCCTTGAGACTCGGTGCGCGCCCATGTTCCATCATCTCAAACGGATCTTCGTCGATCTCGCGCCCGAGGAGCACGCGGAAGCGTGACACATCCGACTTGAAGATCTCGATCACGGATTCGTCGACCCACTCCCGACCGAAACTGACGCGCGCCGGAACGTCGCGTATTTCCGAGATCGCGCTCCGTGTGTCCACGGACTGCTGGAACACGGCGATGCGGGTCTCGGCCCACAGACGCCGCCCCAGCATGAGCGGCGAATTCACGGCCGCGGCCAGCACCGGGCCCGTCACCGTCATCGCAATGTTGTACAGCTTCGCGAACTCCTCGGGTCCGACCTGAAAGTGGACCTGGAAGCTCGCGTTCGCCGCCTCCAGCATCACCGTGTCGTGCGTTACACGCAGCTCGTCCGTGCCCTTGATCCGGAGCTCATAACTCCCGCCTCGAAGCCGCGTGAGGGCTTCGTTCAGCGCGTAATAGCGGTCCGCCGGAACCATGTTCTCCATGGTGAGGTCGGACTTTCGAAGCGTCGGCAGGATCCCGATCAGCGCGACCTCCGCGCCCAGGTCGCGCACCGTCTTCCGAACCGTCCCAAGGAGATCGTTGAGCCGGTTCTCCATCAGACGCAGGCAGTTCCCGCCGAACAGGAGAGGCTCGAGATTGCATTCGAGGTTGAACCGCCCGATCTCGCTCGTGACCCGGGGATCCTCGATGCGTTCCAGCGCCTCCACGGCGATCGGTGCGGGGCGCCACATGTCGTCGACGAGGAAAAGCTCCTGCTCGAGGCCGATTCGCCTCACCCCTGACTCGATCCGGTCACCCTGCAGCAGCTGTTCCAGCGCGCGCACGTCCTTCAGCAGGGCCTGAGTGAATACCCTGAGCTCGGAGCTGTCCAGCTCGATTCGGATGTCCTTGTCGCCCAACGCAACCTCCGCCACGGTGGGGCCGGTTCCTACCAGGTCGCTGAAGAACCCCGGCCGGTGCGAGCGAATAAGGTCGCGTTCACGATTCGCCCTGACAAGTACGGGACTATTCGTCCACGGTGGGCACGAGCTCGATCTGGAGAACCGCGTCAGCCGCGCGGTCCGGCAGCGGGAACCCTGCCGGGAGCGGGGTAGCGCCGGTCAGCTCTCCTCTGCCGACCGTCCTTCCGGCTTGTAGTGAATGAAGTACCAGGACCCGTCTCCAGGGTCCTCCTCGGGCACCGGTCGACGGGCCCGGCGAAGCTTGTAGGCCAGGTACGTGATGCCTCCCAGCACGATGGTCACGAAAACCGTGACCACGATGATCATGATCAGCAAATCACCTATGTTCATGCGGTTTCCTCCACGGCCGGGTCCACCGGAACCAGCCGCACATTGTCCGGTGGTTCTTCAGCGACCCGCTAGGCACCGAGCACGGCCCGGATCTCATCCGCTTCCTCCGGGCTGGTCAGAATCGTCACCTCGGGGGCGCCGGCCGAAGGCGGGAGCGAGCGCAGGGCCCGCTCCATGTAGATCCGGGCGTGCCTTCCACGCGCGTCCTGCAGGACCACGGCATATCCGCCGGACACGTGACCGACGAAGTCACCTGCCTGCACCCTGACGCTCTCCCGGAGAGCCTGCAGGACATACTTTCCCACGCTCTCTGGGATAAGAAGCATGGTGAGGTAGCCCAGGGAAGCGGACTGCAGGCGCTGGCCCACCTCGGCGTTGAACTCCTCGGACTCGACCAGGTCGTGAATCGGCTCCGGTCTGTCGGTATCCGCCGATGTCTGGTCGTAGCCTCGCAAGCAGGCCGCCGCCCGCCGGAAGCGGGACTTGAGCTCGCGCAGAACGACGTCCTGCCGGAGGACGTCGTCGGCGCCGGCTTCCATGGCACGGGCTCTGTCGGAGGAGCGGAGCTGGCCGCGAGAGAGCAGGACGATGGCACCGCCCGTGAGCGGCCGGATCGTCCGGCAGACCTGGATCGCTGCGTCGACACACGATCGCTCGACGGCGATACAGACGCCCCCCCAGCGCTCTGACTGCAGAGCCGAGATGAGCTGGAGAGGATCCCTCGTCTCCCGAATCTCGTACTCGCGGCTCAGCCATCCCTCAACGTCCTCCGAGAGGGCTTCCGTCATCAGCAGAAGCAGAAGTCGTCTCCGCTCTCCGGCGGCCACATCGCCGGTTCTCCGATCGGGTCTTCCGGCTGGTGTAGTCAGACCGGTGCCCGGGCGCATCTCGAGCGTGATGGGGCCTGCGTCCTCCACCGGTGGCCGGATGCGGTACACCGTAAGCTCTCTCAGACCGCTCGAGAGCCGACCGATCTGGAATACGCCAGCGGCGCGCTGTACGACCCAATCCGTCGAGTGCGGGAGGTTCTCGTCCAGATCCGTAACCGCCGTGGCCGCGACGGTGGTACCGCTGCTCTCCTGCCACTGAAGGAAGGCGCTCGCCATTGCCGTCCCCCCACGAGTCTCCCATAGCAGTGTTCCCGGGTCTACTGCGAGCCGGCTGACGGGCCCGTCGAGCGCCTCGGTCAGCTCGCCGAACGCCTCCCCCGGAGCTGCCGCGCGCAGGATCCGCCTGGGATACTCACCTCTGTACCCCAGGACGGTGAGCCGCCCCTGTCGCCATGCTGTTTCCAGTCCGTCGAGTCCCCAGTGGCGCGCCTGCTCGAACAGCTCGTCGGGAGAGTGCCCGCCAAGAAACGCCAACCTCTCATCCGCTTTGAGTCCGGCCGCGAGAAACTGCAGGAGGAAGGTCAGCTTACCGGCCCCTGGAGCTCCCGCGAGAAGATACAGGCCGCCAGCTCGTAGTCCGCCGACCCGCAAATCTAAGGGCCCTACGCCACTGGATATAATCACAGTCAGCCACCTGTCCAGAGGTTTGCCGCACACCCGCCCTGCAGAAATAGTCGGTGGCGACGTAGCTTTGACAAGGGCCGGCCCCCGGACGGGGGCCGGCCCTCTCAAGGTCAAGTCAGGCCGGCAGTCTCGATTGCGGCCCCGAGGCGCTCCTTCCTAGTGCACGCCGCACATCATCTTCTTGATCGGCCGCGCGAACAGGAAGAACAGCACACCCACCACCCCAACGCTGATCGACACCGTGAGGAAAAGCTGCGGCAGGGGCAGGGTCTCAAACTGTCCGGCCACGAGGCCGGCGATGAGGTTGCCGAGTGCCGCGCCCATGAACCAGGTGCCCATCATCTGGCCCACAAACTTCGGCGGCGAGAGCTTCGTGATGCTGCTCAGTCCCACCGGACTGAGGCACAGCTCGCCGCACGTGTGCAGGAAGTACGTCGAGACGAGCCATCCCGGGCTCACCAGCTGGCCCTCGACGGTATACGTGGCGCCCCACGCGATCACGAGGAACCCGACGCCGAGGAGAACCAGGCCGAAGCCGAACTTCATCGGTAGCGACGGTTCCTTCTTCCGCCGGTCGAGCCATACCCACAGCCAGGCGAAGACTGGCGCAAGGGTGATGATGAACAGTGGGTTGATCGACTGCAGCCAGCTGGCCGGTGCTTCCCAGCCCAGAACGTTCCTGTCCGTGAGCCGCTGAGCGAACAGGTTGAGCGAAGAGGCCGCCTGCTCGAATCCGGCCCAGAAAATGGAGGCGCCGAGGAACAGGATAAAGATGACGACGACGCGCTTCTTCTCGACCGAGTCCAGCCCACCGAACGAGAGAACCGAACCGAAGAACAGGACCGCGATCGCCAGGATGATCACTCCCGTGGCCTGCGCCGCGTCTTCCAGCGTGATGTTGATCGTTCCACTGCTGCCCAGGAAATACAGCACGATCGCGATCACGGCGACGAGGGCCACACCGAGCATGAGTTGGCGAACCGCCGCCGGTTTCGTGGCCCGGGCTGCCTCTCGGAACTTGCCGGCATCGCCCAGATAGCTCCAGCCGAGCCGGTACTGAATAAGCCCGAGGACCATGCCGAGGCCTGCCGCGGCGAAACCGAGGTGCCAATCGATCTTTTCACCGAGGGAGCCGCAGATCAGGGGCGCGACGAAGGCGCCGATGTTGATCCCCATGTAGAAGATCGAGAAACCGGCGTCGCGGCGCGCACCGCCCTCGGGGTACAGCTCTCCGACGATAGCGCTCACGTTGGGCTTCAGAAGACCGGTGCCCAGTACGATGAGGATGAGCCCGCCGTAGAAGGCCGGCATCCCACCGGTCCCGTGCGCGGCGATGGAGAGATTTCCGGCTGCGATCAGCACGCCGCCCCAGAACACGGAGCCCCGCTGGCCCATCAGCCTGTCGGCCACCCAGCCGCCGGGAAGAGCGAAGAGATAGACGCTGGCCGTGAAGATCCCGTAGATCGCCGCGGAGGTGGCCGCGCTCATCCCGAGCCCACCTGCGGCCACAGCGGCGGTCATGAACAGGATGAGGATCCCGCGCCCACCATAAAAGCTGAAGCGCTCCCACATCTCCGTGAAGAAGAGAGTGGCCAGGCCGCGTGGATGTCCAAAAAACGAAGTATCGCCCGGGTTAACGGGCGAGGCAGCGCTTGGATCCGAACCTGTGGTATCGCTCATCAGCTCACTTGTCTCCTGATCGGTCCGAGGGGTCGGGGTCTCGACGGGCTGGCCCCGGCCCGCCGATACCGGACGATCGAAGCGCACAATATCGTCGCGCTACGGCTGTCGGAGCAAGCTCAGCCCGCTCGGGCTTCGGCGAGGAACTGCCGGGCTACGTCTGGCCAGGCGAAGCGTCGCCAGCGCGCGCGCCCTGCCGCGGCCAGGCGCTGCCGCAGATTGTCATCGCGGAGGAGGCGCACGAGAGCGCCGGCCAGGGCCTCCGCGTCGTCCGGGGGAACCAGGAGGCTCACCTCACCGTGTGGAGCCGTCTCGGGGGTCGCCGCCGCCTCGGCCGCGACGATCGGCAGACCGACGGCCATGGCCTCCAGGAAGACGATACCGAATCCCTCCTGACGGGAGGGGAGGCAGAACACGTCGGCGCTCGACAGCTCCCGCCGGACCCCGTCGTATCCCCCGAGCGACCCGACGAGAGTCACCGTTCCGTCATCCAGACCAAGCGACGTGACAAGCCGCCGCAGACGTGGCACCTCGGGCCCATCTCCCACGATTCGCAGGCGGGCGTCCGGGACCTCGGCCATGACGTGAGGCATCGCGCGCACGAGGATTGCCGTGTTTTTCCGGCGATACTGCCGGGCGACACTGACAATGGTGGGGTGCGCGGCCGTGGGCTCGTAGGCACGTTCGCTCGACCACTTCTCGACGTCGATTCCCTCGGGGACGATCCGCACGCGCTCCGGATCCAGACCGTACGCGGCGATCGCCACCCCACGACTGTGCCTGCTCGTGACGATGACCCGGTCGGCCTTCCTCGCGTTGCGACGCTCGAGTCTCGACAGGACACGGAAACGATGTCGATTCCAGCCGGTCTCATACCGGTGCTCGTCGGCCATCACTCCCTTGAGCGATACGACGTAAGGAGTTCTGCCACGGGCAAGAAAGCAGCCGTCGAAGTCGAAGCCGACGATCAGGTCGGCAGACGCCCCCCTGATTCGAACCGGTAGCTTCACGTTGTATGCAATCCGGGTCAGGTCCGGCGTCGGAAGATCCCTACGAGGCCTCACGACGGTGACCCGGTGTCCAAGGGATCGAAGTCCCCCGGCAAGCCCGGATATCGCGACGGCGGAGCCGCTCCCCCTCGACCGGTCCGAGAACCACGAATCGAGGAAGATGACGTGGAGGAGGTCGCCGGGCGGACCTTCCGGAGGGTCCACGTGAAGCCGGCTACACCCGATCGATGTGGGCCGCGAGGATGAAGTCGCTCTCGGTGAGACCGTCGATCTTGTGAGTGAATATCTCGATCTCCACTCGACCCCACGTCAGGCGAATGTCCGGGTGGTGTCCCTCGGCCTCGGCGAGCTCGCCGACACGGTTGGTGAACTCGAGAGCCGTGACGAAGTCCGGAAAAGAGAACACCTTGTGCAGGTGGTGCTCCCGCACGACCTGCCAGCCGCCGCCCAGCTCATCTTGCAGGGTGCGCAGCTCGTCTCCTGCCAGCGCCGGTACCCCGCCGCGGCACGGGACGCAGTGCTTCGAGGTGAGTCCATCAGTCATGGGAATACTCCCGCTTCGTCGATGCAACGGGGTCAGCCAGCCACCGGGTCCTCGGTCTAAGAGCACTCGGAAGCGAGCACGACCCGGTTGCGGCCCAGTCGCTTGGCGGTATACAGAGCCCGGTCTGCCGATCGCATGAGAGACCTGGGATCGTCTCCGTCTTCCCGGAAGAACGCTATACCCAGCGATGCGGTCAAGTCCACCGGAAGGGGAGGGTCTTCCTCGATAATCAGGTCGTCGATTCGATCCCTCAGGCGTTCGGCGATGCTGAGCGCCAACTCGCGGTCGGCGCGAATCAGGAGTACCGCGAACTCTTCTCCCCCGATGCGGGCGATCTGATCGCTGTCTCTGACGTTCTCGCGAAGCGTTCTCGCCAGCGCCTGGAGACAACGGTCTCCCGCGTGGTGGCCGAACCTGTCGTTCACGGACTTGAAGTGATCGACGTCCAGGAATATGAGGGCCAGGGGTTCGTCGTACCGGGCCGCGCGACTGACGTTCTCTTCGAGCTGCTGGTTGAAGTGACGGCGATTGAACAAGCCTGTCAGGGCGTCGGTGACCGCCAGGCGTCGGGTCTCCTGCAGGAGCTGGGCGCTTCGAATCACTTCGGCGGCCTGTCGGGCGATCACCGTCAGCGTCTGCACGTGCTCGTCGTTGAACGCGTGCGGCTGCACCGACTCGGCGTTGAACACGCCAATGATCATGCCGTCCGCGATGAGAGGAACCGCGACCTCGCTGCGTGCTCCCGGGACGCCCGGGATGTAGGCCTCTTCGTCCTCCAGCCCATCGATGTCGTGCACGACCTGCGTGACACCGGTCTGCGCGCACCGCCCGGTGATTCCCTGGCCGACGGGAATCTCAAGGAAACGGACAGCGGACTGGTACCCCTGTCCGGCCGCCACTCTGAGAGTCTTCTTCGACTCGTCGAGCAGCAGGATCGCCGCCTCTCCCTGCGGGAGGACCTCCGCAGCGATCTCGAGCATGGAATTCAGGGTCGCGCCCAGGGCACCGGCCTGGCTCGCCATGTTCGAGATCCGGTACAGTGCGCTCAACTGATCGATACGCTGGCGCAGTGCCGCCTGGGTCTGAAACGTCAGGATGCCGAGCGCGGCGTGCGTGCCCAGCACGGTAAGCATCTTCTCGTGCTCGGGTGTAAACGCGTCCAGGCGCTCGGACTCGACGTTGATAACGCCAGCCACGCGGTTTCCGATGATGAGCGGTACGGCGAGGTTCGACTGCGCCTCCTCCAGTCCTGAAACGTATCGGGGGTCCTGCGACACATCGCCCACGCGCACGGACTCCCGGTTCGCGGCCGCCCAGCCGGCAAGCCCCTGGCCGGACGCCAGGGATGTTCTTCGGATCTCTTCAGCCCGGTCGCCGTACCCGCTCAGATGCTCGACCGTGAGCCGACCGCTCTCCTCGTCGAGCAGCATGACCGCTGCGTGCTCGAAGCCGATGAGCTCCCGGGCCCTCTCGAGCACTTCGGCCAGAAGCTCCTCGAGGGAATCGTGCAGACCGAGCGCACACGTGCTCTCGTAGAGAGCGTCCAGCGTTCCGAGGGTCTTGCCTCCCGGACGTCCTTCGGCAGCCAGTTCCCCACCTCCGTGTGGATTCATGTGAGCAGAGACTTCCCAAACGCCTTGACTGTCAGCACCGGACAGGCGGAACGTCGCACGACCCTCTCCGTCACGCTCCCGAGAAGGACGTGGGTAAGGCCACCGAGTCCGTGCGTGGCGATGACGATCAGGTCCGCGCCGACGGCGTCGGCTGTGTCGATAATGCCTCCCACGGCAGCCCCCTCAAGCACGTGGATCTCCGAGCCGACCTCGGCGCCGGAGCGCGTCGCCACTCCGTGGAGGGCCTCACGGAGGCTCGCCTCCACTACCGCGAAGTCGGGGGCGGAAACCGGACCTCCTCCCAGGTATATCTCCGGCGTGACGGGCTGCTCGAAGACGTGCAGCAGATGCAGACGCGCCCCGTAGGCGGCACAGATCTCCGTTGCGTACTTCGCGGCACGCTCGGAGTGCTCGGAAAAGTCCACCGGGACCAGAACCTGCCGGATCCGCGGACCGCCCGTCACGTCGCCCCGGCCTCGAATCGTGAGGACGGGGCACGAAGACAGGCGCACCACCTCCTCGGTCACACTTCCGAGCAGGACGTGACCGAGGCCTCGCCGACCGTGGGTGCTCATCACGATCATGTCGGCGTCGATCTCCTCCGCGTACTCGAGTATGACCGGCGCGGTCGACATCCCGCGACGTTGTGCTCGCACGACGTCCAGCTCACCCGCGTTCCTGGTCTCGAGCTGGTTTGCCATGCGACCATCCGCGACCTCCACGAGACGCTGCCGGATCTCCTCGGCGTCGGGGAAGTGGTGCGCGGGATCGTTCGGGTCATCCGCATGCAGGACGACCGCGTGGAGCATGTGCAACTCAGCCTCGTACTTATGGGCGAGCGCCAGGGCATGATCCAGCGCCTCGTCCGCGAGCTGCGAGAAATCGGTCGCGAAGAGAATCGTCTTTAGAGCCAGCATCTCCGGTGCTCCGTCGGCGTCGCCGATCAGCGGGGGGCGCCGAACGTGACTTGCATCTCGACTCGCTCGCCGTCGCGAATCACGATCACCGGGGCCGTATCACCGGGGTTCGACTCGGAGAGCACGACCATGTAGTCCTGTACGCTGGCGATCTCCATGTCGCCGATCTGCACGATGATGTCTCCCCGCTGCAGACCGGCTTCCTCGGCCGGACTCTCCGGTCTGACGTCGGACAGGAGGAGTCCCGGTGAACCGTCCGCCGGACCGGCGTAGTCGGGGATCGTCCCGAGGCGGGCCTTGAGAGCCATCCGTCGCTGCGGGCCGTCGGACGTCTTGACCAGAGTCAGCTCGCCCTCGCGGTTGGCGACGGTGCTGGCGACGTCGGATACGAGCCACGCGGTGCGGGCCCCGCCTTCAGCGTTGATGAGGTTCGCGTCGTCGGAGGGCTTGTGGTACTCGGAATGCGTTCCGGTGAAGAAGTGGAGCACCGGAACGTCCGCGGCGAAGAACGCCGACTGGTCCGACGAGCCGAATCCGTCACCGCCGACCGTGCATTCGAACCCATAGTGTTCGCACAGCGGGCCGACCAGGTCATCCCATTCCTCGGCCGAATCTCCGCCGAGCACGGAGAGCTTATCGTCACGCAGGCGGCCGACCATGTCCATGTTGATCATGGCGACGATGCTCTCGATCACCAGGCCCTCGGGCGGACGGCGAACGATATTGCTGGCTCCCACCAGTCCCCGCTCCTCGGCGGAGAAGGCCATGAACACCACATCGCGCTTCAGCTGTCCCCTGCGCTCGATCATCTGGCGGGCCACTTCGAGAAGGGCCGCCGTGCCGGAGGCATTGTCGTCCGCACCGTTGTGTATCGCCCGCGAGTCCGGCTCGAGCGATCCGTCATCGCCGAAGCCGAGGTGGTCGTAGTGAGCACCGATCACGATCACGCCGTCGAACTCCCCGTTGCCTGGAATCCGTCCCATCACGTTGAAGGCGTATACAAAACCCTTCTGAGCGTGTGGGTTGGAGGGGTCGGCGATCGGGACGCCGAACACGTGCCGATATCCGCCGTCGTCCCCGGCCGGCTCGAGGCCGATGTGCTCGAACTGCTTCTCCATCCACTTGCCGGCCTCTGCGAGACCCATGGATCCGAGCCCCCGACCCTGGCGGGCGTCATCGGCCAGCCAGTCTACGTCCGCTGCGTACCGTTCCGCCGCCGCGTCCAGGCCGCTGGAGATTCGCTCTGAGCCGTCGGTCTGCGCGACAGCGGCCGAAGCCGTCAAAAGGACGACACCGGCGGCGAGAATCGCGTGCGCTGCCGTGCGACCCCTCCATGTGCTCCTCATGTTGACCTCACTGCGGCCTTGACCGCGTCATGGTCGGGCAAGGTTGCCCGCGTTATTACCCAAGGAGACCGACAACTCTGCCTCCGTATTTCCTCGTATGGTGTTCGGTACAGCGTCCGCTCCAACGGTGAACGACGAGGCGACGCCGGGAAGGTACTTGTCGCGGCTCCATCGTGCTGTAGCTGTGCGAGAAAGTCAGAATGCGCCGCCCCCGCCCCCGCCGAAGCCGCCTCCGGAGAAGCCGCCCCCACCTCCGCCCGAGAAGCCGGATCCACCGGAGCTTCGCGGGGCCGACGTCATGGCCTGGGCAGCGTGCTGCGTCATGCCGGACAGGTCTCCGACGAAGATCATCGGATGGAAGCCCCTGTACCCGGTGCCGCGGTACCAGTCGGGCGGTTCCTTGTAGATGTCCGCGAATGCTGCGGCCCACTTCTTCTCGACGCCGAGGGCCATGGCGTAGGGAAGGTAGCGCTCGAACATTTCGGGTCCTGTGATCATTCGCTTGAACCGATCCGACTCCACGCGCTGCAGGAACTCCTCGAAGCCGAGAGCGGCTTCGAAGGCGCGGGTCCCGGCGACGGTGCGGGCCGGCATGAACAGGCCAAAGCCCATCACGCTGGCGGCGGTCAGAATCCCCGCGAGGACCGTCGTGGTCGGAGCCATGCCGAACCGGGCTCCGATCACCGACCCGCCGGCGCCCACCACGACCCCGATCACGATCGCGGCGCCCACCCAGAAACCGAGCACCCGGTCGGGCCGGCTCCGGTAGTACTTCAGCTCCATGAGCTCGTCGAAGATCCGGTCCTTGATCTTCGGAAGGTCCTTATAAAACTCGTTCTCGAGGTCGGACATATGGACCCGATCCCCGGCCACCCCGGAGCCGAACACGGCGCGGAGCAGCTTGCGCTCGTGGCTCTTCAGCCCGGGCCAGTCCGTGGCGTCTCGCCGCAGCTCGAGGACGTAGTCGCGTTCCGTGACAAGTCCGAGGAACTTCTCCTGCTCGTTCTCCTCGATCACCATGTACCCCCGGACGGCGAGATCGACGAGCATGGCGGTGACGTCCCGCAGGTCGGCGCGGTTGTCCACCAGCACGCCGACCTCCGACGGAGTCAGGCCCTCGGGCGGCTCGTAGGCTGGCGCGATCGGTCTGCGGTCCGGGTCCTTGCCATGGCGAAGCCAGATCCTGCGCATGATGAAGAAGGCCAGGATCGGGATCACGAGGGGCCAGTTGCTCCGCAAGAAGCGGCGGATGGTGTCCCACAGGGTTGGCCTGCGGATCAGGTGTTCACCGGCGACCGCGGCGCGCGGTTCGAGCCCCTCCGGCGTCTCGGCGATAGCGCTCGACTCGGTGATGAACGAGTCCCAGGCAATGGCGATCGTGAGGCCCTCGTGAATGCCCAGTCCGCGCGTGGCGCGAACGTCCACCAGGTAATCAGCGATGTTCACCTCCACGGATTCCTCGGTCGATCCGTATCCACCGGTGAATCCACGTGCACGGACTCCGCTCACGGCCGCTGGCAGACGGACCCTGACGCTGGCCCGTTCGATCGGCACGGGCCACTCGTCTCCCGTGACGTTCCAGTAGAACTCGTCCCACGCGTAGTCGTCTTCCTCGAAGAACCGCAGTGCGTTGTCCACCCGGTAGCGGATCACGACGGTGCGCACGGCGTCCGATGCACCCGGCACCCACACCTTGATCTTGCGAAAGTGGCGCTCGCGGCTGAGCTCGTAGCGCAGGGTCTGGCCCGCGCCGTCCTCGACGCTCAGGACCTCGAGGCCCAGCGTGTAGTTCAGGCTGGCCCGGGTGCGGTACTGGATCGGAATCGTGCGGAAGATGCCGTTGTAGGATCCTTCGAAGCGGACCTTGAGCGTCTCGGTGACCTCGACCTCGCCGCTACGTTGGACGTGGACTTCGGCGTGGAAGTCCTCGATGTGCCACGAGCGAGCCGCTGGACCGTGGCGCCCCCCGAATGGCGGATCCGCAGTCGCATGTCCCACCAGGAGGCCGAGGAGTGCCACCCCGACCACCGCCAGGCTTGCCGTGGAACGGAAAACGTGATTCAACGTCCGGATCTCCGGTCAGGCCTCGCCTTCGCCGAAACTCACCTTCGGGGCTTCCCTCTGCACTTCGTCGTCCAGCTCGAAGAACTCCTCCTTTTCGAACCGGAATGCGTTGGCGACGAGCACGGACGGAAACTGCTCGACCTTAGTGTTGTAGTCCCGCACGACCGCGTTGTAGTAGCGCCGTGAGCTCTGAACCGCTCCCTCGATCTCCTCGAGAGTCCCCTGCAGGCTCGTGAAGCTCTCGACGGCCCGCAGCTGTGGGTAGGCCTCCGACAGGGCGAACAGGGATTTGAGCGCCCCGGTCAGCATGTTCTCGGCCTGAGCCTGTTCGGCAGGTCCTGTCGCCGACATGGCCCGGTTCCGGGCGTTGATCACGGCCTCGAGCGTGTCTTTCTCGTGACTCGCGTAGCCTTTGACCGTCTCGACCAGGTTCGGGATCAGGTCGTAGCGTCGCTTGAGCTGCACGTCGATGTCGGCCCAGGCGCCGTGCGCATGTGTACGCAATTTGACGAGTGAGTTGTAGATCGTGACGCCGCCGATGGCGACGATCGCCAGGAAGATCAGAAGCCAGGTCAATGGGCCCTCCGGGTCCGGGGGTCGACGAGACACAATTCGGCAGGGCCAGAATACGGGAACGCGTCGTGCCGTGCAAAGCCGCCTGGGGCTGGCGGGCTGTAACGCTTCAACAGCCTTCTGCTGAGGCGACCTGCTGCGAGGGGGTCAGCCGGTGACACGCCGGGTCAGGGCCCGACTCACCATGCGAAGGCGGTCCCGCCACGGGAGTCTGCCGAGATTGGTCCTGACGACTCCGCGGGTGAACCACGTCTTCCGCGAGTAATCGATCGCGACGTCTACGACCACGGGCCTGCCGTCAGCGAGCCGGCCGGCCACCTCTCCGACGACGGTGTCGATGTCGTCGTTCTTCTCGATGTGGAGGCAATCGACTCCCGTGCCACCGGCGATCGCGCCAAGGTCGTAGTCCGGCAGCACGCTGCTTTGCTTCCGGTTGTACAGGGTGGACTGGAATTGCGCGATCTGCGCGAGCTCCCGGTCACGCAGGACGAGGAACGCGATCGGGAGGCCCCGGTGCGCGGCCGTCAATATCTCGAGACCCGTCATGAGGAAGGCGCCGTCGCCGATGAGGGCGACTACGGGTGTCTCCGGCCGACCAAGAGCCGCCCCGATCGCCGCTGGTACCGAATATCCCATGCACGAGAAGTCCACGGGGGCGAGGAATCGGCCCGGGGCATCGAGCGTGAGGCACTCGGCGGCGAGGAACGTCCCGTTGCCGCTGTCCGTGGAGTAGATGGTCTCCGCCCCCAGTGTCGCCTGCAGGGCCGCCAGGAGGATCCCCGGGGTCACTCGTCCCGCTCCCGTGGCCGATCGCTGCTCGCGACGGACTTCGTCGCGTCCCTCGCGGATGGCCTCCCGGAGGTCCGCACCAGCAGAGCCGGAGCCGGTCCGGCCACGGGCCCGCAACGCCGGAACCAGAGCAGCAACCAGCTCACCGGCGTCGGCCACGAGTCCGATCTCGGGCGGGAAGTTCGCTCCGATCGCGACGGGGTCGATGTCGACGTGTACGAGCGGTACCGGCGGCTGCAGACCGTAGCTGCCCGTACCGACCTCGGCAAATCGGCAGCCGATCGCCAGCGTGGCGTCGCACGTGGATGCGATGTAACGTGCGAACGGCGGCGCAGCCGCACCGAAACCGGGCCACACGGACAACGGGTGCGATTCCGGGAACACCCCCTTTCCCTGCAGGGTCGTGGCGACCGGCGATTCCAGCAGCTCGGCGAGCGTGACGAGGTCGAGGCCCGCCGCCGCGGCGCCCGCGCCCAGATAGAGCAGGGGTCTGTGCGCATGCGCGAGGAGGTTCGCGACTGCCTCCACATCGTCCGATGTTGGACTCGGCGCAGGTCTGGCCGCCGGGCCAACAACAGGGTCCGCCTCCGGGGGGGTGTGGTCCGGTCGCATGTAGAGGCTCGCCGGGATCTCCACCATGACCGGTCCCGGCGCACCGGATTGCGCCAGCGCGCAGGCGCCCCGGATAGTCGAGTAGATCTCGTCGCCTCTCCCCGGCCGGAAGACGCCTTTCGTCACCGGGGCGACCATCGCCAGCTGATCGACATCGTGCAGCTGGAACGCATGGCCGGTGTCACGCCGGATCCCGCACCCGAGTACCAGCATGGGAATTTGATCGAGGTAGGCCTCGGCAATTCCGGACATGGCATGCGTCAATCCGGCGCCGGGGACCACGCTCACGCAGCCCAGGCGCCCGGACGCGCGCCACAGGCCGTCGGCCATGAACGAAGCGCTCTGCTCGTCGGTGACGAGGATGGCGTGGACGAGCTCCGACTCACCGAGCCGATCGTACAGCTCGAGGTTGTGAGTGCCGGGAATGCCGAAGGTGAACGGGATGCCCTCGTCCTCCAGGGCGCGAACGACGGCCTCGGCCCCCCGAAGACGCTTCCCGCCCGTCACGAGTGTCCTCCCTGCGCTTGCGCGAGCAGCTCACCTGCCTCGCCGAGAATCGCCTCGGCCGCTCGATCGGCGAGTGCCATGACCGTGAGGTATGGATTGATCTCCAGGCTGTCCGGGAACAGGCTCGAGTCGGCCACCCGGAGCCACGGCACGCCGTGGACCCGGCCCCAGGCGTCCGTCACGGAATCGGTCGCATCCGATCCCATTCCACAGCCTCCCATGAGGTGCGCCGCCGTTACCGACGTCTTTCCGGGGAGGAAGGACTCGGCCCGAATGCGTTTGTCTATGGACCCGGCCTCCGAGCGCCCGAGGAGGGGTGGGTCCGCCAGAGGCGCGTGAACGCGAACGGCGCCCGCGGCGAAGAAGATATGGGCCGCCGCGCGGTTTGCGGCCGCCAGGGCCTCCCGAACTTCCGCCGTGAAACGATAGTGGACCCTCGGCCTCCCTGTTCGATCCACGGAGATCCGGTTCTCCGGCACGGCGCGGTCGCAAGCAAGGACCAGGATCATCTGCAGCCTGCGGAAGGCCTGCATCAGCGCGCTGTGATCCGGACCGAAGCCCGTGAGGTTCTTCGCGGTCACGAAGGGAAAGTACATGCAGGTCTCGAGCACGAATCTTTCCTCGATGGCCCGATCCAGGAAGTAGCTCTTCGGGTGGCCGACGTCGTTCGTGATCTCGTGTTCGTGTTCGCCCACCAGGATCAGGGCGGGGTGGCACGTGAACCCCCTTCCCAGACGCGTGAGAGTCGAGCCGAAGCCCGAGCGGAGCAACAGCGCCGTGCTTCCCACAGATCCTCCGGCCACGACCACGATCCCGGCCGAGAGCCGGTACTCTCCCGGGGCCCAGGCCGACCGTTCGTCGGGTGCGCCGGGCTCGAGCTCGGACACCCGAACCACGACGTACTGCTCCTCGATTCGCAGGACCTCGGCACGTGTCACGACCTCGACGCCCCGGCGCTCGGCGGCCGGGAGCTGCACGCGGTCCGTCCCCTGCTTGGCGCCATTTGGACAGCCGAGATTGCACAGACTGGCGCCGCGGCATCCCCGCACGTTTACCGGAAACTGTTCCGCCCGGTATCCGGCCTCCAGGCACCCCTCCCGGAACAGGCGGTTGTTGTCGTTGATCTCTTCGGGCGGCAGCGGATGGACGTTGTTCTCGTCCGCGTACCGCTGGCTTCGCCGGACCACGTCGTCATGCTCCAGGCCGGGAACACCCCAGCCATCGATGATCCGTGCCGGAGCCACGAGCGAAGTGCCAGTGTACACCGCCGTCGAACCGCCATAGGTACGGCCGAAGGCGAGAGTGAGGGTGCCCTCCTCCGTCAGAAAGCCTCCGCCCTCGTCGTACAGGGCATCGGCCATCTCCGTCTCGATTCCGGTAAATTCGGAGTCCGTGAGGCGCGCCCCCTGCTCCAGCACCACCACCCGGTGCCCATCCGCCACGAGACGGGCCAGGGCCTGAGCCACCGTGCCGCCGCCCGCACCCGACCCGACGATCGCCACATCGCAGCGAACGTGGTTCATGTGCCGGCTCCGTGCGTAACGCTCGACCCGGAGCTGCCCGGGGTGGTGGCCTCTCCACTTCGCGCTGCGGCTCGCGCGATCCAGCCGCCGGGATTTCCGCGGTATCCGACCGCTGCTCGGCCCTCGTCCCGGCCGTAGTAGACGACGAAGGCGAGGGTCCGCAGGCCCCACACGCCACGACGCACCAGCACCAGCCGGGAGTCCTGCAGGGAGGCCATCAACAGTGTGCGAACCTCGGGATCCAGTCGGGCGAGGCGGTGACCCCGACGGAGGAAGGAAAGAACATCGAGAGCGCGGATCAGAAACCGAACCTGCCGCTGAATCGTGGCCGGTCTTCCGGCGAGCATCCCCTCCGCGAGCGCCTCTCCCTCGTCCCACGCTTCCGCGCTGAGATCGGCCGCTTCAGGCACGAAACCGACGACCAGGGCGCGGAACGGATCGCGCACGCTTTGCAGGACTGTCTCGTTCACTGGCAGGTTGCTGAAGCCAGCATCGAATCGAGCACGCTTCGCGATACGGCTCCCGTCTCACGTGCCACCTCGGCTCCGTCTCGAAACAGGATAAGGGTCGGTATCCCTCGAATGCCCATTGCCGACGCGACCTGCGGGTTCGCGTCCGTATCCAGCTTCGCCACGAGGATGCTCCCTATCTGGTCGGCGGCGAGCTCGTCCAGCACCGGTGCCATGATCTTGCACGGACCGCACCAATCGGCGTAGAAATCGACGAGGACGGGGACATCGGTCTCGCGAACGACGCGCTCCAGGTCCTCGCCGGCGATCTTCACCGGTCGGTCCAGCAGGAACGGGCGGCCACACTCTCCGCACGTAGGCCGATCTGAGGACCTGTCCATGTCCACCCGGTTGAGCTTCAGGCAGAATGCGCAGCGCAGGGTCGCATTGCGCTCGCCGGCCGCGGTCGTGTCCGGCATGTCAGTCTCTCTCCTTCGCCGTCATCGTATTGTGCACAGTTCTCGGGGATGTCAACGTGCCGTGTCCCGTTCTCGAAATGGATTGTCACCGTGCGTATCGTACACACAGAATCGTCCACAGTCATGGGGGGGCAGGAGCGCCGGGTGCTCGCCGAGAGTGTTGGCATGCGCGAGCGGGGACACGAAGTGTGGATCGCGACGCCACCGCGTGGAGCCCTCGCCAACCGTGCCGCGGAGTTGGGCATCGATGTGATTCCCGTGTCGTTCAGCAGGAGATCATTGCCCCGGAGCGTGCTGAACGTGGCATCCCTGGTGCGTCACGTCCGGCCGGATGTGCTGAATTCGCACAGCTCAGCCGACAGCTGGGCGGTGGCCCTGGCCGGCAGAATCGGGCCACGGCCGTGGGCGCTCGTCCGAAGCCGTCACATCTCCGCCGGTGTCGCGCCCGGGCCGCTGCACCGTTTTCTCTACGCTCAGGCGGACCATCTGATCACCACGGGGGAGACCATCCGGCGGGACCTGGCCGTCTCCGGCCTGGTGCCCCTGGAGCGCTCGACATCGATTCCGACGGGGGTCGATCCGGATCGATTCACCCCGAACGCGGCGGGCCGCACGGAAGCCCGCCGGAAGCTGGGTCTCAACAGCACGGGACCGGTGATCGGTGTGGTCGCATACCTTCGCCCGGACAAGGGCCACCAGGTGCTGCTGCGGGCCATGCCGGAGATCGTGCGGCAGCAGCCGGACTGCGTGTTGCTGGTGGTGGGGGACGGCTCGCAGCGATGCGCCCTCGAATCGATGACGGTCGATCACGGTCTCGAGGCCCGGGTCAAATTCCTGGGCGCTCGGGAAGACATCCCGGACGTCCTGTCCGCCCTGGACGTCTTCTGCCTGCCATCGGTCCGGAACGAGGGAGTACCTCAGTCCGTCCTCCAGGCGGGCGCCGCGGGCCTTCCCGTGGTCAGCACGGCCGTAGGGGGAATACCGGAGGCCGTGATCGACGGGAAGACAGGGATCGTGGTACCTCCCGGCGATGCGCAATCCCTGGCGGAGGCTCTGACTGCCCTGCTCGCGGATCCGGAGAGCCGGGATCGGATGGGGCGCGCCGGGCGCCGACACGTGCAGGACGTCTTCTCGCTGGGGGAGATGCTGGACCGCACCGAGAGCGCGTACGAGGCGGCCCTTCTGGTGGGCGCTGCAGATGGTCGCAGCCAGCTCGGGACAGGTATGGACTGATGCCGCACACCTATCCCGAGTCCCGTTCCAGTGGAGCGGTGCCCGCCCTGCTCGCCCGCCGTCGCCTGTTTGCGCCCGATACGCGGCCGAACCGATGGGTACTGTTTCTGCACGGTTTTCTCGGGGCGGGCCGCAACTGGGGGTCGATTGGCCGAGGCCTCGTCCGGGCCCGACCCGACTGGGGTGTCGTGCTGGTCGACCTCAGACTGCATGGCGACAGCCAGGGTTTCGCCCCACCGCACACCGTGGCTTCGAGCTCGGCGGACGTGAACTCGCTGATCCTGCACCTGGAGGGAAGGGAGACCGTCATCGTCGGACACTCGTTCGGCGGGAAGGTCGCTCTCGCCTGCGCTCGGTCGAGTGGCTCAGGCCTGCGCCAGGTCTGGATTGCTGACAGCACGCCGGCCCCCGGCCGAACGGAGGCCGGGGCCAGCCGGCTCCTGGCTCTTCTGTGCAGCCTGCCTGATCGGTTCGATTCCCGAGCACAGCTGGTCTCCGCCGTGCAGTCGGCCGGCTTCAACACGCACATCTCCGAGTGGACGGCCACGAACCTGGAACGCGGGCCGGACGGGTATCACTGGCGATTCGATCTGTCCTCGCTCGACCTCCTGCTGGAGAGTTTCTATCGGGAGGACCTGTGGTCGGTTGTCGAGACCCCGCCAGTCGGCACGGAGTTGCTCTTCCTGCGCGCGACGAGTGGGTCAATCCTGGACGACGCTTCCGCGGCCCGCATCGCGCGGCTCGAGGCCGACGGAGAGTGCGTCAGGCTGATCGAGATCGAGGGAGGCCACTGGCTGAACATGTCGAATCCCCGGGGACTCCTGGATCTTCTCGTCGACGGGCTTCCGCGCTGAACCAGTCCTCCGGTCAGAATTTCTCACGCCAGCTACCTGTGACCGCGACGACGGGACCTGCGCCGCTCCGCCGGGCGACGAGGCTGGTCTGTCGGGTGGCCAGCCCGGGGTTGCGCTCGTCAGTGCCGCCGACCGTCGCTCGGGCCACGACGCGGTAGAGGGTCGTCACCGAATCCACGGCCAGGAGCTTCGTGGCCATGATGTCGACCGTCGTGCCTCCGATAGAGTAGGTGGCCAGCGCCGGTTGCACGCTCGAGTTCACCCAGGTGGCCAGGCCAGCCTGAGCGATGTGGAAGGCCTGGCTGGAGGCGGTGTGGCTGATCCCGATGCGGAGCTCTGCGCGGGCGGCCATGAAGATACCGGTCGCTCCGACGTACAGGGCCGCCAGGAGCAACAGCACTGCCACGAGAGCGAATCCACCCTGTAGGCCCTCGTTCTCGCTCCACCCGCGACCCTTCTTCCGAGGCTGGTCCGGCACGAGCAATCCCCCGTTCGGCATTCCTGTCGACTCCTGTTTCGGTTGTGCGGTCGTCCAGTGAACCGTCGCAAGTACAGGGACATCAGCTCCCACCTCAGCCTCTGCCACCGACTCAACAATCCGTCATCCTGTGAGGCGCACGCACCTTTTGCGCGTCCTTCTTTGCTTTTTGCCACCTCGATCGGGCGCTGTCGCTGTGTTCCGATCCCATCGGGCGTACCCAGCGAATCACGTAACACTCACGATCGTACCTGTTTACCGGAGTCGGCCTCCTCCGAGGCGCCAACTGGCAGCCGGATTGCCCTGATATACGGCCGGTGAACTTTACAAGGAGCGGAAGCCATGCAGTACAGCGCGACGACCGAGGCTCTGCTCCACGCGATCAAGAACGACGTACGTAACCGCGTGGATGACATCGTGGATTATGCCGAGCACGCCGCGATGTCGCTGACCTCGGAGACAGAGGTAGATGAGGCGCTGGAGCGAGCATTGCTCGAGGTCGAGAAGACGTTGGCCGATGCCGCCCGTGCGATGGCGCGGGAAATCCACAGAGAGCGGATGTATTAGGCAGGTCGCGAGCTGCCCGGGGTAGGGGCGTCAGCGGGTCCGCGCTCGTAACGTGGCCGCTTGAGGATTCTCAGCGACCTGCCAGGTTTCTCGTTGCTCGCCACGCCCGCTCATGTTATCGATTATCATGGGAGGATAAGGTCTCCCCGGGACGGAATCGATTCGCGAAGCGCGAAATCTTTCGCATCGCCCCACGCTGCAGGGATTCGCGCAGAAGCGGTTTATGTCTTGTAACGATAGCAGGTTACGGGTACGAGGCCCGGAGACGTGCCATTGGCCGCGTTCTTGCTCTGCCGGAGACCGTGGGGTTCCCACGAGGAACCGTGGCTGAAGGCGGTGCGACCGGACCGGTGCCAGGGCTTCAGGCGGTGACTCGCGGAAGGCGCAAACGATATGGATGAGCAGGGGAGAATGAGCGCAAAACAGAATGAAGCCAGAGCCGCTGCCTTCCAGTCGAAGCTGAAACCGGTATCCGACTCGGACGAAGGCGACGCCGTGCGCGATCCGGCGGACAACCCGCACCCCACGTGGTTGGATCGAGTCAAGGACGCCGCGGCCCCCGAGCCGTCAGGTGATCCCCTGTGGACGCCCGAGCCCGTCGCTCCCTCGGACGCGGTATGGGATCCCACGGATACCGTAGAGCCGGCCCCGACGGGCACTGACAGTGTTGAGCCTGCTGCGGAGCCGTCCGCAGCCGATCCCGATCCCGGAGATATTCCGGAGACCGCTGGCGCGGCGCTCGAAGAGAACGTGGGACTGAGCGTTCGGAGACTTCGAAAGGCCGCGGTGGAGTTAGCGGTTCGAGATGCCGAGGTGGACCTGCCGACCACGGACACCGCGGGTCGAGCCGAGTCCGAGGAGGAGCTCCGAGATCGTGCCGTGTCGCTGTTCCACAACTGGCAGGCGCGGGAGCGCTCCCGTCTCAACTCGCTCGTAGCCGAGCTGGAGGGCCGCGTCACGCGCACTCTCGGCGGCATTAGACTCGACAACGATCGTTTCGAGCGAGTCACCAGCGAATTGTTTCGGCTCCAGAAACGCTGGGAAATGAATCGTACGGTCGTGGAAACGACGCTGGAGGAGGAGACCGGACAGGAAGAAGAGACGGGTGCCGCGACCCGGCAGTTCAAGTCGCACTGGTATGCGCTGGCCATCGGGTTCCTGGGAATCGTGGAATTCCTGGCAAACGCGCCGGTCTTCGGGGCGTTACTTCCGCGTGATCCGCTCACGGAGCAGCAGATTCGGTACGTTGCGGAGACCAGCGAGGGCTGGCTTGCCGGAGGCATGCGAGTAGTCTCGCAGTTCATCCTGAGACCGGATGCGGCTCTCCTCGCCGCCGGTGTCGTGACCTTCCTGATTGTACTCGCTCATTTCTTCGGTCATTCCCTGCGATCGCTGCTGATGCATTCGTCGGCACGGCGCACCGGAGAGACGCTGGGCAAACGATCCGCAGGAGAGTTCGTGGTACCGATGGTCCTTTCCGGTGTCGGCCTCATCCTCGTGCTTGGCGTCCTGTTCGTGTCCCGCGTAACGCTGGGTGAGGTAGCGGCAGATCGTTTCGTGCAGGACAGTGCGAAGATCGAAGAGTTCAGGCGCACTGCCAGCTGGCTACGGGTCGACGGCAACCTGGTGGCCGCGAACGAGCAGGCGAACCGTGCGGATGATCTCGAGGCCCTGGCGAAGGAGCAGCGAGAGTATGCTACTTCGATGAGCAGCCTCAGCTTCCCGATCATGTTGCTGAACACGACCCTCGTCCTGGTGGCGATCTCGGCTGCGTACTTCCACATGTGGGACCGCCGCCGCGACCGCTTCAATGACAGTCCGTTCGAGCGCCAGAGGCGCGAGTTCGTCGATCTCGGAGATGCCACGCAGCAGCGTGTGGTCGACGCGATGGGCGAGGCCGTGCGTACCATTCGTGACCTCACGAGCTTACTTTCCGAGAGACCGTTACGAGAGGCGCCAGCCCTGGCGAGTCAGCTGGAGGCTACGATCGTGGCGTATCGCGCCGAGAACGGGCGCCTCCGCGGTCTGGACACGAGGGAGATCAAGGCCTTCAGCGAGCCGGTCGAGTTGCAGCTCGTGGTCGACGAGCAGGATATGCGCGATTTGCTCATGCGCGATCCGGAGGATTACGAGGCCGAGCGACGCGATCTCCATGAGAACTTCGAGAAGATCCGAGCCCGGTTCACGGAAGAGGCTACTGCATGGTAATCCGCAAGCTTGCGGCGCTGGGGGTGGCGGTCGGCGCCCTGATGGTTGCCGGTTGCGGGACGCAGGAAGGAAACGCGGCGGCAGGCGAGGGAGAGGGCGGTGTGCTCAAGAGATCGCCTCCGCAGCTTGTCATCTTCGTGTATGATCGCTCGACCAGCATCTCGCACCACCAGCTCGAGCTGGCGCGGCAGCTCACGAACGCTCGGATTCGAAAGCTGAATCACGGAGACCGGATTGCTGCGCACCAGCTGCTTCAGCTCTCTCTCGAGGAGCCGCCGCAGCGCTGGTCCGAGACGGTGCCGCAGCGTCAGTTCGCCGAGCAGGCGATGATGCGCGACTCGGTCACCCGAGTCCGGTTCCTCCAGGACGCGCAGGACTTTCTGGTCGCCTTCACCGACACGACGGGTCGAGGTAGCATCGACGGTACCGACATCCTCTCGACCCTGCACGATGTCAGCGCCGATCTGCGCGCGGCCCCGGGTCGCGAAGGGACGCTGTACATCTTCTCGGACATGTTGCAATCGAACCGGAGCATCGACATGGAGGGCCTGCGCCGCATGCCGGACGCGGGCTGGGTCGAGCGCGAGCAGGCGAACGGGACGCTTCCCGACCTGTCGGGCCTGTGCATTTACGTAGTGGGAGCCCGGGTCGATACCAATCAGAGCCAGCACGTGAAGGACTTCTGGCAGGAGTACTTCGAGGTGACCGGCGCCGTGTTCGATACTCGCAATTATACCCTCCGTCCGGTGGACCTGCCCGAGCACCCGTGTACCTGAGGTAGTCGTCAGCCGGCCGTAGTGCTCCGCCGCTCGAGCACCTCCACCTCATCGCCCAGTCGTATCGGGCCGGGTCCGTCGTGGATCAGGTTCTCCCCGAACAAGACCTTGCCGCCAGAATTGCGGAATGTGGCGAGCACCTGGAGCGGCTCCTTGCCCTTCTTGCCGGTACGCTGGTCCACGGTCGTCACCACGCAGCGCGCGCACGGTTTCACGACCCGGAATGAGGTGTCCCCGACACGAATCCGCGCCCAGTCGTCCTCCGCGAAAGGCTCGGTACCGTCGACCACGAGGTTCGGTCGAAAGCGATCCATCGGGACGTCCATTCCGAGCCGGCCGTTGAGCTCCGCGAGTGAAGCTTCGCTGGTGAGCAGCAGGGGATATCCGTCCGCGAAGCTCACATGGTCCCCCGGCCGCCCGTACTGCAGGCTCACCTGCCGACGGGTGCTGTTGGACATGTAGGTCAGGTGGCAGGGGCGGGCGAGGAATGTCTCCAGCCACGAGTCTGCCTCGGGGCCGGCCGCCGCTCCCTCGGTCCGGTCCTTCCAGATTTCGATCGGCAGACGGATCGCGTCCTGCGTGGGGCGGGTTACGCGCAGCGTCGGGAGGTCGGGAGCCCGGAGCTCGATCCCATATTCCGTCGGCACCGCATCCAGAGTCGCCAGGACCGGACAGTCGCGTTGCGTGATGACCCGGTTGTCAGGGCCGAGCAGCGCCCAACGGCGGTCTCCCGCGACGCCGAATCCGTCGAGGGGTGCCTTGTCGAGTGGCACACCCCGAGCCGACTTCAGCGGGTAGACAAAAAGCCCCGTGACCCGCACTGCGAATCAGAATGGCTTGGTGCGGGCCAGCCAGGCACCGATCACGCCCAGGAGAGGCGCTACGAGCCACACGAACCGGCCCAGCTCCGGCTTGACGGCCGGAAGGGCAAGCAGGCCGGCCACTGCCATCCAGATCCCCAGCTTGGCCCACGTCCAGCCCGGCATTCCGCCACTCATCAGCCCGGACGCGCCAAGCCACCCGAAGCCGCCGAGAAGGATCAGGAGCAGCCCCACGCCGTACGTGACGGCCGTGAGACGACGTCCGGTATTCGTGTCCTTCGTGCCGCCGTTGATGGCGTGCAGGGCCAGCCCTCCGAGCGACATGAACACCATGAGAATTCCCGCGATGTGGACGAGCTTGTATACCTCGGGTGACATACTGATGTCTCCTGTTTCAGTTTGTTTCTACGGGTCCGGCTGACCCGTCTGGCGCAACGTCGTCGTTTTCGTCGGGATCGAGGTCCAGGGACGCGGAGTTCACGCAATAACGGAGTCCCGTCGGCGCCGGGCCGTCTTCGAACACATGCCCCAGATGGCCGTCGCATCTCGCGCACAGCACTTCGGTCCGAACCATGAAGCCGCTGCGATCCGTACGGCTCCGCACGCGGTCAGGGTCCGTCGGACGGAAGAAGCTGGGCCAACCCGATCCGGAGTCGTATTTGGCCTCGGACCGGAATAACGGGTTTCCGCAGCCGGCGCACCTGTACGTGCCGGCGACCTTCGTTCGGTGGTGCCGGCCCGTGAACGGGGGCTCGGTCCCGTGCCGCCTCAGTATCCGGTACTGCTCGTCCGTCAGGCGTTCTCTCCACCCGTCGTCGTCGAGCTCCAGACGATCGGCCTCTTCTCCGGTATCTGCTACGGCCACGCGTCATTCCTCGCTCGTGATTCGTTCGGCCACGGTGCACTGCCACGGCAGGCACACGTCCCAAGCTAGCTTAGACGGTGGTGACACCATGGGGAAGGGTGGCGCACGGGCGTCCACGAGACGCCAGATCCGACTGGGGTCCGGCATTTCTCGCCGTTTCCTGCAATGTGTTTCCCCCTCACCGCTTCCGGACACTAGGGGCCACCCGGCCGTATCTTCTTGAATCACAACGTGTTGTACGCTCAGGCACAGCCAGGGCCGTGATCCTGCGTTTACGGGTGCCGGGTGCACGGGAGGTGGTGGGGGACGTTTTGACCCAACTCGGCCTCGTGAACGGAGGGAGTCATGCGATACACGCGTCATTCACTGGTTCGGGCCCTGGCGCACGTGGGTATGGGAGTCGCCGTGCTCACAGGGCTCGAGCTCGGGCTCCGGATAGCGGCCGACGTGGCCGGCGTGTGGGGGATTGTCGCTGCGTCCGTCCTGTTTCCCGCGACCGTCGCCGCCGCACCGCTGTTCGCCCTCATCTGGGGGCAATGGATTCCCGCCGTCGTGGTGTACGGGGGTGGATTCGCGGCCGGTGCGATCATGGTGAGGAGCGGAGGAGTGGGATCTCCTGCGCCACCCACCGCTACATCTTGATGTCGAGGAGCTCGAACTCGTAGACCAGAGTCGCGTTGGGTGGTATCGCTCCCGGTACTCCCCTGGCCCCATAGCCGAGGTGCGGAGGAACCACGAGCCGCCGCTTGCCGCCGATACGCATTCCGGTGACCCCTTCGTCCCATCCTTCGATTACGTCCCGACGCGCCCCGAGCTGGAATCTCCTGGCTTCACCGGCGTCTCGAGTGCTGTCGAACTGCTCTCCGTTGGGTAGCCAGCCGGTGTAGTGCACGACGACCACATGGCCTGAGCGTGCCGCCAGCCCGCGGCCGTCGGCCAGATCCTCGATGTACAGGCCCGACGGCGTCTGGCGCATGTTGGCGAGGTCGATCCCGAGACTCTCGGCGAACTCGGCCGGTACGGAAGAATCCTCGTGTGCAGCCGGCTCGTCGGCCGGTTCGACTTCGCCCCGTCCGCGAAGATCACATCCCGCAAGGAGGAATGCCGCCAGGAAGGCGCCGCCGAGCGTCACGCCGTGCAAGGCCGGCGGTCCCGGACCCGGTCGAACACGCATGCTACTCTTCAACCTCCTCGGGTCCCCGGGCCTCGAGGTCGCGGTCCAGCATGAACAGCGCCGCACCGTCGGTCCCGAACATCTTCATGCGCTGCACGATCTCGTCGATACTGGCCTCTTCCTCGACCTGCTCTGTGACGAACCACTGCAGCATGATCTGGGCCGGGCGGTCCTGCTCTGTTTGAGCGAGGTCGTACAGTCCGTTGATTCGCGACGTAACGAAGCGCTCGTGCTCGAGCGACTGCTCCATGATCTCCAGGGGAGATCCGAACTCGAAGGGCGGTTTGTCGATCGCCTGCAACTCCACGCGTCCGCCCCGTTCCAGGAGGAAATCGAAGAATCGCATGGCATGCTCGACCTCTTCCTGTGCCTGCAACCGCATCCAGTGCTCGAATCCCGTGAGGTTTCGGTCCGAGCAATCGGCCGACATCGCCAGGTACATATACGCCGAGTACAGTTCGTACTTGATCTGCTCGTTGATGGCTTCCTGAAGCTTCTCGCTGATCATCGTATCTTCGTTTCCTGACAGGTGTGCGCAGCAAGCGAAAGACTGGCCCGCGTCCATATCAATAACCTGATCGCTCTGGGGCGGAGCGGCAACCGGCCCCGCGCTCGGCGGGCAGAAGAAGCCCTTGCCCGGTGGTCGGGTTTGCGCCTTCATGGACATGATCGGTTGCACGTCGGGCTATGTGAAGGCTACGTGAAACCGTTTGCCGGGGGGCGGCGTATGGACCCACACGAGATAACCCCGAGCCAGCCGGAGAGCTTGTGTCGCTGGTAAGCACGAAAATCCTCACGACGCCCCTGGTCGTCGCCCTGCTTCTGGTCGGCAGCTTCGTCAGTGCCGTCCAGGCTCCGGCCCAGGAGCCGGCTCCCTCGCAGCCCGACTCCTCGCGCCTGGAGCGATCGCCGGTCGAGGTCGATTCAGTAGCCCCCGCCGAGACGCTTCTGACGCAACGGGACACGATTCCGTCTGATACCTACGCGGACGAAGGGGCCCGGGCGATGATCGAGCGTGCGCGGGAGGCTCGCGGCACGGAGGCGGCAGGCCTCGCGAGCTACGAGGCGACGATCGCGGAGCGCGTGTACATCGGGCTGTCGGCCGCGCGGTTCAGGCGGGAGCGTGGTCTATTCGTGAGCGAACAGATCGCGCGGGTGCGGTGGGATTCCGCCGGCAAGGAGACCTACCGCTGGCTCGGAAGCCGGCAGGAAGTGCCCATCCTCGGCGATCTCGCGAACGACGAGGAGCGGAAGGTCGAACGCGGCGAATACGGCGAGGACCCGGACGACCTGATTCCGCTGGATCCCGCGGCCGACCGCCTGATGATGGGTGGCGAGGCGTTCCTGCACCCGCTCGCCGACACGGCCGCCTTCCACTACCGATATGCCTCCGGGGACACGATACGGATTATCCTTCCGTCCAGCGGCCGGGAGATCACGCTTGTCCAGGTACGCCTCGAGCCCAGGCGCGTCGAGTTCGGACTCCTCGTCGGCGCGATCTGGTTCGATCTGGAGAGCGCCGCGCTGGTGCGTGGCGCGTTCCGGCCGGCGCGCGACTTCATCCTCGAGCTGGACGAGCCGGAGGACGCGAAGGAGGTGCCGGGATTCATCAAGCCGATCACCGCGAGCATCGACCACATGATCGTGGACTACGCCCTGCAGGAGCTCCGGTGGTGGCTTCCCTGGCGCATCCGGTTCGAGGGAGAGGGCCGGGTCGGTCGGCTTCTCCGAGTACCGGTGGTGGTCGAGATCTCCGTGGCGGACTACTCCCTCAACGAGGCGGATACGCTGGATGTGGCCGAGGAAGATCTCCCACCGGGCTGGGAGCGACGGACGGCGGAGCGGGAGCTGGACGACGGCCGCACGGTCCGGGAGGTGGTCATCCTCCCGCCGCGCGACTCGCTGCGGAACTCGCCGCTGCTGTCGGACGAGTTTTTTGCCGGAGAACCCCTGAGCTTCAGCCGCCGGGAGATCGACCGCATGCGAGAGGAGCTCGACCGGGTCACCGTCGCCCACGCCATCGCGCCGCCGGCTCTATCCCGCTTCGGCATCTTCCGCTTCAACCGGGTCGAGGGCCTCAGCGCTGGTCTGCGTCGGCAGGGACCGGTCGCCGGACTGGTCGGGTGGGGAGAGCTCCGCATCGGGATCGGTGACCTGGTGCCCAACGTGGAACTGGGCCTGCGAGAGGAGCTCCCCAACGGTGCGGTCGAGGCCATGGCTTACTACCGCCTGCAGGCGGCCAACGACTGGGGGAATCCCCTCAACCTCGAGGCCTCGATCAACGCTCTCGTTCTGGGATACGATTACGGCCAATACTACCGGTCCGGCGGCGTTTCCATAGGATTCAAGGACGAATCGGGCCCGGTCCGGCACGAGGTGAAGGCGTTCGCCGAGTCGCACTGGGCGGTGGAGAAGAACACCGACTTTTCCCTGGCGAACCTCCTCGGACGCGCGGATCCGCCGCCGAACATCATGGCTGACGAGATCACGATTGCCGGTCTCTCGGGCCGTCTACGTACCCAGAACGGCGTCGACCCCCGGGGACTCATCACCACCGGATCCGTGTGGGGTGAAGTGGGGGTCGGAGACGCCGAGTACGCCCGGATCGCGATCGGAGCCACCGCGACGCGCCCGTTGTTCTGGCGATTGGCCGGAAGCCTCGAGTGGTCGGTCGGAAGCACATTCGGTGAAGTGCCCGTGCAGCGGCTCTACTACGTGGCGGGCCCACAGACGGTCCGGTCGTTCGAGGCCGATCAGATTACGGGAGAAGCGTTCTGGCTCGCGCGCATGGAGCTGGCACTCGGTTACCCGGGTGTGCGCCTCGTCGCGTTCGGCGACTTCGGGTCGGCCGGAGATCGATCGGAGTTCGGGATGACCGATTCGTCCATCGCCGTGGGGGGAGGCCTGTCCCTCCTCGACGGACTGCTAAGGGCCGACTTGGCGCGAGGCGTCCACGGCCCGGGCCCCCTGCGCTGGCAGTTGCTGCTGTACATGGACGCACTGTTGTAGTGGTTAGCGGTCTTTCCCGCCGGCCCGACGTGCGCGATCTTGTCCACGTTGGCAGTCGCGCGAGACGAAAGGGCCGTATCGATGGTCATCTCTCCTGTCCAGGTCAAGATCTGCTGCATCCGTTCGCCCGAAGAGGCGGAGGTGGCGCTCTCTTTCGGCGCCGCTGCGTTGGGACTGGTCTCGGAGATGTCCGGCGGCCCCGGCGAGCTGCCCGAGGAGACGATCCGTGAAATCGTGGACTCCCTGCCGCCTTCGGTGGGCACCTTTCTCCTGACGGCCGTCACCGACGCTGATCGCCTGATCGAGAAGGCTCAGAACTGCGGAGTAAACACCCTCCAACTTTGGGATGCCCTGGCGCCGATCGACTATCTCCGGCTGCGGATGGAGCTTCCGGAAGTGTCGCTCGTTCAGGCTATCCACGTGGTGGACAGCACGGCGGTGCAGGCGGCGATCGCGGCCGCGAGGCAGGTCGATGCCCTGGTGCTGGATTCCGCGAATCCGCAGGTGCCCTACCGGTGGGAGCCGCGGTCAGGCAAGACGCACGACTGGGGAATCAGCAGGGAAATCGTCGACACGGTGGATCGGCCTGTGCTTCTGGCGGGCGGACTGAATCCGGGAAACGTGGAGTACGCTGTGCGGTCCGTACGGCCCTATGGAGTGGACGTGTGCAGTGGAGTGCGAACCGGCGACGCCCTCGATCGTCGGAAGGTAGTGTCCTTTTTCGAGGCGTTGCGGAAGGTCTCCATCTGAGTTCGCAGCCAACGGCCTGCTGACACGTGCTGGCACCTGCTACCCTTGCTGACACGTGCGGGCTCTACCCGACGATCCGAGGCAGCACCTCTCCCGCAGGACCGAAGACACTTACGTCGGCCACGGAGCTGATGGGCGTGGTCTCGAGATTGACCTCCACGATCGAGGCTCCCCGCGACCGGGCCCAGCGCGCGAATGAAGCGGCGGGCTCGACGAGGCCCGAGGTGCCGACCACGAGCATGACCTCGCAATGGGCCATCGCCTCGTCGGCCTCCGCGAGGGCAGCACGGGGCAAGTCCTCGCCGAACCACACCACGGCGGGTCGCAGGAGGTCACCACACGAGGGACAGCTGGGAACCGGGTCGTCGGGCAGATCGCTGGACGGGCAGCGGTAGGCACACACGCGGCAGCGGACCTCCGCCAGGGTGCCGTGAAGCTCGATGACACGCTCGCTTCCAGCAGCATGGTGGAGGCCGTCAACGTTCTGAGTGATCAGCCAGAAGCGCTCGCACCGGCGTTCCAGGGACACGAGCGCCCGGTGACCTGCGTTGGGCTCCACGCGGGAAAGCCCGTCTATCCGATACCGGTAGAACTTCCAGACATCCTCCGGGTCTCGGTTGAAGGCCTGCGGCGTCGCGAGGTCCATCGCGGAGCGGCCCCTCCAGAAACCGCCGGCCCCACGGAACGTGGGCACTCCGCTCTCGGCCGAGATACCCGCTCCCGTCATAACCGCGATCCGGGAAGCGTCGCTCAGGAGGTCTGCCGCCGCTGCAAGATCCCGCTCGTCGACCGCGCTCATGAGGCCCGCTCCTCTCGTCACTGGTGAACACGGACGTGCAACCCACAAGTTATCCTGCTATGAGAACGCTCGTAATCCTCAATCCAGCTGCGGGCGGTGGGATCAACCCCCGCGAGCTTCAGGGACGCCTCGCGCGGCGGATCGACGCGGACTTTCAACGCACTTCCGGGCCTGGAGATGCAATCTGGCTGGCTGAGGACGCGGCACGCTCGGGTTACGCGCGCGTGATCGCCGCGGGAGGGGATGGGACGGTGCGCGAAGTGGCGACTGGACTCTTCCGAGGAGGTGGCGACGCCGGACTGGGAATCATCCCCACCGGCACGGGAAACGACCTCGCCTTTTCTCTCCGCCTGCCGTCCGGCATCGAGGAGGCGGCCGTCGTGGCCGCGGGCGTGAAGACGACATCCCTGGACCTGATCCGGGCCGTCTCGGCCAATCCGGCGGAGAGGGACCGGTACCTGACGAACGCTGCGGTTGCCGGCTTCTGTGGGCGCATCGGGGACAGCATGAGCCCCCGCTTCCGACGTCGTTGGCGTTTCGTGGCGTATCCGCTCGCAGCTCTTCGACAGCTTCGCGACCTGCGGCCGTACTCTGTCGAGATCCTGGTAGACGGCCGATCGATAGAGACGAAGGCGCTGATGGTTATCGCCGCGAATTCCATGTATGCCGGAGGCAGGGTACCTCTCGCGCCGGGCGCCAGGAATGACGACGGGCAGCTTGACCTGGTCATCGTCCACGCCGTCAGCCTGCCTCGCCTGGCAACGCTGGTACCGCGCGTCCTGCTCGGGCGCCACGCGGCTCACCCGGGCGTTTCGATCCACCGCGCTTCCGATGTTTTCCTGGAGGCGGATCCGCCCATGTGGATCAACCTGGACGGCGACACGTGGATGGCCGGAAGCGCATCTTTTCACGTCATTCCCGCAGCGCTCCAGGTGGCGGTTCTCTGACGGGCAACTCTGTTCACGACCTCACATGTCCAAGTTGGAGAGAGAGCGAAGAATGCCCGCCGCAATTGGATCGTCGGGCCCTCAAGGGGCGCGAGCGGGATGGTCACGAAACGAGGAGTGTGGGGAGATGAAAGCGAAGGCAGCGGGCGTCCTGGCCCTGGCCACGTTGATCGCAGGAGTCGGGCTGGCTGGGACGTTGAGGGCCCAGGAGAAAGGTGACGCTGAGGGTCTCGTGCGGGTGCTGGCGTTCGGCCACGGAAGCTACCTGGGCGTGTACATCGCCGACGTGACGGCCGAGGACGTCGACAGATTGGGCCTGCGCGAGGAGCGCGGCGTGCTCATCACGGGCGTTGCGGACGAGGGTCCGGCGCGGGACGCGGGTCTGCAGGAGGACGACGTGGTTTTGAGCTGGAACGGCAATCGCCTCGAAAGCGAAGTGCAGCTTCGCCGGATCCTGGGCGAGACTCCGGCCGGCCGCACGGCGACTGTGGGGCTCTTTCGGGGAGGATCGGAGCGATCCCTGACCGTTGTGCTCGGCGAAACACGTGGGATGGCCCGGTCATTCAACCTGCGCTCGGGCTGGGACGAGGAGCGGGCCCTGGAGCTCCGTGGGCAGCTCGAGATGAACCGCGAGCACCTGCGAGACCTGAACGTCAGGATCCGCGAGATGCCCCACGTCCTGTCCTTCATGTCGATGCGTGGTGGTAGACTCGGAGTCGGCATCCAGAACCTCGAGCCTCAGCTCGCCGAGTACTTCGGGCTCGGAGACCGGACCGGCGTTCTGATCACGACGGTCAAGGAAGACTCGCCGGCCGCGAGCGCGGGCCTCAGGGCGGGCGACGTGATCATCTCCGTTGACGGAGAAGAGATCGACGGGTCGGCGGACGTGTCGCGCTTGGTGTGGAAGGTCGATGCGGGACCCGTGGAGATCCGCATCCTGCGCGACCGCAGTGAGAAGACGATCACGGTGGAGCTGCCCGAGGCGGAGAGCAGGTGGGAGTCGAAGGACGGTGAGGTGCACGGATTCTTCTTCGGTCCTGAAGACTCGCCCTCGTTCGACTTCAACTTCTCGGTGCCTCGAATCAGGGTGATGCCCCGGCACCTCGAGCTGCACGACGGGGAGGAGGGGCCCGTGAACTGGGTGCCGCTCCGCGCCACCACATCGGGAACCCGGACGCTCTCCATCTGATCGGGCCTCGGCGGTCGAGACCGTCTGCCGGGCCACGACACGAGATTCGCCGCAGAGGGGGGGGACGGACGGGTCACCCGGCCGTCCCTCCTGCGCACCCGCCAGCGGGCCGTAGCGGCACCCGGCTCGAGTGTCGGGGCGCCGGGTGCGCACTTACCTTGACGACATGTCGAACGGTCAGGATCCCCGCGAGATCATCACGCCGGACGCCTTCTCAGTGGCGCCGGAACTGTTGGGCCTTCCGCTGGCGCATCCGTGGCGCCGTGCGGCCGCCATCCTGATCGATCTGTCGCTGATCGGCCTTCTCGCAAACGCACGTGGCGTGCTCCTCGCCCTGACGGGAGGATCCTTCCTGTTCTGGCTTGCCTTCCGCGGCAGGAAAGCGGGACTTGGGAGCAAGATGGCGCGCGCCACGATCGGGTGTGGCGGAGCTGTGATAGTGTTCGTCGCCGTGCTCGCCGTGTGGGGTACGATGTTCCTCGATGAGGACAGCGTGTTGTTCGAGGCAGTAAGCGAGGGGGGCGAGGCCGTTCCAGTCACCCTCGGCGCCGCTGCCGATCTCCTGTCCCTGCTCGGCAGCTCCGATACCACGGAGGCGGAGGAGGCGGCCGCCCGGGTCGTTCGCCGGCTGGAACAGCAGGGCATCGCTCCCGGCCAGATGCGGGCTGTTCTCGACGGCCTCGCCGACGATGCTGACGAGCCTGTGGTTCGGGCGATCGAGAGGGCGATCGGATCGGCATCCGAGGGGGCTCCCGGCGACGAGGAGCTGAGCCTGGACTCGCTCCTGGCTGCCTTCAGTGCGGCCCGGGCGGTGGGAGACACCGCGGCCGAGCGGTCCATCGCACCACTGCTGGGTCCTCGTGTGGCCGCTGACGAATGGAACGAGAGAGAGCAGCAGATCGTGCGCCTGGAGGCCCGGAACGAGGGGCTGGCCGCGGAGCTCCAGTCGACTGAGGAAGCGCTCGAGGCGGAGCGCGACAGGGGACTGATCAGTACGATCCTCGCGTTCCTGGACGAATTGGGGCTCGGAATCGGCTGGTCAGGGCTCTACTTCACATTCCTCACTGCGTTCTTCAAGGGACGCACTCCGGGCAAGCGCGTGCTGGGAATCCGGGTCTTGAAACTGGACGGCAACGCGATCAGTTACTGGGTCGCCTTCGAGCGGTTCGGAGGGTACGCCGCCTCGTTGTTCACCGGGATGGAAGGATTCCTCCGCATTCTGTGGGACCGAAACCGGCAGGGACTAGAGGACAAGCTCGCGGAGACCGTCGTGATCCGTGAGACGAACGAGGCTCGTGCCCAGCTCGCCGTGGGAGCCTCCCAACGCGGGATCTCCGACCGACCGTGGAAGGGAGGGCCGGTCCCGGGCACCTGAGCGGGGCTCGTCGTGCGAGCACCGCCGTGTTGCCATCGTACCGGGCCGGAGTCGAAGCTGCGGGCACCAATCACCTGGGATACGGGGTGTGGCATGGAAATCCAGTTCTGGGGCGCGGCGAGAGAAGTTCCCGGATCGATGCATCTGCTCAGAGTCGGGGGCCACCGGATTCTGCTGGATTGCGGGCTGTACCAGGGCCGCCGCAAGCACGCCTTCGAGAGGAACCGAGATTTCCCGTTCGAGCCATCGTCCATCGACGCCGTGATCCTGAGCCATGCCCACATAGACCACTGTGGCAACCTCCCGACGCTCGTGCGAGCCGGGTTCAAGGGGAAGATCTACGCTACTCCGGCCACCCGCGACCTCTGCCGGCACATGTTGGTCGATTCAGCGCACATTCAGAAATCGGACGTCCGCTACGTGAACCGTCGCCGCAGGAGGCAGGGCAAGCGGCCGTTCGAACCGCTCTACCTGATCGGCGACGCTCGCAAGGCCCTCGGTCGGTTCCGGCCCGTGCACTACGGCCGCATCTTCGAGCCGACGCCCGGAATCCGGGCGAGCTTCGTAGACGCGGGACACATCCTGGGCTCCGCTTCGGTGATCCTCGATCTGACCGAAGGGAGCCGGACGAGGCGGCTCGTGTTCTCCGGCGACATCGGAAGACGTGGGCTACCTATCCTGCGCGACCCGCAGATACCGCCGGACGCCGACTACGTCGTCATGGAGAGCACCTACGGTGACCGGGAGCACGAGCCACCATCGAAGGCTCGCGAATACCTGCTCCATCACTCCGAGGCCACGTGCAAGTCGGGTGGCAAGCTACTCGTTCCCGCGTTCGCGGTGGGGCGCACTCAGGAGCTCGTGTATCGGCTGAATCAGCTGTGGGAGGGCGGAGACCTTCCGCCTGTGGACGTATTCGTGGACAGTCCGCTGGCGATCAACGTCACCGAGGTCTACGGCCGTCATCCGGAGTGCTACGATCGTGAGATGCTCGACACGATGGCTACCGACCCGGACGGAGATCCGCTCGGTTTTCGCCACCTCCGGTACCTTCGCTCGGCCGATGATTCGAAAGCCCTGAACAGGCGCAAGGGTCCGGCGATCATCATCGCTGCGTCCGGTATGTGCGAGGGTGGCCGCATTGTGCATCACCTGCGCAATCACCTCGGCAGCCCGAGCACAACGGTGCTGTTCGTGGGCTACCAGGCCCAGCACACTCTGGGACGGCGCTTGCTGGAGGGGAACAAGGATGTTCGGGTCCTGGGAACTCCCGTGGAGGTCAGGGCCCGCATGGCTCGGGTGGACGCGTATAGCGCTCACGCCGATCGGACGGGCCTGGTGGCGTGGGCGGAGTCGGTTCGCGATACAGGGCGCGTGACCCGTTACTTCCTCGTCCACGGCGAAGAAAGCAGTGCGTTCGCGCTCGCGGAGGACCTGCGTGCCGCGGGAACCGCCGCCGTCGAGGTGCCGGAGCGGGGGAGCTCGTTCTCGCTGGATTGAAACCGGATCGGGCCGGTCAGACTTCGTCCGCCGCCCACTCTGCGAGGTTTCCGCGGATTAAAGTCACGGCGTCGTCCACGGTATCGACGCACAGGGGGATCTCGAGGTCGTCCGGGTCGGCCAGGCTTGCATCCGCGGTCAGCCAATGCGTTCGGCCCCAGTCCACGAGGTCACGCCACATGCCGCCCACCATGATGAGTGGCCGCCGCTTCAGGTGTCCCACCTGACAAAGCTGCCAAATCATGAGCGCCTCGAGAGTCGTGCCGATGCCGCCGCGCATGACCACGAATGCGCTCGAGAGCTGCACGAAGTGGTGCAGCCGTGAGAAAAACGTCCCGTGGTGGTACAGCTTCTCGACGAACGGGTTTGGGGCCTGTTCGTGTGGCAGCTCCACATTCAGGCCGATGGAGTAGGTCAGGTTCGAGACGTCTCCCAGCAACTCGCCCTCGTTGGCCGCCTGCATCAGCCCGGGGCCGCCACCCGTGATGATGTCGCAGCCCATGGCGGCCAGCTCTTGCGCGAGGCGGCGAACCTCGAGGTACAGCTCGTCGCCGGCATGCATGCGGGAAGAGCCGAAGATCGTGACGCGGTAGTACGTCGGCCGCGGGGGCATGACCGCCGCCAGGCCGTCCACCACGCCCCACAGCTCCCGCAGCGAGCGCTCCATCGCCTTGTACATCTGGCGAGAGTCCTCCGGCGACATCGCCGGGGTCTCGATGCGCAGCGCCTGCGTGCGCCTGGCCGGATCGGCCCCCTCGTCAGTCCCCGCCTGATCCGGATCCGGGTTGTCGCCGGGGGTCATGTCGTCTTCGCTCATCATCGGTTCCTTGTGTTCTTCGTGAGTCGGAAAGGTAAGCCCACTGCCGCGCGCTCTCCAGAGCGCCGGAGGCGGGACAGGTACTCTCCGTTCTCGCCCTGTGCCACGATCTCGACGTCCCAACCGGTCCGCGCACCGATGAGCCCCAGAGTGTCCGGGTCCACGTACAAATGGGTGAACGGGTCGCCTGGTCGGCCGTCGTACTCGAGCTGGAACTGGATCTCCCCCACGTAGCGACCATCCTCCCTCAGCGCGATCTGGTGTCCGTTCTCGACACGCCAATCCGCTGCCAGGCGTCGCATGTCCGTGGAGTCGGCGATCATCTGACCCCCCGGCGCGAGCAGCCGGTCGGCGCTGGCCAGGAACCGCTCCAGTCCCGCGATCGTCTCTGCGAGGCCCCACCCGTTCATCAGCATGAGGACCGTGTCCCAGCGTCCCGACGGCGGGTGGAATACGCTACCGGGTTGAGCATCCCGCACTCCCCGGCGTGAAAGCAGCTCGACGAGCTCGGGAAGGATCTCCACCGCGCACACGGAGTGTCCCCGCTCCTGGAGGACGAGCGCGTGGCACCCCGCTCCGGCACCGAAGTCCAGAACCTGCCCCTCGCACAGCGTGAGCGCTTCCCGCTCCAGAGGCGGGAGGTCTTCCTCCGACCGGAAGAAGTAGGCTGCCGGAAGCGTATCGGTGTCGCCCAGATCATCCGCCACGAGGATACTGGCCTCGGCCTCACCCCTGTCGTACGCGAGCAAAGCCGCGGCGTGCGGCTCCCAGCAGGCCCGGACTTCCGGAGCCGCCTCGTATTCGTGCCTGGTGCCGGGCCGCGATCTCATTCCGATTCTCCCTGTCCGTCCGTGGGCGGCGCGCGCGTGCTCCCCCGGCCACGTGGTCGTACCTTTACCGGGACCCCCAATCGAGGAGCGCACCGTGGATATCGACTGCCCATTCTGCGATCCTCCCGCCGAGCGGATCTGGATCGGGAACGATCTGACCATCGCGACGCCGGACATGTACCCGGCTGCAGAGGGACATACGCTGATACTGCCACGCCGTCACGTCCAGAGCGTGTTCGATCTCACCGCGGACGAGTGGGATGACCTCTGGGATCTGGTGGCGACGGTCCGGGACGAGTTGCGGTCGCTGCACCGGCCTGACGGGTTCACGGTAGGCATCAACGACGGTCTCGCGGCCGGTCAGACGATCGCTCACGCTCACGTGCACGTGATCCCGCGTCACCTGGGGGACGTGGCGGATCCGACCGGGGGCCTGCGCGGCATCCTCCCTGACAAGGCGCGGTACTGGGAAGGCTGAGTCCGGAAACCCCACGGCCGATAGACGCCGCGGGGCCCGACCCGTTCGCTACCTCGGTGGGAAGTCCTTCAGCAGCTTCGCGACGGCTGCCTGCACCGTATTCACCCGCTGCTCCGGAGAGTCCATCTGGTCGATCGTCTTGGACGCACTGCCGCGCCAGATCAACTCGTTTTCCTCCCGGCTGATCATGTCCAGGATCAGCGTGCCCTCGGTATAGGTCCGCACCGTGGTCGTGGTCATGCCTCCGCCCCAGTAGCCTCCCCACCACCCGCCGGCCCCGTAACCGTAGGTGTCGTACTGCTGCCGGTCCTGGGTCCCGGTATGGTAGGCCATGAGAAAGTCGGCCCGGTCCGGCTCGGTCAGCGTAAACCCCTTGGTGGCCAGATCGTCGTCGACCGCCGCGTACATTCGGCGGAGCATGATCTCGCTGACGCCGGCTTCAAGTCCCTGCTCCATCCACGCGTAGGTGGACAGAGAGCTGAAGTCGTACGACTGGTCCCAATCCGAGGTCGTCGAGATACCGGAGCATGCCGCCAGCGCGAGGGCAGCGCCGCCAGCTGCGAACAGCTTCCTCATCTTGTTCTCCCGCGAAAGTGAGAGTGAAACGGAAGCTCAGTTTACTCTCCACTTGCCGGGTCAACAACACCCGATTCCACTCCCTGGCAGGTCGCTGCAGACCCATGCGCGCGACCACTCGGAGCTGGTCAGCGACGTGCCGACTCCGCGATCCAGTGAAAGGGTACATTCGTGTCTTGTTGCTCCCTCCACGTCACCATATCATGCGGAGTTATCCTCACCTGACCCTCGATCTGACGAGTGGCCTATGAGACGGGTTTACTCCCTGTACAGCACCTCGGTCGGCAAGAAGTACACGATGGCTGTATCGGGTGCGATCTTCGTGTTGTTCGTGATCGTTCACATGTTCGGTAACCTGAAGGTCTATCTCGGACCGGAGGCCTTCAATCATTACGCGGAGGGCCTGCGCGAGTTCGGCGCACCCTTCCTCGGCTACGAGTGGTTCCTGTGGGCCTTCCGGGCAGCCCTGATCGCCGCCCTGCTGATCCACGTTGTGGCCGCATGGCAGACATCGAGGCAGAGCTGGGCCGCCCGCGGGCAGAAGTACAGGAAGCAGGACAAGCTTGTGTTTCACTACGCGTCACGTACGATGCGGTGGGGTGGGGTGGTGCTCTTCCTGTTCATCGTCTTTCACCTCCTGCACCTGACGACCGGCACGCTGCACCCCGATTTCATCCCGGGCGACGCGTACCACAACTTCGTCACGGGATTCCGCTCCCTGCCGGTGGTGGCCATCTACACGGTGGCCATGATCGCGCTGGGCCTGCACCTGTACCACGGGACATGGAGCGCCTTCCAGACCATGGGTATCGATGGGCCACGCATCAGGAAGTGGCGTGAGCCGATCTCCCTCGGAGTGGCGCTGATCGTGGTGCTGGGCAACCTGTCGTTCCCGGTGGCTGTTCTCACCGGGTTCATCCAGTAGAAGGGAGGGAGACATGGAGCTGCGCTCGAAGGTCCCCTCCGGACCGATAGACCAGAAGTGGACCAAGCACAAATTCGACATGAAGCTGGTCAATCCCGCGAACAAGCGGAAATACCACGTAATCGTGGTGGGCTCGGGCCTCGCAGGGGCGTCGGCTTCCGCTACCCTGGCTGAGCTCGGTTACCGGGTGAGCTGCTTCACGTACCACGACAGCCCGCGGCGCGCGCACAGCATCTCGGCGCAGGGCGGCATCAACGCGGCGAAGAATTACCAGGGGGACGGCGACAGCATCTTCCGGCTGTTCTATGACACCGTGAAGGGTGGGGACTTCCGTGCCCGCGAAGCGAACGTGTACCGCCTGGCGGAGGTCTCGAACGAGATCATCGACCAGTGCGTGGCACAGGGAATCCCGTTCGCCCGCGAGTACGGCGGTTTGCTCGCTAACCGGTCGTTCGGCGGCGCGCAGGTCTCCCGGACGTTCTACGCCCGCGGACAGACGGGGCAGCAGCTGCTCCTGGGCGCGTACCAGGCCCTCATGAAAGAGGTGCACAGGGGCCAGGTGAAGCTGTACAACCAGGAAGAGATGCTGGACGTGATCGTGGTGGACGGCCAGGCGCGCGGCATCGTCACCCGTCACCTCGTGACGGGGAAGATCGAGACGCACCTGGCCGACGCGGTGGCTCTCGGCACGGGCGGCTACGCGAACGCGTTCTACCTGTCCACGAACGCCATGTACTGCAACGTCACGGCAGCATGGAGGGCGTACCGGCGCGGGGCCGGGTTCGCGAACCCGTGCTACACGCAAATCCACCCGACCTGCATCCCGGTGGCCGGCGAGTACCAGTCGAAGCTCACGCTGATGAGCGAATCGCTGCGTAACGATGGCCGCATCTGGGTGTCGAACACGGTGGACGACGACCGAGCCCCCGGCGACATCCCCGAGGACGAACGCGACTACTACCTCGAGCGCATGTATCCGGCGTTTGGCAACCTGGTTCCGCGCGACCTGGCATCTCGACGCGCCAAGGACATGTGCGATCAGGGGAAGGGCGTCGGCGAGACGAAGCTCGGCGTGTATCTGGACTTCGAGGATGCCACCCAGCGACTGGGCAGGGACGCGATCGAAGCCCGGTACGGCAACCTGTTCGAGATGTATGAGCGTATTACGGGCGAGGACCCGTACAAGGTGCCGATGCGCATCTACCCGGCGCCGCACTACACCATGGGCGGCCTGTGGGT
>CAXMRU010000319.1:0-4714 GCA_964195715.1 Akkermansiaceae bacterium | reverse complement strand
GTAGGCCTTCGTGACCTCGGGGCGATAGTGTTCGAGCAGTGCGAGGAGATCATCCGTCACGAGGGACGCCATAGCGGACAGCGCAGCCCTGCCTTCGGTGTCCAGCAGCGGCACGCGGATCAGTTCGCCCTCTAGCCAGCCGAGTGCGGCCAGCCCCGCCTTGAACCGTGGGGGCATTGAGACATCAGGGTCTCGGGCGGCCGCCACCAGATGGTTCAGCAGTTCCTCCTTGAATGCTCCGACATCTTCCGGTTTCGTTCCGAAAAGGCTCTCCAGCTCTTCCCCCCCAAGGTCAATGAAGTTGAGCTCGTTGTTTACCCGCCGATTCCCATACACGCCGACGGTGAACGGGCCATACTGTCGGTACTGGTTTCCGTAGATCCCGAATGCCTCCCTGGTGTCCGATGGCGTGCGTTCCTGGATTGAATAGTAGTATCGGCTGCCGGCACGGAGCGGCCGCTTAGCGTTCAGGAAGCCCCTCTCCACGCCATTGATCTGCCAGTTGTCGAGGAGCACGTCGCTCAGGACGAGGAGCGATGCCGCGTCGAACGGCACGTGCAGAAAGCCCTCGATGGCAGAGTAGCGGCTGCGGATCTCTGGCAGATGCCGAACGATCAGCTGCGCAGCCTCACGTACGAGAACGTCGGGCACGGGCATATGGCGCGCCACGTCACCGAGTGACATGACCATCAGCGTCGGGATGTAGCCACCGGTTTCGGAACGCCGTACCAGGTCGGCGGATACCAGCTCATCCAGCAGCTGCTGCATGTGAGCCTGAGACCAGCCGAAATGCTCACGGATGGAGGAGAGTGGTAATCCCTCGCGGAGAAGCAGGACGAGGTCCCCCCGTTGCTCCCGTCGCATATTGACGGCGGGAAAGTTCTGACCCGACGAAATCATTTTATGGTCATACTCACGCGTCAGTAGAGCATCTATGCGTCGCGCAGCGTAGTCATGTGTGTCCTGAGCGAGAGCAGGTCCGGCGAGCAAGAGTCCCGTTACGGCCAGAAACAGGAACGCCGTCCTCATGTGGCTCCTCCCGAAGTGCAGATGAGTAACTAGAGATAGCTCAAAGTATGATACCTGTTACCGCAGATCAGTTGACCAGGAGGTGTGCCAGGTCAGCCCTCCTGCCCCCGAAGCAGGCGAGCGCGTTGCTGAGTCGTTGCCTCCGGGGCGTCAGGCTCGGCCACGGTGTCTTTGTCACTGTTTCTGTCACTGTGGCGCACTGCAAGAAAGACGGCCCTGCCGTAACTGCCGACAGGACCGTCTCTTACACAATCGGGGCGGCGAGATTCGAACTCGCGACCTCCTGAACCCCATGCCGATTCCGTGCGCTGACCAGCGCTGGTGGGCGCTGGTTTATGCGGGTATTGGGGTGGGTACCGCTGGTGGGCAGCAGCCAGCAGCAGTGGGCGCTGTCACTGACGCTGACACTGTTCGGAACGCCTGAATGGGCATAAGAGGTGCCGATCGTCTGCCGGTGGGACGGCATCTGATGGACGCTAGCCCAACACCCATCCGCCACTACTCCAGCTGAAGCCTTCGGAGAAACTCATCCCAGCGCGGATCCGAGTGTAGTGGCGCGAACGTATCATCAGCCTCCATGTAGGACAGGCTTGCCCGTTCCTCCTCGTAGGCCCGGTCCAGGTACTCGAACGCCCGGTCCACCTCGCCCAGAGCCCCGTATACCCCTGCGATCTCTTTGAGCTGCACGCGCACGCCCCTCGCTTCTGCATCCTCTAGTACGCCCAGAGCCTCAACCCGCTGGCCCGCCTGCGCGTGGAAGTAGGCGAGCAACGGTGGATGGCTTGGATCATCGGGAGCCGATTCCATCGCCTTCTTTGCTGCGGCGACGGCGTCCTCGTACTCCCCCCTCTTGTGGTGCGCGACCCCCAGCCAGTAGTACGCCATGTCGTAGTCCGGCTCCAGCTCGAGCAGCTTGCCGGCTTCCGCGATCACCGCGTCAAAGTCGCCGGCATAGGCGAGGCTGCCGATCATCTGGTATCGGTACACGACCGAGAGCGGGTCCAGTTCCACGGCGCGGCGGCCCTCGCGGACAGACTCCTCGAAACGCCGGAGGGCGAGAAGCGTGTTGCCATATCGATTGTGCGCAAACGCACTCCCCGGACTGAGCTCGAGCGCCCGGCGATGCTCTCGTTGCGCCTCCTCGTAGTCGCGATCCATCGTTAGAAGCCAGCCGCGGGCGCTGTGGGCCTCGCCCAGAGTCTCGTCCAGTTCCAGGGCCTTCTGCACTGCCTCCTTGGCCGGCGGAAGTGCCTCTTCCTCCGGCCAGTGGTTCTGATACAGGAGCCATAGGTACGCGAGCCCGAGCCCCACATAGGCCTCGGCATAGCCGGAGTCGGCCTCGATCGACTCGTGGAAAAGCTGAGCCGCACCCTCCAGGTCCTCCTTCTCTGTTCCCTTTGTGTACAGGTAGCGCCCCCGCGCGTAGAGGTCGTGGGCAACGAGGCTCCCTGTTGGTTGCCTCACCAGTCGCTCCTCTACTTCGGGAGTAAGCGTTGCTGCGAGCGCACTCGCGATCTTCCTCGTCAAGTCGCTCTGGATCGCGAACAGGTTGGCCGTCGTCAGTTCCTCGTCGTAAGTGTTCGCCCAGAGATGGCTGTCCGTCTCCGCCTCGATCAACTGCACATTCACCCGCACGCGGTCACCGGCCCGCTGCACACCACCTTCCAGAACTGTCGCCACGCCCAGCTCCTCGGCGATCTCGGGAATCGCCTTGTCCGTGTCCCGGTACTGCATCACTGAGGTGCGGGAAATCACCGTGAGGGAGTCGATCTTGGCGAGCTCCGACAGCAACTCGTCGTGCATCCCCTCGGCAAAGTACAGATCCTCCTCCACTGAGGTACGAATCGCGAAGGGTAGCACGGCGATGGACCGGAGATCGGCACCTGCGCCGCGGGATGAGACTTCCAGTTGTCGCCACACGGCCAGGGCCAGGATAGCAACGGCGGCAATGACGACCGCCCAGCGGATCAAGCGACGCCCGCCGGCCGGCGCCGAGAACTCGCCTGTGGTGCCTGATGCCGCGGCGAGACCGGGGCCCACAGTTGAAGCCAATGCATCCGAGAACTCTCGGGCACTCCGATAGCGGTCGGCCGGCGTCTTCGACAGGGCTCTTCCGACCGTGGCGTCCAACTCACCTGGCACCGTGTCCCTCATCACGGGCAGCGGCGTTGGGGATTCTGCGATCCGCCGAGCAGCCATCGCTTGGGGAGTCGGTCCGGTGAGGGGCGGTTCGCCGGCCAGCATCTCATACAGCACGCAAGCGAGGGCATAGATGTCGCTCTGTTCATCCGCCTCGTGACCGGCCGCTTGCTCGGGACTCATGTAGGCGGGCGTGCCGACAGCCATCCCTGTGGCCGTCACCCTCTCGCCACCAGCTTCGTTGATCGCCCGCGCCACGCCGAAGTCCGTGACGACCGCGTGCCCCTCCTCCAGGAGGATGTTCCCGGGCTTGATGTCGCGGTGGATCACTCCGCGTCGGTGGGCATAGTCGAGCGCTCCGGCTACCTCCCGGGCGATCCGGATCGCTTCAGCGACCGGCAGCTGCTTCTGCCGCTCCAGGAGTTGCCTGAGGCTCTCGCCTTCCACGTACGGCATTACGAAGTAGAGTAGCCCGTCGGCCTCGCCCGAGTCGTGAAGCGGAAGAACGTGAGGGTGGGTCAGGCCGGCGACGGTCTCGATCTCTTGCAGAAATCGTTCAGTTCCGACCGCAGCGCCAAGCTCGGGGTGCAGGACCTTGATCGCGACCTGGCGATGGTGTCGCAGGTCCTCGGCGAGGAAGACGACGGCCATCCCGCCGCGGCCGATCTCCTTCTCGACTGCGTAGCGGTCGCCAAGTGCAAACTTCAGACGTTCCAAGAGGTCAGGCATAGACGCCTCTAAGGGAACGAGGGGTGGGATCAATATACAGGAGAGCGGCTTAGAGCGCCCGTCATGTCCGAGAGAGCTGAGCAAAGCGCACTGTCACTGACTGTGACACTACCCCCGTATCGGACCCGAGGAGTATGGGAGCCCACCTGACTGGGCGTCAGGTGGGCCTTTCGGCTCTCTCGATGACGGCCCAATCGGTTCCCTACTCCGGCTCCTCCCGGAGCTCCTCGAAGAAGTTCTCGACAACGATCAACTCGCCGGTGTCCGCGGTTTCACCGACGGGCTGAACCATCACGAATCGCTGATCGTCGGGTGAGACATCGTAGGCCCGGTTGTACGAGCATCCGCGCCCACATCGCAGAACGGGCACCCTCTCGAGTGCCCGTCTGCTCAATGGTTCCATCGTCTGCGAACCGGCGAGTCCGGTCACCCGGCGCGGGGAACGAGCCATTTGCGCCACCACATGCGTATCGAGTGACGTCGTGTCTTCTTGACCTTGCTGCTGAATGATACCATTCCATCTCCTGTCAGGTGTCCTGCTGGGTTCAAGCCAGCTTGGGCTATCAGAACCCGCCCCGTCAGAGATCCTCCCAAAGGGATCTCCGTTACCTACCTGTGTTGAGACAGGAGCTCTACCAGAGTTGGCTAGAGAGGTGTGCTAGCGGCGGAGACAACGGGTCCAACCTACTCAAGTATCCGGCCCAAGAGTAGCTCATCGCCCCCTTCGAGCGCGCGGAGCGTGCGAGACTACTCGCGATTCAGAGTCGGTTTCGTGACATTGTCTGTGACGGTGTTACGATCATACGGAAAGACGACC
>CAXMRU010000318.1:0-2978 GCA_964195715.1 Akkermansiaceae bacterium | reverse complement strand
GTAACGCTCATCCCCACCTGGACTGCTCGGGCGAGATCGCCGTGTGTCACAACGGCATCATCGAAAACGCCGATGTGCTCAGGGCCGAGCTGATACGCAGAGGTCACGAGTTCCGATCGGACACGGACACAGAGGTTCTGGCCCACCTCATCGAAGAACATTGGCTTCCGCCCCTGCACCTGAGTGTGGCCCGCGCCCTGCGCATGGTCGAAGGAACGTATGGCATAGCGGTGATGAGCTCGCGTGAGCCCGGCCGGATCGTCTGTGCCCGTCGGGGATCACCTCTTCTGATCGGTCTGGGCAACGGCAGGTTCTTCGCGGCGTCGGACGCCGCGGCACTTCTCCCGTACACCCGGCGCGTCGTCTACCTGGATGATGGAGAGCTGGCCGTTCTCGACTCTTCAGGCTGCGACATCCTGTCGATGGACGCCATGATCCGGATCGTGAAGCCGGTCGAGGAGCTCGACTGGGACCTCGAAGCCGCGGAGCGTGGGGGACACGCCCACTTCATGCTGAAGGAGATCAACGAGCAGCCGAAAAGCCTCGAGGCGACGTTGCGGGGCCGAATCCAGCGCTCGACTCCGGCGGTGAAGCTGGGCGGGCTGTCCGATGTCGCGGGTGTCCTATCGGACGCCAGACGGATCGTGTTCACGGCCTGCGGTACGTCGTGGCACGCCGGTCTCATCGGGAAATTCATGGTCGAGGAGTACGCCCGCATCCAGGCAGATGTGGAGTATGCGTCTGAATGGCGGTACAGGGACCCCGTGCTCGAGCCCGGCACGGTCGTTGTGGGAGTCTCCCAGTCCGGTGAGACGGCCGACACCCTGGCAGCGCTGTCGCTGGCCAGAGAGAAGGGCGCGACCACCCTGGGCATCGTCAACGTGGTGGGAAGCTCCATCGCTCGTGCTACAGATGCCGGCATATACCTGCACGCCGGACCGGAGATCGGTGTTGCTTCCACGAAGTCGTTTACCTCACAGGTCGCGGCGTTGTCTCTGTTCGCCCTGTACCTCGGTCGTCAGAGAGGACTCGATCCGGAGGTGACCCGGCGTGTCCTGTCCGAGATCCAAACGCTTCCCGACAAGGTGCGAACAATCCTTGCCCGCGCTGACGAGATCGAGGGACTGGCCCGGCGGCTGGTCGAGCGTGGACACAGCAACTTCCTGTACCTGGGTCGCGGATACAGTTTCCCGGCAGCCCTCGAGGGGGCCCTGAAGCTCAAGGAAATCAGCTACATACACGCCGAGGGGTTCTCGGCAGCCGAAATGAAGCACGGTCCGATCGCCCTGATCGACGAGAGCATGCCCGTGGTCGTCGTCGCTCCGCGCGACAGCGTGTATCCCAAGGTCCTGTCCAACATGAGAGAAGTGAAGGCGCGCGGCGGCTACCTGGTCGCCGTGACCACCGAGCCCAACGGCCTCGCTGAACTGGCGGATGAAGTGTTCATCGTTCCCAGCACGGAGGACAGCCTGCAGCCCATCATCACGAGCATCCCCCTGCAGCTGCTGGCCTATCACATCGGTGTCATGCGCGGTTGCGACGTGGACAAGCCACGCAATCTCGCCAAGAGCGTCACGGTGGAGTAGGGACGACCGATGAAGATCCTCCACGTCGTGGGCTCGCGCTCCGGTTTCTTCCGGATCTCGCCCGTGTTCCGCGCTCTAACGGCGGCAGGTGCGGATCGTCAGGTCATCGTGTACGCGGGACATCGGGATGAGCTGGTTCCCCGCGACATGTTCCTCGAAGAATTGGAGCTGCCGTCGCCTGACTACGTTCTCGGCGTATCGACCGGAACCTCCACCTTCCAGACCGGACGATCGCTCATCGCTCTCGAGCCCATCGTGTTGCGCGAAAATCCGGATTGGATCTTCGCCGTGGGCGACGTCGATGCTGCCCTGGCCGCGGCGCTCGTGGGACGCAAGAACGGAATCCCCCTGGCTCATCTCGAAGCAGGGCTTCGGGCCGGTGACCGATTCTCTCCGGTGGAGACCAATCGACTGCTGGCCGACCGTCTCTCCGATGCGTTGTTCACGGCGGAACGGGAGACCAGCGAGCACCTGATCTTGGAAGGCATCGAAGCCGAGCGCATTCATTTCGTCGGAAACACGGTAGCCGATACCGTGTCTCGTCTCAGGGACAGGTCATCCGCTCTCGAGCTGCCTGCTGTTCTGGGGCTGGAAGAAGGCTCGTATGTCGTCGCCCTGCTGCAGCGCACCGGCGGTCCCCAGCGGCCGGGACGCCTGGAGGAATTCCTGGACGCGTTGGACGAGGTGGCGCTCGAGACGAGCCGGCCCACGATCCTCGTGCTGGATTCGCCCGCCGCGGCGGACGTGAGGGAGCAGAGGCTGGAACACCTGCTCGCCCCGCTGACGGTCGTGCACTCGCCCAGTTACGTGGAGCTTCTAGCCCTGGTCGAAGAAGCCGGCACCGTAGTCACGAACGCCCGCGAAGTCCAGGATTGCGCGACGGTGCTCGGCGTACCGAGCGTGGCCGTCGGCGACCTCGCGGTCGGTCGGGCCGAGATCTTCAAGCGGGGCAACCACGTATCGGTTGACGAGCTGGACCGGCTGCCCGAGTTGGTGATCCGCGTTCTGACCGAGCAACCCGCGCCGCAGCGACCGGAGCTGTGGGACGGCCACGCGGCTCAGCGGCTCGCGGAGATCACGATGGCTGACCTCGCGATGGCCATCGCCTGACCGCCTCCACCGTAACACGGCTCCTCGGCATCCTGTGAGTCGATACTTGTATTCTTCCACGCTTGGCACTGCTTTGGTGCCGTGATTTGGCCGTTCTCGTTGCGGAATGCGACGAACCGGTCTCGCTCCTTACCCCGCCCATTCACCCGAATCGGCTGCCTGGTGTCGCGAATCCGCCACATCTGCGGATCATCACGCCAAATAAGGCGTCGAACCCTCGCGCAGGTCCGGATCTTGATCTTTTCGGGCCGGCCGGCCGTAGCGCCGGCACGACACCGTAGC
>CAXMRU010000317.1:0-21130 GCA_964195715.1 Akkermansiaceae bacterium | reverse complement strand
GCGAGGGGGATCGCGATCGGGAGCAGGATGCCCATCGTCCCCCACGAAGTCCCCGTGGCGAACGCGATCGACGCAGCCGTCACGAACACGAGGGCGGGAAGGAGCTGCGGCGGCAGGTTTCCTTCCAGGAGGCCGCTGATGTAGGGGGCCGTTCCCAGGACCTCGGTAATCGAACCCAGAGACCAGGCCAGAATCAGGATGATCGCGGCGAGGAACATGGCCCGCATGCCGCCCACGAGGCCGTCGATCGCCTGGTTGATTGACAGGATTCGCTGCCCGACGGCCAGGCCGATCGCCACGATGCATCCCATCAGTGATCCCCACAGCAGGGCGTCGAATGCATTCGCCTTGGCGAAGATCTCCCACAGGGTGCCGGGGCGGCCCAGATTCGCTCGTCCCTGCAGGTAGAGACCGAGCAGCACCACCACGACGACGGTCAGGACGGGCAGCACAGCGTTGTACCAGCGCAGTGGCGCTCCCTCGACCGGCTCCATCTTGTCTGATCCCGCTTCGGACATGAGCATCGCGCCCTCGCGATACAGGCCCTCGCCCCTCGAGGCGCGTCGCTCGGCTTTCAGCATCGGGCCGAAGTCTCTCTGCAGGACGATGATCAGTCCCACCATCAGGAGTGCCAGCAGGGGATAGAACAGGTAGGGGATCGAGTGGATGAAGATGCTGAACGCGTTGGCCGACTCGAGTGCCGCTGCGACGTCGGGCGCTGTCCCCGCCTGCGCCGCGGCCGCGGCGAGTCCGTCCCCGATCAACGAGATCTCGAAACCCACCCAGGTGGAGACGAAGACGATGGCGGCGACGGGCGCAGCCGTGGAGTCCACGATGTAGGCCAGCTTCTCGCGCGACACGTTCATGCGGTCGGTGATCGGCCGCATCGTGTTGCCGACGATCAGCGTGTTGGCGTAGTCGTCGAAGAAGATCGCGAGGCCGCTGAGGTAGGTCGCGAGCTGGGCCCTCCGCGGAGTCGTGGCGAGCGGCTGGACCGCCTCCACGATCCCGCGCGTCCCGCCGCTCTTGCTGATGACGCCAACCATTCCGCCGAGCAGGAACGAGAACACCAGGATCGCCGCGTGGTCCGCATTCACCAGGGCGGGCGTGATGAACGTGTCGATCGCCCGCAACGTCCCGGTGAGCGGATTGAGGCCGGCGTAAAAGAAGGCGCCGAACCAGACGCCCAGAAACAGCGACGTCACGACTTCCTTGAACACCAGGGCGAGCACGATGGCGAGAACCGGTGGCAGCAGGCTGATCCACCCGGGGAGCACACGGACGTCGAACGTGCCGATCTGAGAGTCCCACCCGCTGATCACGGAGAGCGGGAGGTCGTCCACGCTCTCAATCTCCAGGCCGGAAAGCTCGAACACCCCGCCTTCGCCCATCGCCACGTCCTGGCGCGCGATTATGCGGCCGGTCTCCGTGCGGACCCGGATTCCGCCCATCGCCTGCCGGGCCGTCGCTTCGATGGTGAGGTCGAAGCTCGCCCGAGGCAGGACCACCCTCGGTCCTTCGATGCGGACCACCGCGGTGTCGGTCCCGGCCTCCTGGGCCGGCGCCGGGAAGGCACTGCACAGCGTGTACAGGACCAGGCAGGCCAGACCCGCGATCCACCGTCGTGACATGAGGACTCCTCTGGGAGTGGAGCCCGGAGGCCTGCCATATCTGCCTCCCGGGCGGTCGGGAAGCTAGAGATGCGACCCCGCGGTTGTAAAGCGAATTGGACGCCCGGAAGTCCCTTGCAGAAGCCCTTTTTGGGGCCGTTGATCCACCGGCAGTGGGCCCGTATACTGCGGCGAGTGCGGGCCCGGAGGGGACCGTTTTCACACCAGCCGCCACAGAGAGGCGTCCCTGAATGTCGACCCGTGACATGACGACCCTGTTGCTTGACGGTTCCGGCGTCGAACAGGCCCTTTCCCGTCTCGCGCGGGAGATCACGGAGGGCGGCGCCATCGAAGATCTGATGCTCGTCGGGATTCACCGACGCGGCGTCGAGCTCGCCGCGCGCCTAGCCAGCCTGATCTCGGAGGCCACGGGTCGGGAGATTCCCACGGGAAGTCTCGACATCACCCTGTACAGGGATGACTTCGACCAGATCAGTCCGCGCCCGGTGATCGGAGTGACCGAGATCCCCGGGAATATCAACGGCCTCCGCGTGGTGATCGTGGACGACGTCCTGTACACCGGCCGCACGGTCAAGGCAGCGCTCACAGAACTGGCCGACTTCGGCAGGCCGCGCCGCGTGGAATTGTGTGTGCTTGCCGATCGAGGCGGCCGGGAGCTGCCCGTGCAGGCGGACCACGTGGGACTCACCGTCGAGGTGGGGGAGGGGGAGCGCGTGGAGGTTCGGGTACCCGAGCTGGACGATGAACTGTCCGTCACCCTCGTCGCGCCTTCGGAGAGCGGATGAACGAACCCAGGCCGGAGTTCGAGCTCGGCAAGGACCTCGTCGGTCTCGAAGGGCTGTCGCGCGCGACGATTACCGGGATTCTCGACACGGCGGAACCCTTCAAGGAGATCAGCGAGCGAGCGATCAAAAAAGTGCCAGTTCTTCGCGGCAAGACGATCGTCAACCTCTTCTTCGAACCTTCCACGCGCACACGTATTTCATTCGAGTTCGCCGAGAAACGCCTCGGGGCTGACACCGTGAACATCAGCTCCAGCGGATCGTCGGTGGTCAAAGGCGAGACGCTCGTGGACACGGCTCGGAACCTGGAAGCGATGCGGATCGACATGGTAGTGATCCGGCACGGTTCGTCCGGAGCTGCTCGCTTTCTCGCGGACAGGATTCCATCGAACGTGATCAACGGTGGAGACGGGCAGCACGAACACCCGACCCAGGCACTGCTCGACATGCTCACCCTGCGCGATTGCCTGGGACGCATCGAGGGCCTCAAGGTCTGCGTCGTGGGCGATGTCGTGCACTCCCGGGTCGCCCGCTCCAACATCTTCGGGCTCCAGGCGCTGGGCGCGGAGGTGGCTGTGTGCGGCCCGCGGAACCTGATACCATACGGCATCGAGGGGTTGGGTGTGCAGACCTTTTATCACATCGAGGATGCGATCGAGTGGGCCGACGCGTTGAACGTGCTCCGGCTGCAGCTTGAGCGGATGGAGACCGGGTTCATTCCCTCGCTGCGAGAGTACAACCGCGTGTTCGGCGTCACGCAGGCCAGGCTCGAGAACGCGCCGCGTGACACGGTGATCCTCCACCCCGGGCCGATAAACCGGGGCGTCGAGATCGACTCGGCCGTGGTAGACGGGCCGCAGTCCGTGATCCTCCCGCAGGTCACCAACGGTGTGGCCGTACGCATGGCAGTCCTGTACCTGCTCGCGGGTGGCGCTCCGGGTGGGGCGGAAGCGGCGAAGCAGGAGAGCGCATGAACAGGCCATTGCTGCTGAGGGGCGGGCGCGTCGTCGATCCGTCGCAGGAGATCGACGGACTGGCCGACGTGCTCGTGCGCGACGGCCGGATCGAGGCTGTGGGCAACGATTCAGCCGGTCTGGATGACGCGGAAGTGCTGGACGTCACCGGCATGGTCGTGGCTCCCGGACTTGTCGACGTCCACGTACATCTTCGTGAGCCGGGAGGAGAGCACAAGGAGACGATCCATACGGGTTCACATGCAGCACTGGCCGGTGGCTTCACGACCGTCTGGGCGATGCCGAATACGGACCCGCCGATCGACGACCCGGCGGCCGTGGGTTACGTGCGTCTTGCGGCACGCGTCGCCCGTGGCGCGCGCGTGATGCCGATCGGCGCGGCATCGATCGGACAGAAGGGCGAGCGGATGACGGAGGTCGGCGCGCTCGTCGCCGCGGGAGCCGTGGCTGTTTCCGACGACGGCCACCCGGTGTGGGACAGCGGCCTGATGCGGCGGCTGCTCGAGTACACGCAGACGTTCGGCATTCCGGTCCTCCAGCACGCCGAGGACGTGTCCCTCGCCGGTGGCGTGATGAACGAGGGACAGGTCGCGACCGCCCTTGGGCTGCGCGGTCTTCCGAACGCGGCGGAATCCTGCATGGTGGCCCGCGACATCCAGCTCGCGGAACTGACGGGCGGACACCTGCATGTTTGCCACGTGTCGGCGCGGCAATCAGTCGAGCAACTGAATATGGCGAAGGAAAAGGGGCTCAGAGTGACCTCAGAGGTCACGCCGCACCACCTGAACCTGACGGACGAGATGTGCCGCGGTTACAATACGGAAGCGAAGGTGAATCCTCCGTTACGGACGGAGGAGGACATCGAGGCCGTCACGCAGGCGCTGATCGACGGGGTGATCGATATCATCGCCACGGACCACGCGCCGCACACGTACGAGGAGAAGGAGCAGGAGTTCGACTACGCTCCGTTCGGTATCAACGGGCTCGAGACTGCTCTGGGGCTGAGCATGCGGGCGCTCGTCGAGACCGGTCATCTGACCCTCTCGGAGCTGATCGATCGAATGTCCTGCAAGCCGGCTCGAATCATGGGACTGGACGGCGGCACGTTGCGGCCCGGGTCGCCGGCCGACATAGTCGTTCTCGATCCCGACGAGACGTGGACGGTAGACCCGGCGGACTTTCGATCGCGGAGCCGTAACACTCCGATCGCCGGCTGGGAGCTGCGCGGGCGGGTGTACCGGACTCTGGTGGGTGGAGAGCTCCGGTTCGAGAGAAGTTGAAGTAACCAGCCGTCACAGACGTCGAGCGCGGCGCCGTGGCGACATCACCTCATCACTGACGGCCTGATGGACGGGGGACACGTGATACCCGAAGCGATCCAGGGACTGCTCGAGAAGCGCGGCACCTTCCAGGAGTGGCTGAGCCGGCTCGATGAGCTGGGCAGCGAATTCCGACCCGAGGTGGCGGATAAGGTCCGGAGTGACTACGCAGGCCGCCTCGCCGCGGTCGAGACAGAGCTCGAGGGGCATCGATCAGAACTCGAGTCGGTCCTCGCCGACCGGACAGAGGCGGTCGAGAAGGTGGCGAATCAGCACGATGCGCGATCGGCGGAACTGGAGGAGACCCAGCTACGGCACGTGGTCGGTGAGTTTGACGACGAAGAATGGGAGCTTCGCCGGGCGGAGCACCAGGCCGAGATCGACGAGCTGGAGGCCGAGTTGAACACTCAGCGGTCCGCCGTGGAGGCGCTCGATACCGTGCTTGCCGAGCTGTCGGGGGCGGGGCCGGGCCTGGCCGCGGTCGAATCCGTTGCAACGGAGAAGACGGCCGATATCCCCGAAGCCGAGGAAGCCGACGAACAGGAGGCCGCTGACGAGCAGGTACTGGCCGAGGAGTCAGGAGACAGCGCCGACGCCTGGATGACACAGCCCTTCGACGAGGCCGAGCCGGGTACCGACCAGGAGGAGGCGGTCGAGGATGTCGTCACGGCCGAACTGGTGGAATCTGACGTCGTCGAATCGGATTACGCGAAGGCCGAATACGTTGAAGCGGAAGTCGTGGATGCGGATGCCGGACTGGCGGAGGAAACGGAAGCGGAGGAACCTGAAGCGCTAGAGTCCGAAGCCGAGCCGACTGCCGAGCAGGGCGAGCCGGAAGAGTTTACGGACGAACTGGAATTCCTCGAGTCGCTGTCGCTGGATGACCCGGAGACGTTCGACGCCGTGTCGGCGTTGCTCGATGAGGATGGCGACTCCGCTGACGACGACGGGCCCGATCGGAAGTCGGAGGATATCTGAAAGCCGACAGCCCACGACCCTGGCGGGCCCGCGGGCTGGTCTACGGCTCCCTGGGGGGGGAGACGTCAGTCGCTGAGGCCGCGAACGTAGCGGGCAAGCCTGGACTTCCGGCGGGCTGCCGCCTGTTTCGACAGGATTCCCTTGCGGGCGGCCGTGTCGAGCATGGAAGTGATCTTCCGGTAAGCCGTCCCGGCCTCGGTCGGAGACTCCGTCTGCAGAAGGCTCTTGGTCCGCGTTCGGATCTCCGAACGAACGGTCCGATTACGATCCCGCCGCTTGCGGGACTGTCGAAGCCTCTTGCGGGCGCTCTTAATGTTCGGCAATGCTCTATTCCTTCAGTTGTTCGCGTCTCGCGAGAGTCCAAAGATCGGGTAGCTTACACTGGTTTCCCCGTCGAATCAAGGTCGGTGTGACTCGGAGATGAACTCGATCGCGTCGTCCCAGGACATGAATCAGGGCAGCGAGCCGTTCCAGGTTTCGCTCGAGCGGTTCGAAGGCCCCCTGGACCTGCTCCTGCACCTGATCCGGTCGCAGGACATCGATATCTTTGATATCCCGATTGCCCGGATCACGGAGCAGTTTGTCTCGGCGCTGTCGGACGGATTGGAAACCATGCCGATCGAGAGGGCGGGGGAGTTCCTCGAGATGGCGTCCTCTCTGGTTCGCATCAAGGCGCAGCTCCTCCTGCCGCGCCCAGAGCAGCCTGATTGGGACGAAGATCCACGGGCGGAACTCGTCAGACGGCTGCTCGAGTACGAGCATTTCCAGGATGTCGTGCATGTGCTCGAAGGAGCCGAAGCCCAGCGCGGACGCCACTTCGCGAAAGGTTTCGTGGAGAGTAGACCGGCGCCGACACTGGCGCCTGTCGAGCTCGAGCTGACGCTGGCCGAATTTCTCGCCGCAGCAGCGCGCATTCCCGAGCCTCTGCCGCCTGTGGAATTCCGGCCGCCGTCTCAGACGGTGACCGTGGCCGAGAAAGTGTCGCTGTTGCGACGATTGCTGGCGAAGGCGAAGCGAGTGTCCTTTGATCGGCTGTTTCGGCCCTGGGGTACACGTGCGCACGCCATAGCAGCCCTGTTAGCAGCCCTGGAGCTAGCCCGGCAGCAGGTGTTGCGGATCGAACAGGTCAAACCGTTCGCCTCAATCTGGCTCCTTCCCGGCGAGCGAAAGCGGGCGGGCGATCCACCTGAGGCGACAGAGTCAGCGGAGGGAATCGCGTGAAGGTTGAGCAGATCGTGGAGGCTACGCTTTTCGCGAGCCAGACGCCGCTCACACTTGAGGAGATCTCGCGGGCTGACGACGGCCTGGACGTCGAGCGGGTCGTAGAGGCGATCCAGCTTCTGCGCGATGCGTATGAGGAGGCGGAGCGGGCGTTTCAGATCTATCAGCTTGGCGATGGATTCCAGATCTTGACCCGCCCCGAGTATGCTCCGTACCTGGAGCGGTTCGATTCAGTGCCCCGCGCCCCCCATCTGTCACCGGCTGCGCTCGAGACTCTCGCGATTATCGCGTACCGGAAACCTATCGGGAGAATCGAGATCGAGGAGGTCCGGGGCGTCGGTGCCAGTTCAGTCCTCCGGACACTGCTCGATTGGGAGCTCGTCCAGGTTGTCGGCCGCGGCGAGGGACTCGGCCGGCCCCTGCTGTACGGCGTGACCCAGAAATTCCTCGAGCACTTCGGAATGAAGGACGTGTCCGATCTCCCGGCTGCGGACGAGCTGCCCGTGGTGCTTGGTGAGCTGCAGCAGGCCATGGAAGGCGAGCGGTCGAATCCGCTCGCGGCCGAGGCCGTTGACTCCGCAGGCGAAAGTTCCTGAGCCGTGGCGCCGGAGATGCGCTTGCAGAAGTATCTGGCGCGTGCCGGCGTGGCATCGCGGAGGGCAAGCGAGGACCTCATCCGGGCGGGTCGAGTGAGGGTGGACGGGGCCGTCGTCACGGTCCAGGGAGTGAAGGTCGACCCGGACCGTAGCGTGGTGGAGGTGGATGGGCGGCGCATCCGTCCAGCGCCGGCCCGCTGGGTGATGCTGCACAAGCCGCCTGGCTACCTGTGTACCCGCAGTGATCCCGAAGGTCGGCCCACGGTGTACGACCTGATCGAACCGGGCATGGCGGACCTGTTCCACGTCGGCCGGCTGGACTACATGAGCGAAGGATTGTTCCTGCTGACGAACGAAGGGGAGGTGGCGGACGCGCTGCTGCATCCGCGCAATCGCATCTCCCGGCGATACGAAGTCACGGTGGCGGGTCCGATTACGGACAACCTCGGCCGCCGATTGCGGGCCGGCATGGAACTGGAAGACGGTCCCGCTCGCATCGAGGACTTTCGGGTCAGGCCTGGCGCCAGGAAGGATCAGGTCACCCTGGAGCTGTCATTGCGCGAGGGCCGGAACCGGGAGGTCCGGCGTCTCATGGATGCCGTGGGGGTGACGATCCACTCCCTCAAGCGGGTCTCGTTCGGTCCGCTGGAGCTCAAGAACCTCCCGCGCGGATCGTGGCGATCGCTCCAGGAAGGCGAGATCGCCCGACTGCGAGCACTGAACAGGAACGAGTAGAATGGACATAAAGGGACGGAATATCCTCATGCTCGGTGGCTCGGGCCTCATCGGGATCGCCATCGCGCGCAAGCTCCTGCCGTTGCGGCCGAGGCGACTCGCTATTGCGGCGCTGCGGCGTGACGAGGCGGAAGAGGGCGTTGCGACGCTGAGAGGGATGCCGGAGTCGGAAGGCGTCGAGCTGATCGCCGAGTGGGGTGACATCCTGCTTCGATCGACGCGTCGGGACGACTCCCGCAGCGCGATGCTGGAGACTGACGAGGGACGGGCGGAGATCCTGGCCGACCTCCTGGGTCATCTTACCGAGGCGGATTTCGAGCGGAATCTCCTGTTTTCGCTCCTCGAGACGCACAAGCCCGAGATCGTCATCGACTGCGTCAACACGGCGACAGCCATCGCCTACCAGGACCTGTTCAAGTCGGCGGGCAGGCTCCGCGACCTGATGTGGAATGGCGGCAAGCCGACGGTGGCCGATATCGAGGCGCACCTGACGACCCTGTACCTGCCGCAGCTCATCCGGCACGTCCAGGTCCTCATGCGAGGCATGCGCGTCGCCGGAACGGAGGTCTATCTCAAGATCGGGACGTCGGGAACCGGCGGAATGGGTCTCAACGTGCCGTTCACGCACTCCGAGGAACGGCCTTCCGCCACGCTCCTCTCGAAATCGAGCGTCTCGGGGGCGCACTCGTCTCTGCTGTTCCTGATGGGACGCACACCCGACTCTCCCGTCGTGAAGGAGGTCAAACCGACGGCGGCCGTCGCCTGGAAGAGGATCTGCTTTGGACCGGTCATGAAAGGTGGAAAGCCGATTCCCCGGTTCGACTGCCGCGTGCCAATCGAGCTGTCCGAGGCCTTCACAGCTCTTCCCGACGACCGTTGCGTAGATATGGGCGAGGCGCTCGAGTCCGTGTGGCTCGACGCGGGAGAGAACGGCCTGTTCAGTCTCGGGGAGTACGAGACAATCTCGGCGCTCGGACTGATGGAGATCATCACGCCTGAAGAGATCGCGGATGCTGCCATCGCTGAGATCCGGGGCCGCCCGACCGGTCGGGACATCGTCGGTGCGCTCGACGCGGCCACGATGGGGCCGACCTACCGCGGCGGAGCGCTCCGCGAGGCGGCACTCAGATACATGGAGGAGCTTGAGGCCAAGCACGGTGTCCGCTCCGTTGCCTTCGAGATGCTGGGTCCACCTCGGCTCAGCAAGTTGCTGTTCGAGGCGGAGATCCTGCGTCGTCTGTTTTACGACGTTCCCGAGGCGGCGGAGCTCGATCCGGAAGCGACGGCCACGCGCGCCATGGATCTTGTCGAGTCTGACGACAGGCTACGCTCTGACGTCCTGTCGATCGGAATCCCCATTCTCCTCGCAGACGGTAAACGGATTCTGCGTGGTCCAAAGGTCAGCGTAGTGCCTGACGGACCCGCGGACGCCGCGTGGGCCAATCGCGGCTGGGTGGATCTTCGGGCGGAGTCATGGAGTAGATGGCGCGACCGGTTGCGTAACTTCCAGTCCGACGTTCTGGGGGTGCCCGGAGCTGCGTACGGATCGGGGGCTGACCTCGACGTGCGAGCCCGGAGCGGCGAGATTCGACCGGGCGCGTTGGCGGCCTACGTCTTCCGGTTCGAGGACGAAGGCGAGCGGATGAAGCGCTGATTAGACTCTGGCGGGCAGGGGGGGAGTGAGCGAGACACAGATCACCGACCGCATTTCCGAAGCGGAGCTGCAGGAACGAACGGAGAGGATCACAGAGGCCAGCAGGTTCCTGGCCGACATTCGACGCGCCGTGGCGATCCGGGTCGTCGGGCAGGAGCGCATGGTGGAGCACCTGCTGATCGGACTCCTTACCGGTGGTCACGTCCTGCTGGAGGGAGTGCCCGGACTGGCCAAGACTCTGGCCGTGCGCACGCTCGCCGACGCCATCCACACTCGTTTCCGCCGCATCCAGTTCACGCCGGACCTGCTTCCGGCGGACCTGATCGGCACGCTGATCTGGGACGAGGTCAATCGCGAGTTTGTGCCGAAAAAAGGGCCGATCTTTGCCAACCTCGTTCTCGCGGACGAGATCAACCGCGCTCCCGCCAAGGTGCAGTCGGCACTGCTCGAGGCCATGCAGGAACACCAGGTGACGATCGGCGAGATCAGCCACCGCGTGCCCGAGCCTTTTCTGGTCCTGGCTACGCAGAATCCGATCGAGCACGAGGGTACGTATCCGCTGCCCGAGGCACAGATCGACCGGTTCATGCTCAAGATTCGGGTGGACTACCCGGATCGCGACGAAGAGCGTCGCATTCTCAGGGCGACCGTCACGGACGACCTCGCCCCGATCGAGGCAGTGGCCACGCCAGAGCAGATTACTGCCGCCCGCGCCCTGCTGTCAGAGATCTACCTCGACGAGCGAGTGGAGGACTACGTGCTGGACCTCGTCCGCTTCACGCGGCGCGCCGGCGAGCTCGACTCGGAGCTCGCCGGGTGGCTCGAGTACGGCGCCTCGCCCCGAGCGACCATCTACCTGGCGCGAACCGCGCGCGCCCACGCCTTCCTTGAGGGCCGCGCATACGTGGTTCCAGAGGATGTGCGGGCGATGGCGCCCGACGTCCTCCGCCATCGACTCGTGCTCACGTTCCAGGCTGAGGCGGAGGAGATTACTCCCGAGCAGGTCCTGGAGAGACTGCTGGCGGCGGTTCCGGTACCCTGATGCCGCTCCGTCTCTTCCGGCGCCGGCGGCCGGAGCGGTACCCCAGCCCCGACGCGTCCGCCCTGCCTGCGCTCGTCCGTCGACTCGAGCTGCGTGCCAGGCGCCTGATGGAGAACCGGGCGGTCGGGGCGTACGATTCAGTGTTCCGCGGACACGGAATCGAGTTTTCCGAGGTGCGCGCGTATCAGCCCGGAGACCCGTTCCAGGCGATCGACTGGAAGGTCACTGCCCGAATGGGCAAGCCGTTCATCAAGAAGTTCGTTGAGGAGCGAGAGCTTACGGTCCTTCTTGCCGTGGATCTTTCTGGTTCTACGGACTTCGGCACACGCGTCCGGACCAAGCGTGAGCTGAGCCTGGAGCTGGCGGCCATTCTGGGCCTCGCGGCGGCCCGGAACAACGACAGGGTGGGGTTGCTGCTGTTCACGGATCGGGTCGAGCGCTGGCTACCCCCGCGCCGCGGCCGGGGCCGTTTGCGGCAGCTTCTCCACGTGATGGCGAGCCATCGTCCGGAGGGACGAGGGACGGATATCGGCCTGGCGCTCTCTACTGCTGCGCGCTCCCTGAAGACCCGCTCGCTGGTCTTCGTTCTCTCCGATTTTCAGGGGCCGGAGTTCCGGAAAGAGCTGACGGCGGCATCCCGCAAACACGATGTCGTCGGACTCCACCTGGTGGATCCGGGTGAGCGAGAGCTCCCGGCGGTGGGCCTCCTGGAGGTACGGGATCCGGAGACGGGCGAAGCCGGAGTGCTGGATCTGGGCGATCCTGGCACCCGGGAGGGTCTGGCTCTGCTGGCGTCCGAACGGGAGGAGGCGGTAGAGAACCTGTTCCGCCGCGCAGGAGCGGATCGGATCGTCCTGTGTACGGATCGCTCCTACGCCGCGGACCTCGCGGCGTTCTTCGCCGCGCGTGCCCGAGTGAGGCTCCGTTGATGGCGCGGCGCACGTTCGCCCTGGCGATCGTTTTTTGCTTGGTGTGTCCCGGTGCATGGGTACCGGGCGTTGGTGCACAGGAGGTGGATGGGCGAAGCAATGGGACGCCCCGGGTGGCGGCCGTCCTGGCGCCGGACACGGTGCGGGTCGGGGAGCCGTTTACCCTCGGTCTGTCGGTGGCCGCGCCTCGGGAAGCTACCGTCGAGTTCCCGTCGTTGTTGTCGCTGCCTGCCGAGCTGGAGCAACTTCGTCCAGTGGACGTGAGGTGGGACGAAGACGGGGGCGGCCAGTGGCGCGCCCGCTATCGCCTGGCGGTGTGGAAGGCGGGATCCTGGAATTTCCCGCCGATCGAGGTCGAATGGCAGGGACGGCGCGTGGGGCTTACGCCGCCTCCCGTCCACGTCGTCTCCGTGCTGCCGGCGGCGTCGCAGGGACCGCAGCCGCTGGAAGGGCCACGAGACCCCAGCTCGAAACGGGCTTTCCCGTGGTGGCTGCTCCTCCTGCTCCTGGCTCTCGCGTTGCTGGGGTGGCTGCTGAGACGACTGCGAGGAACGGACGTCGAAGAGGAGGTAGACGAGGTCGATCCGGCGGATGCCGCCCGCGCGGCGCTGGCCGCCCTCAAGCGAGATCTCGAGGAGGGCGACATCGACCTGGCGGCCTTCTATGACGGGCTCGAGACCGTCCTCCGGCGATACCTGGCCGCGCACCGCGACTGGCCCGAGGAACGACCAATCCGTGAGTTCGTGGGAACGAGGACCGTCACGGAGGCGAGGGCCGGACTGCGCTCCGGCCTCCGTACGATGCAGGACCGCGCCGGCCTGGTGAGGTTCGCCCACGTCGAGGAGACGGCGCTTGCGGCGCTGCTCGACGCGGACGCCTGTCTTGCGTGGGTGGAAGCGGAAGAGGAGGCGGCCTGATGTTCGGCCTTTCGTTGGGCGCGTGGCCCTTCCTGCTTCTGCTCCTTCTGCTTCCGATCGGGTGGAAGGCACTGGAGAAGAGGCGCGTGAGACTGCCGCTGCCGGGGATCGGCGCCGCGACGCGCTCCCCGCGGGGCGAAGACACCGAGGCTCCCGGTCCGGTTCGCTTGCGCCGCTTCACCCTGTGGTCGGCGTGGGCGCCTGTGTGGCGAACCGCGGCGCTCGTCCTTACCGTGCTGGCCCTCGCCAGCCCGGTCCGGCTCGTCGAGAGAATTGAGGAGCGGTCCGAGGGCGTCACCATCATGCTCGCATTCGACATCTCGAGCTCCATGCTGGCTGAGGACTTTCGGCCCCAGAACCGCATCGCGGTGGCGAGACGCGAGGTGACCAGGTTCGTACAGGGTCGGGAAGGGGATCGGATCGGGCTGGTGGCGTTCGCCGGCGAGGCCCTGACCGTAATCCCCGGGACTCTGGATTACGGGATTCTCTACCAGGCGGTCGAGAACCTGGATGTGGGACAGCTCAGAGACGGGACCGCGATCGGGACGGCCCTCGCGACGGCGGTGAACCGGCTGCGATCGGTCGAGGAGGGATCCAGGGTCGTCGTCCTGCTGACCGACGGGGACAACAACCGCGGAGACATCGCTCCGGAGGACGCTGCCTCGGCTGCAGCAGCACTGGGAATCCGGGTCTACACGATCGGTGTCGGCCGTGACGGCGTGGCACCGGTGCCCATCGGCCGCACCCGGTTCGGCTACCAGTACGCCGACATGGAGGTCACGGTGAACGACGAGCTGCTCGATCGAATGGCTCGTGCGACCGGGGGCCTCTACTTCCGGGCCACGGACCCCGAGGCGCTGACCCGCATCTACCGACGAATCGACGAGCTCGAAACCGCGCCGGTGGAGGAGGTCCGGATGGTCGAGCGGGCCGGTGTGCGATCCGAGCTTCTCATCCTCGCCTTCGTGGCCCTGGCCCTCGAGCTGGTGGGTTCGGCGACCCGGGCGCGAAGGGTGTTCGCCTGATGGCGCCCGGGATGCAGGTGTGGCTGGCGGCCACCGCGGCGGCGAGTGCAGCCCTGTTGCTTCGTGGGCTGGGGTCATATCGAACACGGATCGACAGATCGGCGCTGGGAGACGAGCCGTTGCTGGACCGCCTGACGCATGCACCGTCCGCCGCGCAGCGAGCCGTGCGGGCCCTGTTACTCGCGGCCGGCTGCGGGGCGCTGGCCGCCGGCCTCACCGTGGGTGGAGTGTCGGAGGACATTTCCGAGGAGTTTGACCTGCAGACTGTGCTCGTCCTCGATGCCTCGAATTCGATGTGGGCGCGGGATGTCGAGCCGAGCCGGCTGGAACGCCAGAGGGATCTCGCCGCGGAGCTGGTGCTTCGCCTGCCTGGCCGGCTGGGAATCGTGTACTTCGCGGGGCGGGGATATGTGCTGTCGCCCCTGACCGAGGACCGAGACGCCGTGCTCATGTTCGTGCAGACGCTGGACCCGGCGCTCGTGGGTCAGGGCGGGACATCCCTTGCCGAGGGTCTGCGGCAGGGGCTCGATGTTCTCGCCGGGGGCGACGAAGCTGGGCGAAGGGTCCTCGTCGTGATGACGGACGGTGAGGCGACGACCGAAGCCGAGGAGGTGGAGGCGGAGTTGGCGCGGGCAGTCCGTATGCGAGTGCCGGTGTTCACCGTCGGCCTGGGTACGCCGGACGGTGCCAGGATTCCGGTGCCGGTCCTTGCTGGAGACGAACCGCTGGAATCGGCGCCGGCCGCAAGGCAGCGGACGGTCCAGGAGGACGGCCAGCGCTGGCTTACCGACCCGAGGGGTGAGCCTGTGCTGAGCCGCCTCGATCAGTCCGCACTGGAGGGAATGGCTCGGGCGACCGGCGCGATGTACGTCCCGGCGGATAGAGACGGCCTCGACGTATTGATCGACCGGCTCGAGGCCGAGGGGAGGAGACCCGATCCCGGTTCAGGAAGGCGGGCCAGCATGCTGCTGCTCGCCGCCTTCGGCCTGCTGTTCGCCGAGGGCTACCTGGTGAGGAGGGGCTGATGGGACGTCGGGCCAGGCGATGCTGTGTCGCGGCCACTCTGGGAGGGCTCTGCTGGCTCGCCGGGGTCCTGTCGGTGGGTGGAGAGATGCTCGCCATAGGTCAGGAGGTCTCGCAGGGGCCGATTCCCCCGATGGCGCTCGACAGCGGACGCGTGATGACGGCTGAGGCCCTCGCCGGCTTCCGGCAGAAGTCCGAGGACCCGGGCCAGCCCGTGGATTGGTTCAACCTCGGGGCCGGGTTGCTCCTGTCGGGAGACTGGGAAGGTGCCGTCGAGCCGACGCAGCGGGCCCTGGACACCGATGACGAGGACCTCGAGCGTTCGGCTACGTACAATCTGGCTCTCGCCCGTGCACTGGCCGGCCGCCCGTCCGAACTCGGCGGGGAGATGGTGTTCGAGGAACGCAGGCCATTCCTCGAACAGGCATGGGACGGTTTCCGGTGGGTGCTCCGGCAGGATCCGGGCGCAGAGGACGCGCGCTGGAACCTCGAGCTGGTGTCGCGCTGGCTCGAGCAGGAGGAGGATCCGCAGGACGACGGGGGTGGTGGTGGCGGCGCGGCGGCGGCCGATCAGACAAACACGCCATCGACGCGCGAGCTATCCGCCGCCGAAGCGCTCGACCTTCTCGACGTGGCGGCGGAGCAAGAAAAGGACGTGCAGGGTCGGCGCCTGGAGCGGAACCGATCACGAGACCCGGTGGTGGAAAGGAACTGGTAGTCGATCGCCGACTTGCCGATCAGGGCGTCGTCCCGTCCTCCTGGTCCTGAATAAGGGGTACGAAGCGCGCGCCCTCCAGGTCCTCCGCTTCGAATTCTTTGCCTTGCTTCCGGTAACGCCGGACGACCTGCAGCCAGTCGTCTCCGATCGGCGCAACGAGGACCCCCTCCTTGACGAGCTGATCTTGAAGGGCCGGCGGCACGGCCGCCGCTGCAGCCGTCACGATGATCCGATCGAACGGGGCCTCCTCCGGCCAGCCCCGGCTACCGTCACCAAGCCGGAGCCTGACCTCGGGAAACCCCGTGTCCCGCAGGACCTGCGCCGCACGCTCATAGAGCTCGGGCACTCTCTCTACCGTGTAGACGCGGCATCCGCAGGACGCGAGAACGGCAGCCTGGTACCCTGAGCCCGTTCCCACCTCGAGCACTCGCAGGGCAGGCTGCGTCCTAAGGGCTTCCGTCATCAGCGCCACGATGTAGGGTTGCGAGATCGTGGCTCCGAAGCCGATGGGGAGCGCACAATCCGCGTACGCGGCGTCGGATTGGGACTCGGGGACGAAAGCGTGCCGCGGCACGCGGCGCATGGCTTCCAGGACCCGCTCGTCGGAGATGCCCCGGCGTCGGATCTGCCGGTCCACCATGCGCTGCCGCTGCTCGTCGTAGGCGCGCCCGCTAAGAAATCCCATCATTACGATAGAATAGTGGCGCGCCCGTCCCGTTGCCGCAAAGGTCAGCGGCCACCTAGCTTGCCCAGCATGAACACGCCCGCATCCGAACGCGTCCGACTTACCCAGTACTCACACGGCGCCGGCTGAGCCTGCAAGCTGGGTCCGGAGGACCTGGAGAAGATCCTGGCCGTGCTCCCGGCCACGGACGATGAGAACCTGCTCGTGGGGCTCGAGACGCCCGACGATGCGGCCGTGTATGAGCTTGGCGACGGCCGCGTGCTGGTGGCAAGCGTGGACTTCTTTACGCCGATCGTGGACGATCCCGACGATTTCGGGGCCATCGCCGCAGCCAACGCGCTCAGCGACTTGTACGCGATGGGTGCCACCCCGGCGTTCGCGCTCAGCGTCCTGGCGGTTCCGGCCGCTACGCTGCCGTTCGAGGTCGTGGCGGGCATTCTCCGGGGTGCCGCTGAGGTATGCACCGAAGCGGGAATCGTCATCGCCGGCGGACACTCGATCGACGACAAGGAGCCGAAATTCGGTCTGGTGGCTCTGGGGTTCGCCGAGCGGGAGCACCTGTACCTCAAGGCCGGTGCCCGGCCCGGAGATGCAATCGTTCTGGGCAAGGCGTTGGGCACGGGGATCATCGCGACAGCCTTGAAGCGAGAGGCCGTTGACGGGCCCACCATACGAGCTGCCGTTCGCTCCATGCGCCAGCTGAACCACGAAGCGGTTCTGCTGCTGGATGGTCATGAGGTGCACGCCCTGACCGACGTGACCGGGTTCGGGCTCCTCGGCCACCTGCGCGAGATATGTGTGGCTTCGAACGTGTCGGCGCGTGTCGTCGCCTCGGCCCCCCGCCTGCTTCCCGAGGCGCTGGAGCTGGTGGACGAGGGATTCGTCCCGGGCGGGACTGAGCGTAACCGGGAGGCCATCGAGCCTGTGACAGGCTGGGAGCCGGGGATCGCTGAGGGTTTGAGAACGGTGTTGTGCGATGCCCAGACGTCCGGCGGGCTCCTGGCGTGTGTGCCGCAGCACGAGGCCTCGGAGCTGGCCGCGGAATGGGATGCAGCCGGCTACGCGGCGGCTGTCGTAGGACACATCGAGGACGAATCGAGACCGATGCTCATCGTGGAGGAGTGATGACCGCGATCACCGACAGCGGGATGTTTGCGCGTGATCCCAAGTTCCCGAATCTGGTCGTCACCCGTCATCCGCTCCTGCGGCACAAGGTGACGCTGCTGCGAAAGCGGGACACGCCAAAGAAGATCTTCAAGGAGCTGGTGGACGAGATAGCGATGTTACTGGCCTACGAGGTCACGTCGGATCTTGCCACCGAGGAAGTGCGCGTCGAAACGCCACTCGAGACCACGACCGGCGACGTCGTGCTCGGGGACCGTCTCACGCTGGTGCCGATTCTCCGGGCGGGTCTGGGGATGGTGGAAGGGGTCCTGGACCTGATTCCCACGATGCGGGTCGGTCACATCGGCTTGCAGCGCGACCACGACACGCTGGAGCCGATCGACTACTACTTCAAGATTCCGCTGCCGCTCGAGGAGAGCGTGTTCATCGTGGCGGACCCGATGCTGGCGACCGGTGGTTCCGCCAGCGCTGCCGTGACATTCCTCAAGGATTCCGGGGCCCGCATCATCCGCATGATGTGCATAGTCTCAGCCCCCGAGGGGGTGCAGCGCATGCTGGACGATCACCCCGACGTTCTGGTGTATGCCGCGGCGCTCGACCGTCAGCTCAACGAGCTGGGTTACATCCTGCCCGGGCTGGGTGATGCGGGCGACCGGCTGTTCGGTACGGTCTGAGTTCGGCGGGCGTCAGGGCTGAGATGGCCAGGAGCTCATCGGGTCGGCCTTGCGGCCCCGGAGCTCCGCCTGCCTGCGCTGCCGCCGCCAGATACGTGGTGGTCTCGGCGTGCGATGGGCCCGGGTCCAGGTGCTCGGAATGAGCAGCACGAGAAGCGTATAGAACTCCAGCCTTCCCAGCAGCATCAATCCGGACAGCGTGACGAGGGCAGGGGTACTGAGGTGTCCGTAGTTCGCGGCCGGTCCGACCTCTCCGAGGCCGGGGCCGATGCTCGAGAGGGCGGCCAGCGATGCGCTCAGCGAGGTGACGAGGTCGTTGCCAAGCGCTGCGAGGATGACTGTCCCTATGGCGTGCGTTCCCATGTACATACCGAGAAACGCGAGCACCTTGAACACGAGATCATCCCGAATCGGTCGGCCACCGACACGCGTAATGATGACGGCCCGCGGGTGAAGGACTTTGCGGATTTCGCCGAAAACGTGTTGAGCGACCACCGCCCCGCGGATCATCTTGAATCCGCCACCCGTCGAGCCGCCCATCGCTCCCACGAACATCAGCCCGAGGAGGAGCACCTGACACACCACCGGCCAGACTGCGAAATTGGACGTTCCGAAGCCCGTGGTGCTGTGAACCGCTACGACCGAGAAGGTAGCGCGGCGCACGAGCTCGCCAGTGAACGCTCCTTCGGCCGCCCCCAGCGCGATGAAGCACATGACGGCCACGCCGACCGTGGAGGTCAGATACCATTGCCACTCCGCATTCCGAAACAGTTCTCGGGGGTGACCGGTGAACAGCCGGTAGTGCAGGGTGAAGTTCACGCCGGCCATGAACATGAACAGGATCGTCACCCACTGGATCGCGGGAGAGTAGTACCCTATCGACGCCGTGCGAGTCGAGAATCCCCCGGTCGCGAGCGCGCTCATCGCGTGGTTGACGGCATCGAAGAAGCTCATTCCAAGAATGAGGTAAAGCACGCCAAGAGCAAGCGTCAAACCAAGATAAACACCCCACAAAAGTCGCGCTGTCGTGGCGATTCGAGGCTGCAAACGGTCGGTCGTGATACCGGGCGCCTCGGCAAAGAACAACTGCGCGCCACCCACGCCGATGAGCGGCAGAATCGCCACGCCAAGCACGATGATCCCCATCCCGCCAATCCAGTGCGACAGGCTGCGCCACAGGAGGATGCTCGAAGGGAGTTCCTCGATCACGGCGAAGACCGTAGCGCCGGTGGTGGTGAATCCGGAAACGGACTCGAACACGGCCCATGCTACGGATTTCGTCACGCCGGTGGCCAGGAAGGGGACTGTGCCGGCGATCACGATCGCGATCCACCCGAGGCCCACGACGGCCAGCGCATCCCTCGGGGAGAGGTCCACCTTTCTCGGAGTGAACAGCCAGAAGGACAGCCCGGTGAGTCCGGGCACGAGGAATGAGATCAGCCAGGGGAGCCACAGACCCTCGCCCACACCGAGCAGTGCCGCGGGCACCATGGCTACTGCCACGGCGATCAGCAGACCGCCCAGAACGTGGAGGATCTCGCGGTGTCTCACGGGTCGCTCACTCTAACGGCTGCGGGCTCAGGACGGGAACATCTCGGTCACGGCGGTCACCGCGTCAGACAGGGTGAACACGATCGCCTCGTCTCCAGCCTTCAGGGCGTCGTCGCCGCGCGGGATCACCATCTGATGCTCCCTTACGAGCGCCGCCAGGATGGCATGCTCGGGGAACTCGATCTCGTCCAGTGGAACACCGATCAGCGGATTGTCGGGGGCCACGACGAAATCGATGACCTCGGCGTCTGAGTCCTTGAACACGGCCACATTCCGGATCGACCCGCGCCTGACGTACTGCAGTATGGCGTTCGCGGCGCTGATCCTGGGGCTCACGGCCGTCTCGAGCCCGATGCGGCGCGCCATGGGCAGGTAGTCCATTCGATTGACGAGCGTGACGATCTGCTTCACCCCCAGGTCCCGGGCGACCAGGGATGAGATGATATTTATCTCGTCCTCATCGGTGAACGCGACGAAAGCATCGACTTCGCCGACGCCCTCAAATTCCAGCAGCTCCACCTCCGTGGCGTCGCCCTGCAGAATGAGCGTGCGCTCCAGGCGGACGGCGAACTCCTGGGCCATGTCCCGATCGTCGACCAGCATGGTGCCCTCGACGCCGTGCTGCTCGAGGAGCTTGGCGAGATAGAACGCCTCACGGCTGTGTCCTGCGATCATCACGCGCTTGAGGGTCGTGCGGGCGTACCCGCACAGTTGGAGTGCGCGCGGGATCTCCGCCTCGGCCGCGATCGCGTAGACGTGATCGAAAGCGTGTAACACGGTTTCCCCGTCGGGGATGATGGTCTCCCCGTCGCGCTCGACCGCGACCGCGAGCAGCGACCGTCGCCCGACCTTGCGTCCAATCTCTCGCAAGGTCTTCCCGTCGGCGGGAGCGCCTTCGAGAATCGTCAGCCCGATGAGCTGAACGGCGCCGCCGGCAAACAGCGTCAGGTCCGTGGCGGCCGTCGACTCCAGCAATCCAAAGGTCTCGAGCGCCAGCTCACGCTCCGGGTTGATCAGTACGTCGACGCCGAACCGGGACGGACGGAGCGCCTCTCCTCCGCGGTAGAAATCGGGATTCGATACGCGTGCGACCTTGGTGAGACCATGGTGAGGAGGAACAGACATGCAGCAGACGAGATTCACTTCGTCGACACTGGTGACGGCGAGGAGCAGTCCCGTCTGCTCGATTCCCGCCGACTCGAGGATAGTCGAATTGACCCCGCTACCCTCGACCACAGCGACGTCGAGGTGACTCTCAACATAATCGAGTCGATCACGATTGACGTCGATCACCACGACGTCGTGTTGCTGCTTCGAGAGCCGCTCGGCGACGTAGTAGCCGACCTCTCCGGCCCCGACGATGAGTATGCGCATTCGAGTGCGGATCCCGCTTTCGGTGTGGGGTGAGCGTCGAACCGATAAGATCCGGGGGCCGTCGCCCGGAGGCAAGGATCGACGGGTCGCGTCCTCCCACGGAACGGGCTAGAATGGGCGCGCCCCACTGTTGACGGGCCCGTAGCTCAGTTGGTTAGAGCAGGGGACTCATAATCC
>CAXMRU010000316.1:0-3848 GCA_964195715.1 Akkermansiaceae bacterium | reverse complement strand
TCGAAACCGGCCTCGACGAATGCCATGGCCAGAGGAAGACCCACATATCCCAGACCGACGATACCGACGACGGCATCCCTGGCCTCGATCTTCGACAGCAGCGAATCGTATTCGGACATTCCCTTCGTCCCCGCGAGTGGGCGATTATCCTGGCGTGCTTCCACTCCCTGGCCCTTCCGTCAGCGCACGTTTCGTGCCTGCTACCCGGTCCGCAAGAGCACGGATGCAGCGCGGCCGGCGAGCGCACGCCCGCCGGCCGCAGCAACGACCGCTGTGGTGAGCATTAGCCCTAATCGCTTCCCATGATGCGGGTCGCATAGCCGTTCGCCGGATCGCCTCCCTGCGCGACGATCGTCCGCACCGTGCCCGGCCCCCGGTTGTACGCGAGGAGCGCGAGCCTCATGTCACCCGCGTTCTGCTCGACAAGAAGGCGGAGGTACCTGAATCCGAGCCTCAGGTTCACGTCCCGCTCGTACAGGTCGGCTTCACCAACTCTCGAGTCCAGCCAGGCAGCCGTGCTCGGGACGATCTGCGTGTAGCCGATGGCGCCGGCCTCGCTCAGAGCATTGCGCCGGAACGACGACTCGGTCTCGACCAGTCGGAAAGCCAGCTCGGGAGCCAGGTCCTCTGATAACGAGATCTGGTAGATCGCCTGCGCGAGATCCGCGGGAATTCGGTAGCGGGCGGAGTAATCCACGATGTCGTGCAGGTTTTCGACCTGCAGCTCCATCAGCGAGTTCCGTCCCAACGCGTCACGCTCACCGGCACGGGCAGTCTCGATCGCCGCTTCCGCTTCGGCGAGTCGGGGCCTTACCGATCCCGCGATCCACACGAGATTCAGGCTCGCGAGGACGCCCAGGCCCACCGCCACCGCGGCGAGTAGGCGCCTCGACGGCATCTGCCGTGCGTCCCGCAGCTGGTCCCGAAGGTCTTCCATCCCCTCGGACCTGGGTCGGCGCCCGGATCGAAGGCCTATCTGTCGCTTCATCATCTATGCTCGCTCCTGCTCGAGTCTCAATCCTGATTCGTCTTGCGCGCAGAGTCGCGGCGCCACTCCCCGCTCGCTCCGCCCGCCTTGTACGTCAACCGTACCGGGCCGATCTCCATGCCCCGGTCCATCGCCTTGCACATGTCGTACACGGCCAGCAACCCGGCCGAAACGCCGCACAGGGCTTCCATCTCCACGCCCGTTCGACCCTCGGTCGTCACCGCCACATTCAAACAAATACCCGGAAGTTCAGGTTTCGGCTCGACCGTGACGTCGATTCCATCCAGCGACAGCGGGTGGCACAGGGGAATCAGGTCCGCCGTGCGTTTGGCACCGCCGACTGCCGCGAGACGGGCGACGGTCAGAACGTCCCCCTTCTTCACGGCGTTCTCCCGAATTGCGTCCAGGGTCGAGCGCTCCATGCGGATCTCCCCTTCGGCCTCGGCCCGGCGCCGTGTCACAGCCTTCGCGCTGACATCGACCATCTGCGCGCGACCCCGGTTATCAACGTGTGAAAGCGATTCCGAATTCACCATAACCCTTTCTACTACTCATATGGGTCCTGAACGTTCCCGGCGAAGTAGGGTGTCCTGGGTCTGGTATCCTACGGCCGCTCCTGAAGCGTCGTCGCCAGATCTGCCAACAGGACCGCCACGATGCCCTCCGGGTTGCCGTTTCCGGCCGCCGCGTCGAGGGCGATCTCCACGTGACGCGCCGCCTCAACCCACCCCTCGGGAGGCACGGATCCGACTACCGCGATTCGGTCGGCGATGCCCGGGTCCAGCGCAGCGTCGGGGGCGCCGGCCGCCACCGCGGCTGCGTCGCGAATCGTGCGCCCGAGCACGTCGAGCATGTTCGAGAACGCTCCCCTCGCCCCGGCCGACGGATACGCTGCGGCCAGCCTCAGACGGTCCGCCTGAGAACCGCGCACCGCGCAGGCGAGCAGGCTACCCGCCTCCACCCTCACGTCCGGATCCCCGTCGCTCGACAGCGCCAGGACGGTCCCGATCGAACCTTCCGAGCGCCGCACGGCGGCTCCCGCCTCGGACGCGTCCATCCCGGCGTGTTCGACCAGGAACCTCTGCGCATCCTCGACCGGTGGCGGCGTGACCCGTACCTCGAGAACCCGCGAGCGGATTGTCGGAAGCAATGCTCCCGGCCGGCTGGATGTCAGGAACACCAGCGTATCGGGGGGTGGTTCCTCCAGCAGCTTGAGGAATGCGTTGGCCGCCTCGGGACTCGACGCCTGGGGCACCATGCGTTCCGCGTTTCCAACGAGGAACACGGAAGATTGCCCCATCGCCGGCCGGAGCACGGCCCGCGACCGGATTTCGGCCACCATCGGGAGAAAGATCGCCGCGGCATCGTCACCCGAAGTCGGCCACAAAGGGTTGGCCCGGCGGGCATTCAGCTCCTCGATCCGCGCTTCCTCGATCTTCTGCCGCCTGCGATCGCCGGAGACGTTTTTCGGCGACGGCACCGGGAAGAACCAGTGGATGTCCGGATGCTGGAGGTCGTTCGCAAGGTGGCAGGATTTGCATTGGCCGCACGGCCTATTGTCTGCGGCTTCGCACTGCACCAGGCCGGCGAGCCACAGGGCCAGTCGCTGCTTGCCGATTCCGGGTGGGCCGCGGAACAGGAGAGATTGCGGGATCCGTCCCGACTCGGCGGCGCGGCTCAGACGCGCCTGGAGTTCGCCGTGACCCACCACCGGGTGGAGGCTCATGACCGGCCCCGCAGCCAGCGGACGGGATCCACTTGACGCGGATTGCCATCCCGTCCCGGCTCGTAGATCTGAAACTCGATGTGAGTGCCTGCGGCCGAGCTCTCGTCACCCCCGACGTGGCCGATAACCTGCCCGCTACTCACCCGGTCGCCCATACGTACGCTGAGGTCCTGCAGGTACAGGTAACCCGACCAGTAGCCACCGCCATGGTCGATGATCACCGTCTGTCCTAGCACGCCGCGCGAACCGGCCCACGCGACCTCGCCAGCTTCCACCGCGGTGACCGCGGTGCCCCGCAGAGCGCCGATGCCGATGCCCTTCCATACGTCTTCGACGTCCGGCTTGGCCTCCCCGAACCGGTACACAACGCTTCCCTGGACGGGCCAGTTGAGGCTTCCCAGGTCCGACGTTCGAAGGGTCGAAGTGCTGCTCGTTCCGGCCACGCGCTCGGCTTCTCTCCGGGCTCGCTCGAGCTCGGCCAGCAGGTTGCCCAGCTGCTGCTCCTCCTCGTCCAGCTCCGTGATCCGGGACTCTGTCTGGGAAACCCGCCTCTGCGTGTTTCTGAGGCGGCGCTCGCGCTGCCCCTCCAGGGACTCCAGGTCGCTAACCTCTCGCTGCTTCTCTCCCCTCAGCGCTCGCAGGCGAGCGAACTCGCTGGCGAGCTGCTGTCGCTGCTCGATCAGAAGATTCTCCAGGCGCTGCACGTGCTGCACGAGAGTGCGGTCGTAGCGTGCCACGAGGTGCAGGTACTTGTACCGGCTCAGGAGGTCCCCGAACGTCCGGGCCTCCATCAGCACCTGGACGGAGTGCAGGTCACCACGCTTGTAGATCTCGCGCAGCCGCGCCTCGAGCTCCGTCCGGCGCAGGACGAGCTCGTCGTGCGTGTGCAGCATGTCGCGAGTGGTTTCTTCGACCTGGATGGCGTAGGCCTGGATCTGGAGATCGAGCTCGTCGAGCGCATTGCGTGAAGAGCCAATGCGCCGCTCGATATTCGTCATCTCTGCTGAGAACGTGTGGACCTGGCCGCGCAGCTCATCGTACTCGCGCGCCAGTTGCTGCCTCTCGCGGCGGATCTGATCCAGGCGGTCCTGGCTGTCACGGATCTGGTCGCCGAGCGTGTTCTGAGCGGCGAGG
>CAXMRU010000315.1:0-3225 GCA_964195715.1 Akkermansiaceae bacterium | reverse complement strand
CTCGATCACCCTTCGGCCGTAAGCCGCGACCTTGTCGTCGTGCGTCACCTGCACGATGGTGGTGCCCGCCGCGTTCACCTCCGACAGTAATTCCATGATCTCGCGGGCCTGCGAAGAGTGCAGGCTACCCGTCGGCTCGTCTGCAAATATCACCGATGGGTTGGCGATCAGCGCCCGGGCAACAGCAACCTGCTGCTGCTGACCGCCCGACAGCTGGCTCGGATAGAGGTCCTTCTTGGCCACGATCTGGAATCGATCCAGCATGTCCGCCACCTGCGCCTGTCGCTCTCCGCGCGGCACGTTCCGATACGACAGCGGGATGTCGAGGTTCTCCTCCACGGTGAGATCGTCGAGCAGGTGAAACTGCTGAAACACGAAGCCGATGTTCTCCCTGCCGAGCGCCTGTCTCTGCTTCGGCTTCAGCCCGCGCACGGTGTGACCCCGAAAGACGAGCTCGCCGCCAAACAGGCCGTCGAACATGCCGAGGATGTTGAGCAACGTGCTCTTCCCTGCTCCTGACGGACCCATGATCGTCACGAGCTCGCCCGGTTCGATGTCGAACGTGACCTGGCGGAGGGCGAAGGTCTGCCCTCCCCGGTACTCGAAGGCCTTCTCGACATTGCGGCACTCGATCAGAGCCATATCATCGCTTTCACTGATTCGGCGGTGCCCGCACGGTCCGCGAGGCACGTCGGGGCAGTTAAGCCCGTCTTCGGTTCGACTGCAACCCCGCTGAAAACTTGCCCCTGCGGGATTCCCGGTGTCTCTTGCCGTAATAATCCGGGCGCCGTCGGGGCGCTCGCGTGCGGAAACGACAAAGAGAGTATCTCATCAATACAGAAGAAGCTGACTCAAATACGACGCCTGACGAGGTCGCTCCGGGCGAGCCGTTCGCCGCTCTCGGCCTCTCCCCCCTGCTCGTCGAAGGCCTGATCCAGGTAGGCTACAACCAGCCGACCGAGATCCAGCGGCTGGGAATTCCTCCTGCGCTTGCCGGCTCCGACCTCATCGGCACCGCACACACGGGCACGGGCAAGACCGCCGCGTTCGCCCTTCCGATGGTCCAGAGGCTCGCTGATGGAACGCAGCACGACCACCCGCGGGGACTGATCATCACACCGACCCGCGAGTTGGCTCAGCAGATCGGCGAAGCGGTGCGGCGATACGGGGCCACCTCTTCCGTGGAGGCGGTCGTCGTGCACGGCGGTACGCGGATGGGACCGGAGATCGCGGAGCTGAAGTTCGGGTGCGATGTCCTGATCGCCACCCCCGGCCGGCTGCTCGATTACGTGAAGAAGGGGATCGTCAATCTGTCGCACGTCGAAGTACTGGTTCTGGACGAGGCCGACCGCATGCTCGACATGGGCTTCATCGACGATGTGAAAGAAATCGTCGCGGCGACGCCCACAAATCGTCAGACGATGCTCTTCTCCGCCACGATGCCGAACGGAGTGGCCGGCCTGGCGCACGACATGATGCGAGATCCGCAGCGCATCATGGTGGGGACGGAATCGGCCGCAGAGGGCATTCGGCAGGTCGTGTATCCGGTGGACTGGCCCAAGAAGCACGAGCTGCTGCTGCACATCCTCGGACATTGGACGACGGGGCAGGTGCTGGTGTTCACTCGCACGCGCGACACGGCCGGCTACCTGACCAGTTTCCTCGAGAAGAAAGGACTACCTGTCGTCGGCATGCACGGCGCCATGCAGCAGCGGGAGCGGGACCGGAACCTGAAGGCGTTCCGCGAAAGTGAGAAGCGCATCCTCGTGGCGACCAACGTCGCTGCGAGAGGGCTGGATATCCGGGGGATCGAGCACGTCATCAACTTCGACGCGCCCGAGGATCCCCGCGACTACGTGCACCGCGTGGGCCGGACGGCCCGGGGCGACGCGACGGGAGAGGCGTATACGCTCGTCGCCCCCAACGACTGGCAGGCCCTTCGACAGATAGAGATGCTGACGGGAGAGGCGATTCCGCGGGAGTTCGTGGAAGGATTCGAGCCGAGCTCCGCCCCCCCTGACGCGCATGTGAGCACCGTGGCGGAGGTGGAAGATGACGTTCCGGCCCCGCCCCGTTCTCCCCTCACCCGAGGCCGGCGGCGGAGGTAGGCAGGTTCGTGGCCCGCCTCGTCGCGCTCGACTGAACCAAGAGTGAGACCATGATCGAGGAACTCTACACACCATTGCAGGTGGAGTTGAGGAACCGGGCACGCGATCTGGCCGAGAACGTGATGCGACCGGTGGCGGCCAAGTACGACGTCGAACAGACGTACCCCTGGGAGGTCCAGCACGCGATCCGCGACGCGGGCCTGTCAGGCGTATGGATTCCGGAGGAGTACGGCGGCATGGGCGGCGGAGTGCTCGACCTGTGCATCGTGGTCGAGGAGTTCTCGCGCGCATGCGGCGGAATGGGCGTCGGATTTGCGGTCAATGCGCTCGGGTCCTTCCCCATCCTCGTCGGGGGGACCGACGAGCAGAAGGAGCGCTGGCTGCCAGGCATCGCGGCAGGCGAGAAGCTGATCGCATTCGGCATGTCCGAGAAGGATGCCGGTTCCGATGCGGGCGCCATGACGACCCGGGCGGAAAGGGACGGAGACGAGTACGTCCTGAATGGTGAAAAGAAGTGGAACACGGGCGGTTCGGTCGCGGCCTACAACACGATCTTTGCCGTGACGGAGCCGGACCGGGGCGCCAGGGGTGTCTCGGCGTTCGTTGTCGAGGAAGGGACGCCCGGGTACAGCATCGGAAAGCACGAGGACAAGATGGGCATCCGCTGTGTCCCCGTCGTGGAAATCCTCCTGGAGAACTGTCGGATTCCGGCGGAGAACCTGCTCGGCGGCGCCGAAGGCCGGGGCTTCAAGCACGCCATGATCACGCTCGACCGGGCGCGCCCGGGAGTGGCCGCGCAGGCGGTCGGACTGGCCCAGGGAGCGCTAGACCTCACGCTCGAGTACACGCACAACCGCAAGCAGTTCGGGCAGTCGATCAGCTCGTTCCAGGGCGTTCAGTGGATGCTGGCCGACATGGCCACACAGATCGAGGGTGCCCGGCAACTGGTGCACGCGGCGGCGCGAACGATCGATTCGGGAGTCAAGCACATCACGCGGATGTCAGCGATGTGTAAGCTGCTGGCGACCGACGTCTCCATGAAGGTGACCACGGACTGCGTGCAGCTGTTCGGGGGCTACGGCTACTGCAAGGACTATCCGATCGAGAAGTACATGCG
>CAXMRU010000314.1:0-42368 GCA_964195715.1 Akkermansiaceae bacterium | reverse complement strand
GTCGTACGCATTCCCGGATTCGGGGAACAGCTCGACGTTGAGCAGAAACACGCGGACCGCTCCGTCGAGGTCATCCTGGCCCATGACCGCGTAGCCGAACGAGTTCAGGCTGTTCTCTCCGAAGTCGTAGGCCCCACGCCCGTAGAAGCGATCACGCATCGCACTGTAGTGGTCGAGCGCCGCTTCGAATCCTTCAGCCTGATAGGTCTCTTCCATTTCCTCCGTCAACGTCATGGGCCTCGGGCGTCCACGATGGCAGGTGTGGCACCACATGTTTATCGGCTCAGGACCGCTCGGCTCGATCGTCTTCAGGGTTTCGTTGATGTCGCCCAGCATGCGGAGCATCGTGCGCGCCCGTTCCTTGTTCGGATTGTCGTCCGAGGGGAAGTCGAAAGAGCTGAGGGGCTGGCCCTCTTCACCCACGTGACAATGAGAGCAGCGGACGCCCAGAGCCCTCGTAAAACCTGTCATCACCGGTCGGAGCCGCTGGCCCGTCCAGTCCTTCGGCAGCACCTGCAGGTTCTCCGGCTGCTCGGGCCAATTCCACTGCTGAGCGACTCCCGCCTCGGGGCTCGCGATCGCTAAGGCCATCAACGCCAACACCGCCCATCCCGTCCTCAACCCACCCACGTCGGCATCCTCCTGCTGTCGTGCCTGTTTAACTACAAAAAACAACGGAACCCATTTCGGCGCGTTCCTGTTCCGAGGGTGCGCAATCATTGGCGTAGGAGAACCGTCGTCGGCAGATTGAGCGGACACTCGATTCGATGAAATTACTCGCCGGCGAAGCGAGGGAAGGCAACCGCACAGGGGCTTTGAGCGCGAATGCGGATACGACGATCCCGGTCCGGCCCCACACTCTACGATGCGCGCGTCGGTGCGGGACTGGCGGTCGCGTTGCGTCGCGCGCGCCGCGGCCCCGGGCACCGCGGCTCGCCAATGCCGAGGTTCGACGCCGCTCGAGACCGCCTGATCGTCTTATCCGACATGCATCGAGGCAAGCGAGACCGGGCGGACGACTTTCGGCGCTGCGAGGCGGTCTACCTCAAGGCCCTGGCGCACTACGACCGCGAGAGCTATACGCTGGCCCTCCTGGGCGACGCCGAAGAGTTGTGGAAGAGCAAGGTCGAGACCGTGCTGGATGCGTATCCCGAAGTGTATCGGGCGGAGGCCTCTTTTCATTCGGATGGACGTCTGGTCCGCTTCTGGGGGAACCACGACGAGGAGTGGGCGTCTCCAGCCGCCGTGAGACACTGGCTCGGGCCTCTGCATCCGGGCGCGGCGCTTCACGTGCGGGAATCCCTTCTGCTCGAGGTAGTGCTGAACGGGAGGATGCTCGGATCGCTCTTCCTCGTGCACGGTCACCAGGGAACGGGCATGAGCGATGGCCTGGCGTTCCTGGCCCGTTTCACCGTGCGATTCATCTGGAAGCCGATCCAGCACCTGACTGCGGTATCGCGAAACACGCCTTCTACGAATCGAACAGTCAGGGAGAAGCACCACCGGGCCATGCGGCGGTGGGCGGAAGACCAGGAGCGACTTGTCCTGATCGCCGGCCACACACATCGTCCGGTGTTCGCTTCCGTCGCGATTGTGGATGAGCTGGAGCGGCGACTCGGGCTGGACATGGACGAGTTCGAAAGGCGCGCGGATGACCAGCTCTTCTGGGACGAGATCGTGTCGGACTGTATGGATCGCGGCTGGCTGGGAGATGAAGCGCCTTGTGGGCCGCCGCGTGAGGAAGAAGCGCCTTCGCCCCACCTGTTCAACTCGGGTTGCTGCTGCTTCCACGATGGTCGGATCACCGGGATAGAGCTGTCCGAGGGGCAGATCCGCCTGGTCCTGTGGGGAGGCGGTATCCCGGAGGGCCGTCGGGTCCTCGCACGGGCGGACCTCGAGGCTGTCTACGAGCGTATGTCCCCGGCGCGGTGACCGAACGGGTCGCCGCTCGACGACGGCTTCGTCATCCGCATCTGTGTGCTATCGTTTCGCACCCATCAGGACCGATTGGAAATAGCCCTGGAGGATATCGAGGCCGAGATCCGGGCACACCCACTGGCTCCGCCGACGGTCGGATCGAAGCAGACGGGGAGACGCTGACCTGGTCGGTCTCTGTGGAGTCGGATGGCCAGGGTGGCTGGTGGGTGCGTGTCGGCTCAGCGCCGCGCCTTCGCGTCTTTCAGGATCCGCCGCGCCGCGAGGTACCCCGACGATCCCGTCACTCCGCCTCCCGGATGAGTCCCCGCTCCGCACAGATACAGGCCTTCGATGGGGGTCCGGTAGCGGGCCCAACCTGCCACCGGCCGCGCGAAGAGAAACTGATCCAGGGTCATCTCGCCCTGGAACATGCTTCCCTCCTGGAGGCCCCATTTTTCTTCCATGCCAGCCGGCGTGAGAACGTGCCGCGCCTCGACCGATCCCGGCAGGTTGCGTGCATAACGGCCCAGCATCTCGACGACCGTGTCGGCGAGCGCGTCGGCCGCGGCCGCGTCCCACGTTCTATCGCGCAGGTGGTACGGCGCGTACTGCACGAGCACCGACATACAGTGCTTCCCCTCCGGCGCCAGGTCCGGCTCTGCCACCGTGGGTATGACCGCTTCGAGGTACGGTCCAACCGAGACCCGGCCATACTTGGCCGCATCCGAAGCGCGTTCGACGTACTCCAGGCTGGGGCTGATGGAGATCGCTCCGCTCAAGTGCGGCCCCGAAGCCGGCAGGCCCTCGAATCGGGGCAGCTCACCAAGTGCCAGGTGCACTTTGGCGGTGGCTCCCCGGTATCGAACAGCCTTGAGTGCCCGGACGAGCTCGGGGTCGAGCGCTGCCGGATCCGACAGGCTCAAGAGGGTCACCCCGGGCCCTACGCCCGAGGCCACCGTGCCCGCGGAGATCTCGGCGCCGTCCGCCAGGACCACGCCGACGGCCCGGCTCTCGCGGAGCAGCACGTGCTGTACCGTGCAGTCGGTGCGGACTTCGACCCCCGCGGCCCGCGCCGCCGAGGCAAGGGCCTCGCTGAGCCGTCCGACGCCACCGCGTGGACGGGTCAGCGCCACCGGGCTGCCTGATCCGGATTCTGCCGCTCGCCGCAGAAGGTTGAAGGCGGTTCCGGCGGCCATCGGACCGTGGGCTCCTCCCTGCACGGCCACGCCCGCCAGGACACCTCGGAGCGGCTCCGACTCGAACCACTCGTCCAGGAACTCGAGACACGACATCGGAAGGACCCGTATCACCTCCTCCATCTCGCGCCGGCCCAACTTCCGAAGGCCGAGACCAAGTCGCCCGAGAGCGAACATGCCCGACCGGGAGGGTTCGGGAAGTTCGGGAGGCTCGATCGAGAACAGGGCCGACAGGAAGCCCGCCACCAGACTCGTGAAGTCGTTGAACTCAGGCCACCGATCGGCATCGGCAGCGGAAAAGGCCCGGATCGACTCGGTCGACGCGGCAGGCGATTCTCCGAGCAGCAGATGCCGGCCGTCCGTGAGTGGCACGAAGACCCCCGGATCGGACCGGATCAGCTGCAGTCCGTGTCGCGCGAGATCGAGGTCTGCGCCAACAGCTGGATGCAGTTGCCCCACTCGGTGCGCCCCCGTGTCGAACCGGAACCCCGGGAACAACTCCTCCGTCGACGCGCCCCCGCCCACGCCGTCACGCTGCTCGAGGACGAGGACGCTCAGCCCCGCTCGAGCGAGGTAGGCGCTCGTCACGAGCCCGTTGTGTCCTGCACCAATCACTATGGCGTCGTACGAGAGGCTCATCGGGCGCCGCCCTTCAGGATTTCCAGAGCTGCCAGCCGCCCGGGTCCACCGCAGATTCCTCCACCGGGGTGCGTCCCCGACCCGCACAGATAAAAGCCGCGAAGCGGCGTCTGGTAGTCGGCCCACCGCGGTGCCGGCCTCAGGAAGAAAAGCTGCTGCAGGGACAGCTCACCGTGGAAAATGTTGCCGCCCGTGAGGCCGAACTCATCCTCCATGTCCTGGGGAGTGAGCACTTGCCGATGGATGATCGCGCTCCTCAGGTTGGGCGCGTACTCGCTCAACGTATCGATGACGGTGTCGCCGAATGCCTCCCGCTTCTCGTCGTTCCAGCCGCCATTCAGTTCGAACGGCGCGTACTGAACGAAGCAGGACATTACGTGCTTTCCGGGCGGAGCCATCCCCGGATCGATGAGCGACGGGAGGATCACGTCCATGTACGGACGGCTCGAGAACTCGCCGTATTTGGCGTCGTCGTACGCGCGCTCGAGGTAGTCCACGCTTGGGCTGATGGACATCGCGCCCCTCAGGTGATCCCCGTCGCCCGGCAGACAAGTGAAGTTCGGCAATTCACTCAAAGCGAGGTTGACCTTCCCCGAGGAGCCCACGCTGCGGTAGCGCCGAATCGAGCGAACGAAGTCCTGCGGCAGGTCGGCCTCGTCCACCAGGCTCAGGAACGTTCGCCGCGGATCAAGGCCGGATACGATGGTTCGCGCCTTGATTTCCTCCCCGTCCTCCAGTACCACACCCACGGCACGACCTCCACGAACGATCACCTGCTGCACCGTGGCGTTCTCCCGGATCGTGGCTCCCAGCTCACGGGCGGCCGAGGCGATTGACTCGGCCACTGCTCCGGTTCCTCCGCGCGCGAAGCCCCAGGCCCGGAACGCCCCGTCGATCTCTCCCATGTAGTGGTGGAGCTGCACGTAGGCCGTTCCGGGCGAGCGTGGACCGAGGAACGTGCCGATGATCCCGCTCGCGGACATGGTGGCTTTGAGGGCGTCGGTCTCGAACCACTCATCAAGGAAGTCGGCCGAGCTCATGGTCATGAGCTTGTATAGCATGAAGAAGTCCGCCTCGCCCAGGTCGCGGAAGTGCCTCCCAAGGCGCAGCAGCCCTCGAAGATCCTTCGGGCTCAGGGAGGTGGGATCCGGCGGCACCATGGACAGGATCGGCTTCACGGCCAGCGCCATACGATACATCAGCTGGCCGAACCGGTCGTACGCGTCCGCATCCAGCGCGGAGTGCCGGTAGATCTCACGCCGGGTCTGGTCGTGATCCGACCCCCGGAAAAGGTAGTCGCCGTGCAGCGGAGTAAACGTGCTTTCCAGCGGCAGGATCTCCAGGCCGTGCCGGGCCAACTGGAGCTCCCGGATGATCTCGGGACGAAGGAGGCTGACCACGTAAGACAGAACCGAGAACTTGAACCCGGGGAAGATCTCCTCGGTTACCGTCGAGCCACCCACCAGGTGCCGCCGCTCCAAGACAAGCACCTTCCGACCAGCTCGAGCCAGGTACGCGGCGGTCGTGAGCCCGTTATGGCCCCCACCGATCACGATGGCGTCGTACACGCCTTCTCGGCCCACTCTCACCCCCTCTTTCGCGGCGGATCGAAGAATGGCGTCTCTACCACCGTAGCGGAGGCCCGGAGGCGTTGATGCTCAACCGTCACCTCCATCTCCAGGCTCGATCCGAGAACACCGGCTGTCACGCGGAGGTGAGCCAGCGCAATGTACTTCTTGAGCAGGGGAGACCAGCAGCCACTGGTCGCATAGCCAACCTGGCCACGACCGCCGTATACGGGCACGCTCGTCCGCCACGCGGAGGACGGCACCATCGGAGGCAGGCCCGCACTGCCGTAGGCTTGCTCCAGGGACACCCAGTCGATCTCGAGACCTCGAAGCTGCCACTCCGGCCCGGTTTCCGCCTGACGAGCCAACGCGTCCCGGCCAACGAAGCTCTCCTTGCCGAGATCCACCGTCCACGCCAGGCCCAACTCGAGCGGTGTGGACTTCTGACTTTCGAGAAGAGCCTGGTGGGTCGGCACGTAATCCACAGTAACGAGGAGCAGGCCGGCCTCGATCCGCGCCATGTCCAGGGCCATCAGCCCCGTCGGAACGATTCCGTACGACCGGCCCGCCTCCATCAGGGCGTCCCACAGGGGGACAGCCCGCTCGGCACCGACCCACATCTCGTATCCCAGGTCGCCCGTGTAGCCAGTCCGGGACACGGAGACCGGAATTCCGGCCAGGTCAACGTCCATCACCCTGAAGAAGCCAAGACCGTCCATTTCGGGAACCGAGAGCGCCTGGAGGATATTTCGGGCGTTAGGGCCCTGGAGCGCCAGGGCCGCTGTTGACTCGGAAGTATCTTCGAACGACACGTCCATTCCGGCCGCGTTGTCGTGGAACCACAGGAGGCTGGGGTCGGCGGACGTGAGGCGAAAGACGTTCTCGCCCAGTCGGGCCAGGGTGCCATCGTCGATCACTTTTCCGTTGCCGTCGCACCACGGCGTGTACATCACCTGACCGACGGCGCACTTCTGGACGTTGCGGGTAACAAGGCGATCCAGGAACTGGACGGCGTCCGGCCCCCGGATCAGATACTTGTAAAGGGGGGACACATCGATCAGCCCCGCGGCGTTGCGGATGGCCCAGTATTCCCTGTCGTGATACAGGTCGTACGAACCAGCAGCCAGGTAACCCGCCCAGCGCCGCCAGTTGCTGGCCCTGCACAAGGCGGAGGTCCGCTCGTGGAGTGGAGTGCCGGGCAAGCTGTGGGCAGGAGTAATGGCTCCCCCTTCGCTGATTTCCACCGGCTGGTCAGGGGATCGGGCGATCCCCGATTCTTACTCATACAGAGGTGCGGGCGCCGCGGCAATACGGTCGCCGCCGAGCCGACCAGGCGACCATAACTTGCTCGAAGGGCTCGGAAAGCGGAACATTTGGTGGCAGTGTGCCGTTGCCTGGTTTTGAGTAGGCGCTGTAAGGAGACCTCGAACCATGGACGTACGAGACCTGCGCAGGACGAGCGACGACAGCGTCGCGGGGGCGATTCGGATGGCCCTCGGTGCACTGTTCCTGATGACCGGTGTCATGAAGCTGGCCTTTCCCATGTTGGCCGACGCCTTCTCGGGGCAACTCGTAGCTTCCGGAATCCCGATGATAGGGTTGGTGAAGTGGATCGTACCATTCGTCGAGATCGGGGCCGGCCTGGCCATGATGGTGGGCGCGTTCACGAGAGTCGTAGCGCTGATCATCATCGGGATCATGTCGGTCGCCTCGTACGTGCACCTGGTCGTGGACGATCCCGCCATGTTTCCGCTCCAGCCCCAGGAGCCGGTGGTTCCGGTCGTCGTGATCCTCATGGCCGTGTATCTGCTGTGGCGGGGTGGCGGGAGCGGCAGCGTGGACCTGAGAGACGTATCGGCGACCGACTGACGCCTGACGCATCCTGATGTTAAACTTCGAATTCACGCCGAATCCGAACTTCGCCTCCATGGAGTAGCGTTCCAATGGCAGACAATCCCGGTCGCTCCGATGCGCCCCAGGTGCAGATCAACGCCAGCGATGAGGTGGCGCGGGGCCGGTACAGCAACAATATGCTCGTATCGCACACTCGAGAGGAGTTCATACTCGACTTCCTCCTCACCGCTCCCAACGGAACGCAACTCGTGTCCCGGGTGATGGTCAGTCCGGGGCACATGAAGCGGGTGCTGTCCGCATTGGCTGACAACATGCATAAGTATGAGGCCAACTTCGGCGAAGTGGTGGCGCCGGAGGTTGGGCATCCCCAATTCCACTGACGACGATGTGCTTCCGCGTCTACATCGCGATGAGCCTCGACGGGTACATCGCCACCTCCGACGGCGGGGTCGGCTGGCTGGACCCGTTTCTCGACGAGGACTACGGCTACGGACAGTTCATCTCCGAAATCTCCCACGCCGTCATGGGGCGGGTCACCTATGACCACGTGCGGAGTGTCGGGGAGTGGCCGTATCCCGATCTGGGTATTCATGTCCTTACCAGCGGCCAACTGGACGACGCGCCCGAGCACGTGGTGGCGTGGAACGAAGCTCCACTCGAGCTCGTCCGGCGTCTCGAAGCTTCCGACAGCGACGGCGATTGCTGGTTGATTGGCGGCGGGAGAACGATCGGGGCGTTCGAGGAGCTCGACGTCATCGACCAGTACGAGATCTTCGTCATGCCTGTGATCCTCGGTGGAGGAGTGCCGCTGTTCGCTGCTCCGTATCCTCCGCGGACACTGCAGCTTCTCAGCGTGAAGGCTTGGGATAACGGCGTTGTCCGCCTTCTTTACGTTCGCCCCTCCGAAGAGGCCGATTGACACGTCCGACGAGGGCATACAGGGTGTGCCAACGGTACCAGAAACTACGAGCCGGATAGGTACTCATGGGAGCAGGGAGTGAGCAGATGGATCTTGGTGCGTTCTCGGTAAGCCTGGTGGTGAAAGACCTGGCAGTCTCCAGGGCGTTCTACGAGAAGCTGGGCTTCGAGGTGACGGGTGGGGACGAAGAGCACAACTACCTCATCCTTGTGAACAGGGGTACGGTCATCGGCCTTTTCCATGGCATGTTCGAAAAGAACATCCTTACGTTCAACCCCGGTCTCGACAGCCAGCTTGGGGAGATGGATGAATTCACGGACGTGCGCGAGATCCAACGCACTCTGAAGGAGTTGGGGATCGCCCTCACCGAGGAAGTAGACGAGGGCACGGCAGGCCCGGCGCACATCGCGTTTCTCGATCCGGACGGCAATCCAATCCTCGTCGACCAGTTCTTCTAGGCCGGGTTCCGGGAGGCGATATGAAGCAGGCGAGCTCGGTATTTCTGGATATCGAGGCGTCCGTGGAGAAGGCGTGTCGGCTGATCCGCGAGGCCGCTGCCGCGGGAGCACGGCTCGACGAGTCTGCCGGCGGCTCAGCGTGATCCCCCCGCCGGCCGAAGGAACACACTCGGGTCGCCCGTTTAGGGTCAAGTCATGCGAGCACGCGAGCTGAGCGGATTCCTCCGGGCCGTAGCCGCCTGCCTTCTGCTCTTTCTGATGCCGACTGGTGGGCAATCCCTGCTGGCCCAAGGGGCCTCGCCGGGGTCGTCGGTTACGCGCGACGCCTTGGACGAAGGTGGGTCGACCGCCGCCCTTGTCGGTCCGCCTGCTCCTCCCTTGTATCTCCCAGATCGCATGGAGCGGTTGCTCGCGGAGGCGAGGGACATGCGAGCGATCACCAGCCTGATCATCGCCCGCCGCGGCTCTGTCATCGTGGAGAATTACTACAGAGGCCTGCGGCCCTCCCAGACCATCAACGTGAAGTCGGTCTCCAAGACGCTCCTCTCGCCGATGGTCGGGATCGCCATTCGAGACGGTCTACTGGAGGGAGTCGAGCAGCCGCTCTCTGAGCTCCTGCCGGACTACTACGAGGTACTCGCCGCCAGGGGCGCCCTCGATCCGAGGAAGAACGAGGTCGAGCTGCGGCACGTTCTCAGCATGCGAACCGGGATCGAGACGGCATCGTTCGGCAACTACGGCGCCTGGGTAGCTTCCGCCGACTGGGCCTATGACCAGTTACGCCGGCCGATGGTGTGCGATCCCGGCGATTGCCACGAGTACTCCACCGGCAACACGCACCTGCTGTCCGTGATCCTGACGCGGCGGTCCGGTAAGAGCCTTCGCAGGTACATGCTGGATGAGTTGTTTCGCCCCATGGGCATCCCGCTGGGCGAGTGGGACCGGGATCCCCAGGGCCGATACCTCGGCGGGAACAACATGTCCCTCCGGCCGCGGGACATGCTCAAGTTCGGCCAGCTCTACGTGGACGGCGGACGCTTTGAGGGTCGCCAGTTGGTGCCTGAGGACTGGATCGAGGCCTCGTGGCGCTCGACGGGATCCTCACCGTGGAACGGCCACGGCTACGGGTATCTGTGGTGGATGCGCCGCTGGGGCGGCGAGCGTGCCTACTTCGCATGGGGGTACGGGGGGCAGTTCATCGTGGTCGTGCCGCGTCTCGACCTGGTGATCGTCGCAACGTCTTCGTTACGTGACCGGAGGCGGGGGCACACCCGGCGGATGTGGCGGTTCTTCGATCGGTACGCGGTTCCTACGTTCCGGGTGGGTTGGGGAGCGTCGGGACAGCGGGGGTTGTTCTGATGCGGGCCTTCTGGCTTCTCAGTTGGATCCCGGCGGCTACGTGGGTGGGCATGCAGGCCTACGTGGGCCAATACGATGGTTGGGGGGCTTGGGCAGTGGCGCCGCTGTTGCTCGTTCCCGTAGCGGTGAGCGCCGTGTTCGTCGGCACCGGGTTGCTCCTCAGCGTCAGTTCGAGAGTCTCTCGCTCCTCGGCGGCAGATCGGGTCGCCATCGGGGTCGCGGCCTTTCCGCTGTTATGGATCGCCCTCCGATTGGCCACGTCATAGCTTCACCTGTCATGCAAGAGCAATCGTCAGGCGGGACAGTCCTGATGTCGCCATGTTGAAGTGGATGTTCTGGGCGGCCGCAACCGTGGTCGTATTGATCTTGCTGGATCGCCTTTTCCTCCGGCTGGAGGCTGAAGGCCGGATCTTCTATCGGCGGACGAGGGGCGTTCACGGAGGTGCCATGTATCACGCCCAGGAGCTCGATTCGATATTCAATCCTGGGATGCAACACGTTCAGGAGGCCCACGTGCGGCAGGAGAAGGAAGAGGACGAGTCAGGCGATCCCCCGGCTCCTGATCCCGAGGCGACTACTTGAAGACGAGTTTATTCCCGCGCATCTACTTCTCGGCATCGATCAGCGGCGGACGTGGCGACGCGCCGGGATACGCGGCACTGATAGCGGGTCTCTCGCGCCGGGGCTCGGTCCTCACCGAGCATATCGGCAGTCCGGATCTTTCCGATGGCGGAGAGGACGGCACCGGCGATGCCGAAATCTACGCGCGCGATATCGAGTGGCTCAAGGAAGCCGATGTGGTGATCGCGGAAGTCACGATCCCGTCTCTCGGTGTCGGATACGAAGTTGCACGCGCAGCGGGCATGCGAAAACCCGTCGTCTGTCTATTCCGCCCGGAGACGGGGCGCCGCCTGTCTGCCATGATCCGGGGAAATCCGGCCGTGCGGGTTCTGGAGTACGCAGCGGCGGAGGATCCGCAGAGCGTGGCCGATCAGGCGATTCGACTGGCCGGAGTGATGGTTGGGGGCGGGTGAGTCCGCAGCGCTGCATGACGGTCGGCGTCCTTCTCGCCGCTATGTGGAGCGGCAACGGCTCTCACGCGGTGGGACAGACCGTGGTAGAGGACTGGCAGCCGGCTGACGGCTATCTTCGCATCGGTCCCGAGCCTGATCGCCGAATTGCGATGGCCGAGACAGGGTATTCGCTGCTTGTTCCAGAGGACCCGGCCGTCGGCGTCATCACCTTCCTGGATTCGCGTCGCTATCCGGGCTGGGGTTCACCAGCCGATGGCTCCTTCGACGCGGAGTCTCTCGAGCGGGATATGGCGGTCCTTCACATCACGACGGGCAATCCTCTCGACTTCCTGTTCGAGAAGTCGGATTTGCGGACGCTGGCGACTCGCATCGAGCGCGTGCTGAACGAGAACGGGCTCCGCGGGCTGCCTATCCATTTCGCCGGCCTGTCCCTGGGCGGTACCCGCGCATTGCGTCTACTGGTTTTTCTGGAGCAGGAAGGTGGGGAGTACTACCTGCGAACAGGGGCAGTGGCCCTGGTGGACGCACCGCTGGACATGGAGCGTCTCTGGCGATCGGAGGGGCACGCGATCAGCCGTGACGTCCATGCCGCAGCAGCCGACGAGGGACGCTGGGTCCAGTACCTGCTCGAAAGTCACCTCGGCGGCCCCCCGGACCAGGCCGAAGACCGGTACGTGATATACTCGCCATACACCTACGGGGCGCCCGGCTCATCACGACGCACGCTGCACGAGAAGGATTTGAGACCGGAGCCAGCCCCCACACGTGGTCGTTCGTCGATGACGAGGACCTCGTGGAGTGGTTTCTCATGGTGTCGTTGGACTGAGGAGTAGAGATGAAGCGAGGTCTCAGGTGGCTGGCCGTGCTGTTGATGACTGCCGCGATCGACCTGGGCGTGCGGTTCGGACTTGGTCTCGATTTCGAGAATGTTCTGTGGATCGAGGCGCTTATCTTTCTCGCTGCGGCGGGGGTGCTCTACCGGTGGTACCGAACGGACCCTGCGACGCCGGGTTGGAGGCGGGGTCTGCAGGCCATGCTCTTCGCCTCCTTCGTTCTCGGGGCCATCCGCGCCTGTATATGGGCCTCGGGTCGGCCGGTGACCCTGGCCAACGGGGTCGTCCTCGGCCTGGGCGTCGCCGGGTGGTTGATCTGGATGTATCGGCGCAGGGCACGGCTCACGCGCGAGTCTCCCGCCCGAGACTTCGTGGCTTCCTGGGCGTTCGATGAGTTCGACTGAAGCTTGATTCGCACGCGGCGCTGCGGTTGCTAGATTCACCGAATCATGAATGACCAACTGCCTGGACCCCGGCGATACACCGAGGAGGAAGTCGGCCTCATCCTTCAGCGGGCCACCGAGATGCAGCGCGCCGAGCCCACGGCGCTGGATCCGGCGGGACTGACCCTGGCGGAGCTGGAAGAAATAGCCGCGGAGGCCGGCATCGATCCCGGCTTGCTCCGTCACGCCGCGAATGAGCTTGACGTTCTTCAGCCCATACCGACCATGGGGAGCCGTTTGGCCGGAGCCCCGGTGGCAATCGACATCGAACGGGTGATCAACGGCGAGTTGCCGCACGAGCGTCTCGAAGAGCTGGTCGCTACAATCCAATCCGCCACGGCAGGCCATGGAACCGCGAGTGCCGTTGGACGAACCCTCACCTGGAGCTCGACCACCGGGTCGAGCATCACGGAGCGGCAGGTTCTGGTCTCGGTCCGTGATCGCCAGACGCTCATCCGGATTCAGGAGAACTTCGGAGGCCTGGCGGCCAGCCTGTTCGGCGGGATCATGGGTGGGGTCGGCGGTGGCGTGGGTTTCGGACTGGGCGGAGGGCTATCGGCCGCCCTGGGCCTCGGCGCCGGTCTTATCGCTCTGCCGCTCACGACGGTTGCCGGCTCCTACTTCCTCGCTCGCGCGATATACAAGTCGCAGGTCCGCCGCCGGCAAGCTGCTGCTCACGCTCTCGTGGACCGTCTCGCGGAGCAGGTCGAGTCGGCGATCGCGCAGGTTGGGACGGGTCTGCCCGCCGGCCCAACAGGCGCCCTGCCGGCCGGGCGCCACGGCGAGGACCCGGCGGGCACCTGACGCTCACCGGGTTCAGCGCCCGCCATGATCCGGCTGTTACTTGCTCGAGACGCCGCATCCCCCTCCGCGGACGTCCACTACCTGTCGTGCGCCCTTGACCGAGACCGGCGCGAAAGGAGACTTCTGTGTACCGATACAGGGTAACAGGGCTGGTTTGCCTCATTTCCATGGCGCTGGCGTTCCCAGCTCAGGCCCAGACAGAAGGGGCTTCCGAGGATCAGCGTTCGGTGGAGCAGGTGGTCCGCGACGTGTACGACCTGGTGTCGTGGACGGACGGGAACACCCCGGATTGGGAGGTGGTCCGCGAGGTGTTCATTCCGGAAGCGATGATCGTGCTTCGCTATCCGCCGGACCTCAAGGTTATGAGCGTCGACGGCTTCCTGCTGGATTGGCTGCGGTTCGAGAACCAACTCGCCGACCGGGGAGTGACGAGTTTTCTGGAGACCGTGGTCTCGGCCGAGACCACCGAGTTCGGGGATATCGCCCACGTCCACGTGGTGTACGAGACCACTATCCCGGACACGGGTCGCCCCGCACGTCCAGGCATGGATTTGTGGTCCCTGATTCGTGTCGATGGCCGGTGGAAGGTCGTGAGTGTGGTAAACGAGCTGCCGCGTGACGATCTTCCGGTCCCCGAGTTTGGCGGCTGATGCGAAAGGGTCGGCATCGCCTCTTGTGACCCGTACGGCACAGGTGCGATCGTGTCCCTCGTCTGCTACGAACGCTGCCCGGCTGAAACGGAGAGGCGATGCGAGCCTGCGCCATCATTTGGGACTTCGACGGCACGCTCGTCGACTCGCGTCATCGGAACCTCAGTGTTAACCGGTCGATCGTTGAGCGGCTGACCGGCCGCCCCTGGAGAGACTTCAAGGCCCTCAAATCGATCCCGGAATACGACGCGGCGGTGGCCCGGTGCACGAATTGGCGCGACTTCTACGAGAGGGAGTTCGGCCTCGCCGGTCCGGCAGTCGAGTCGGCGGGCCACCTGTGGCCAGAGTACCAGCTTCGGGACGGGACGCCGGTCGAGCCTTTCGACGGCGTGCGCGAGACTCTGGATGCGCTGGGGCATCTTCCGCACGGTATCGTCTCACAGAACGCCCGAGACATCATCACGGCGACGCTCGGGCCCCTCGGTCTGGGCGAGCGGTTCGGGCACGTGGTCGGTTACCAGGAAGTAGGCCCGGGCAGGCAGAAGCCGGCGTCCGACGGACTGCTCGACTGTCTCGAGGCGTTGACGGACCTGGCCCCCGGAATGGCCTTCTATATCGGCGACCACCCGACCGATACGCAGTGTGTCGCAGAATCGAGGCGGGAACTGACGGCCCGCGGGCTCGACATCGAACTGAAGAGCATCGCCGTGCTGTACGGAGGTGAGTCGCCGCACACCTGGTCCACGCAGCCCGACGAGGTCGCGGGCAGCCCGCGTGAGATCGTCGAGATCGTAGACCGCCACCTTCCGTGCCGGCGCTGACGGTGAAACGGTCATCACGTTCGACAACGGAGGAGGCCGTATGAAATGGATCGCCCTCACGCTGGTGGCCGCGGTTCTTCTCGGTCCAGCGACGACATTCGCTCAGGAAGGCGGCGGAAGTCCGGAGGACGTAGAGACGCTCGACGGCATCCTGAACGCATACTACGAGGTTGTATCGCGTGCGGCGGGAGAGCCTGCGGATCGAGCACGCGACGAGTGGATCCACCACCCGGATGCTCTCGTTGCGATCGCCGCGACCGGCGCTGACGGATCTTCAAGGATCCTGACAATGTCGCTCGGCGAGTACCACGATGATTTCGGTGCGCCCGAGGATGAGCCGTTCTACGAATGGGAAATCCACAGAGTCGTGCAGCAGTTCGGGACCGTAGCGCACGTGTGGAGCACGTACGCCTCCAGCCGCGAGCCGGGCGGTGACGTGTTCAGCCGCGGCATCAACAGCATCCAGCTCTTCAACGACGGGAAGCGGTGGTGGATCACGAGCTGGATCTTCGACAGCGTTCGGGCCGGCGCCGAGATTCCGGCTGAGTTTCTGCCCGAGTAGAGGAGCGATGGCGAGCCAGGCTGGAGACACTCCGTTCTGGGAGAGCCCGGAGGCAGTGAAGAGATTCGCGAATCGGGATCCGGACGTGCGCCTTCTCGGCCTGCTGGACGAGTACGTGGAGCCCGGTCGGGTGCGGATCGTCGACCTTGGCTGTGCCGCGGGCCGAAACACGGTCGTGCTGGCGGAACGCGGGTTCGACGTGCTAGCGGTCGACAGCTCGGTGGCCATGGTCGAACGTACGCGGCAACGAGTCGGAGCGATTCTGGGCGGGCCCGAGGCAGAACGCCGAGTCGTCGTCGGATCGATGGACGAACTGGGTTTCCTGTCGGACGGTTCGGTCGACCTGGTCGTGGCACTGGGTGTCCTGCACCAGGCCGGCTCCAGGATCAAGTGGCAGCGGGCGGTGACTGAGATCGGCCGGGCTCTTCGGGACGGCGGACTTCTTCTGAGCGCGGTGTGGAGTCCGCGTTCCCGTCCAGACGGTCAACCGCTTCAAGAAGTGGCAGACGAAGAGCATGTCTATATCGGCTTCCACTCGGGCCGGCATTTTCTGCTCGAAGCGGACGATCTCGATTCGGAGATGGCCCGGCACGGGCTTATGGTCGCCGCCCCCACGGAAGTCGTCGAAGTGGATACCGAGACCGGCCTGAGGGTGACGATCAACGGGCTATATCGTCGTGATTACTCCTGACGCGAAATGCAGGGCGGTGACCCCGTGAGGCTCACTTCGGCAGCCGAGCGGAGGGCTCTGCTGGTCCTCGCCCGCGAGGCGGTCGCACAAGCTCTTGCCGGGCAGGCGCAGCCGGAGATCGTGCCTGAGCTGAGAAATCTTACGGAGCCACGCGGCGCCTTCGTCACGATTCGCCATTCGGGCACCGGCCAGCTCCGGGGCTGTCGGGGCGACTTTCCAGCGCGGCGGCCACTGCCGGAGTGTGTTCGGAATGTAGCCGTGGTCTCGGCCCTGGAGGATCCCCGCTTCTCACCTCTTGCACATGACGAGTTGCCCGTTGTTCGTTTCGAGATCAGCGCACTGGCGCCGCCCGTGCCGATCGATCCAGAAAACGTGATCATCGGGAGGCACGGCCTGGTGCTGACCGGGGCTGGTGGGGCAGGTCTGCTCCTTCCACAGGTGCCGGTCGCCCAGGGTTGGGACCGGACGGCTTTCCTGGATGGCCTGTGCGTGAAGGCGGGATTCCCCGTGGGCGCATGGAAGTGGGAGGGGGTCTTCCTCCAGGCGTTCGAGGCTGAGGTGTGGGAGGAGCAATCATGAGAAGCCGGTCACGACTCTCGTTGGCCGTTCTGGCCCTGGGAGCGATCGCGGGCAGCCTCGATGCCCAACCGTCGGTCAGTGTGGTCATGGACAGCCGCGGCTTCGTCTACTATTCGGACCTCCAGAACGTGTGGCGCATCTCGCCTACCGGGAGCCGCACGGTCGTCGTCATCGGGGTGCACACGCACCAGCTGTACATCGACTCCGAGAGTCGCCTTTACGGTGAGGACGCTACCATCGATGACGTCACGGGGGAGCCGTATCATCGCGTCTGGCGACTCGATCCGGACGGATCGCTGAGCGCAGTCATTCCGCGGCGGGCCGGCTACCTGGCGGACTACGGGGATTTCGGCTTCGTGCGAGACCGGCTGGGCGTCGCGTACGTGCTCCAGCGCTCCGGGGGGCCGGCGCTGGTCAGAGTCGGGGCGACGGGAAGAGTGAGGCGTACGACACTGCCACGCTCGGAGCCGGGCTACGCCTTGCCGACGCCGGACGGGCGAGTCGTGATCACGGCGGGACGCGACCTTATCCGCGTGGATCCGCGACGCCAGCAGGCAGTGGTGTGGAAGACGAACCTTGCGCGCCTCGCACCACGAGTCGTCGAGGTGCCGGAAAGACACGCCCTCATGGGCCTGTGGCTCGACCGGGACGCTCGCCTTTACGTGGCTGCTTACTCCGGCGCGGCGGTGATCCGGCTGGAGCCGGACGGTGAGGCGTCCGTCGTAGCTCGCTCGCCTGAAGGATGGTCTCCGACGGGCGGAATGATCGGGCCGGATGGGAGTCTGTGGCTGCTCGAGTATTCGGGGGCCGGGCAGGTCCGCGTCCGCCGTGTCGGGCTGGACGGTACGGAGCGCGTATTCTGACGTTCGGTGTTTCGTGGACGGGGCCGGCCTTCGCCTTGCTGTTCGCGGCGACCACTTCGAGCTCGCTGACGCAGCAGTCGGCACGCTGCGTGTCGGATTCCGCCGCGGCCCGGCTGGACCACGTGCCGATTGTGGTGTACGACCTGTCGGCGGCTCGCAGGTCGTTCGGCGACACACTTGGATTCTCGTTCAAGCCCGGCAGGGTGCATGCGAACGGCCTGAACAATCTTCACATGCGTTTCCACGATGGCTCCGAGCTGGAGCTTATTTCGGTCGGTGTGGGAGAGGCAGACTCCCTCTCCCTGTGGTACGAGCGTTTTCTGGCTGATGGAGAGGGGGCCGCCTTCGTAGCGCTTGACGCTGGGCCGGCTAGCTCCGTTGTGTTCCGGTTGGGCGCCCTGGGACGCCAGGCCATGGTAGTCGAGCGCCCCGCCTTCGACTCGGTGTCGTTTCCGGAAGGACATCCGCTTCATTCGCTCTTCTTCATCCACGTGCGCTCTCGGCCCGAAGATCGGCCGGAGCACTACCTTCACAGCAACGGCGCCCTTTCACTGTCCGAGGTCTGGTTGGAGACGGATGACCCGGAGATGCTCGCCGAGCTTCTTGCAAGACTGGGTGCGCTCCGTTGCGGTGCGGTCTGGAACCATGCCGGAGTGAGCGGTGTCGGCTTCGGCCTCTCGGGTGGCACCCTCGTGTCTGTGTCGCGTCGGGAGGTCGCTGGTGAGCCCCGGGTCGTTTCCGTAATACTGGAAGCGACGGACCCCCGGCCAGCAATTTACAGGGCCGGCGTGTGGATCGAGTGGAGAGCGGAGGAGTCATGAGCGGCAGACGGCGCGAGACGACCTCCGGGACCACACAGACGACGTTGACAACCAGCGCCCCGCCCCCGTTCGACTTCGCGGGAACGGCGTATTCAAATGGGTGGGCCGTGCTCGCGCCCAATCGTTGGGAATCCGACCACTGCACCCTCCGGCGGACGGAGCGCCTGGGGCCGGGCCGCGTCGTGTACCTGGCCGTGACGGGGGACGGTTCGGTCCGGAGTCCTCGTGTTCGCATCGAAGTGAGCCACGAGGGCGACCTGCAAGCGAGCGAACGGGCTGCGGTACGCAGTGCGGTTCGGCGGATGTTCCGACTCGATGAAAACCTGGCACCCTTCCACGCGTTGTGCCGGACGGCGGGCAGCCGCTGGGAGCCGGCGAGTCGCGGATTGGGCCGTCTGTTGAGATCGCCGACCCTTTTCGAAGACGCGGTCAAGACGATCTGCACGACGAACGTGCAATGGGGAGGTACGAAGGCCATGGTCCGGAGGCTCGTCGAATACCTCGGTGAGCCAGGTCCTCCGGCTGGGTCCACGGTGGAGACGGAGACGCAGATCTCGGTTTCCGGACAGGATCCGAACGCGTTTCCGACGCCTGAGGCGATCGCGGCGGCGAGCGGGAAGACCCTGGAGGCAGCCCGTCTGGGCTACCGGGCTCCTTTCATTCGGGAACTGGCTGAACGAGTCGCGTCCGGGGACCTCGACCTGGAGGATCTGCGCCGGCCTGAACTGGTCACCGAAGACGTCAGGCGGCGGTTTCTGGCGATCAAGGGAGTCGGAGCCTATGCCGCTGCTACCCTCCTGATGCTGGTCGGTCGGTACGACCACGTGGCCGTCGATTCGGTGTACCGGGCATTCGTGACGGAGCGGTACTTCGGCGGCGGGAGTCCGCAGGATCGGGAGGCGGAGCGGATCTACGACGAGTGGGGTAAGTGGAAGTACCTTGGCTTCTGGTACGACCTGTGGCAAGGTTCGGAAGAGGACCTGTAGGAATGTGGCCCGGATCGTGCTCGTGCCATACCGGGTCGACCGTCTGAATAGCGGAAATAGGGAGGAACATATGCGACGGATCATCACCGGTCTCGGACTCATCAGCCTCGCAGTCCTGCTTACGTCCTGCTCGAGAAAGGCGGTCGTTGAGAGCGGACCCGCCACCGGAGTGCAGGAGGCCACGGCACGCGGCACCGTGCGCCGGCTGGGCAGCGAAGCGGCTGTGCGCACCGTGATCCAGGGCGAAGAACCGGTCGTTGTCGTCGGAGATTACGAGCCCGAGATCGCCCGTATCGCGGGCGCAGAAGTATGGGTCAGCGGCACGCCGACCCGTACGGATTATGGAAGCGCCCTCATCGTCTCCGAGTACCGGATTCTCTCCGTGGATGGGGATATTCCGGTGGTCGGCATTCTCGGCGAGGACGACACGGGGTTCTTCATCACGAAAGACGACAGGTCCCTCGTGCGTGTGGATGTGAATGATCGGCTGGCTGGAGAGCTGGGCGCCAAGGTGTGGGTCGTGCTCGGCGCGGACAACGTGACCGTGAGTCGGTACGGAGTCCTGCGCGACTGACCAGCCTTTACCAGATTCTGCTAAGCTTGCAGCGCGCGGAGCCGGCGCCTCAGCTCGCTGCGTCGAGCGCTACTGCCGGATTATCGACAGGGACAGGAAGGCGAAGCATGTATGTAAAGCGGTCAGAGGATGTTCCGGCCGAGCCGGTGCCCGCGGCGTCGGGAACCACGCGCCAGGTGCTGATCGGCGAGGACACGGCACCGAACTTCCAGATGAGGCGCTTCATCATGGAGCCCGGCGGCGGAATGCCGCGCCATACCAACGCGGTGGAGCACGAGCAGTACGTACTCCGGGGAAGGGCCAGGATCGGGATCGGCGACGAGATAGTCGAGGTGATGGCCGGCGACGTCGTGTTCATCCCGGCGGGCATACCCCACTGGTACAGCGCCCTCGAGGGGGAGCCGTTCGAGTTTCTCTGCCTCGTGCCCAACCTGCCCGACCGGATTGACCTGGTTCCCGAGGGCGACTGATCCCGCGGTCGGCACGTCAGAATCCGACGCCGATTCCCAAGGCGATCAGTGGGCCGCCCCCGTCGTAGGGTGAGTTCGTGTCCTGGATGACCTCGTACAGGACCTCGAACAGGAGCCACGAACGGCGTCCGGTCCGCTGACTGAAGCCCCCTCCCAGGAACAGGAACGGATAGGTTACCCGGTCGCTCTCACCCGTGAAAATGACGCGGTCGTAATTGCCGGCCCCGCCTTCAGCGTGGGCGTAGACCTGGGGAATGATGCGGTACCTCGTGAACAGACTCCCGGAGACGGCATGGGAAGTGACGGTCTCGGCAAAGCGATCCCGCCACCAGTACTCGTAGCCGAGGCGGGCACCGATCGACCACTGCGGAGTGATCTTGTAACCGATCAACGGATACAAGCCGATTCCGCTCGAGCGGCCGTAACGCACGTTCACCGATCCGCCCCAGAATATCTCGCCCGCGTCGCTCCACGTGGAACCACCGCGCGATCTGCGCTGCCCGAACAGGTCAGGTGGACCGACGAACACCAGCAGGGTCGCGATCGCGACGGTCAGGCCGAAGGGTGAGATCCGGCAGCGTCCAGATACTCGGCCTCGGATCGGACGCATGGATCCGCTGGTCAACTGATCCCTCACTCTCTACCTTCTTCGCTCGTATTCGCGGTTCGGCACTTGGAAGACGAGGCCGGACCGCCGCCGGTCACTCGAATCATCGACGGGTAAGCGATGAGCGACTCCATGCTGAGAATATCCCTCCCCGACGGATCTGTTAAGGAACTTCCCACGGGCGCCTCGGCTGCCGACCTGGCAGCCTCGATCGGCCCGGGCCTGGCCCGCGCCGCGGTAGCGGCCAAGGTGGATGGCGAACTGTGGGACCTGAACCGTCCGCTTCCGGACGACTCCGCCGTGGCAATCGTCACGCGCGGCGACGACGATCCTGACGCACTGTACGCTCTTCGTCACTCGGCAGCGCACGTCCTGGCCACGGCAGTACGCGACCTGTATCCGGGGGCCGGAATTGGTTTCGGCCCGCCGATAGACAACGGTTTCTACTACGACTTTGACGTGCCTGAGCCATTCACACCCGAGGACCTCGAGAAGATCGAGGCGCGGATGGCCGAGGTGATGGAGGACGGTTGCGCATTCGACCGCCGCGAGGTGGACCGGGCCGAGGCTGAAGCCCTGTTCGCCGACGATCCGCTGAAGCTGGAACGCCTGGCCGAGATTCCGGAGGGCGAGACGATCTCGACCTACACGAACGGGCCGTTCACGGACCTGTGCCGTGGGCCGCACGTGGCGGCGACCGATGAGATCAAGCACTTCAAGCTGCTTTCCGGGGCGGGCGCGTACTGGAGAGGGGACGAGACGCGTCAGATGCTGCAACGCATCTACGGAACCGCTTTCTACGACAAGAGAGCCCTGGCCGCATACCTGGTCCAGCTCGAGGAAGCGAAGAAGCGCGACCACCGGAAGCTTGGGCAGGAGCTTGACCTGTTCAGCTTCCACGAGGAGTTCGGTCCCGGATTGGTGGCCTGGCACCCGAAGGGGGCCCGCATTCAGCTCAACCTCAGGCGTTGGATCGAGGACCTGGTCGACAAGCAAGGCTACGAATTTGTCTACACGCCACACGTGACCAGCGAGTCCCTGTTCCGCCGCTCGGGTCACCTGCCGACGTATGCCGAGAACATGTATCCGAGCATGCAGGAGGAGGAGGGCGGGGAGGCGTTCCGGGTCAAGCCGATGAACTGTCCGGGGCACGCCATGATCTACGCGGCCCGGCAGCGCAGCTACCGCGACCTGCCGTTTCGTTTGTCGGAGATCGCCAACGTGTACCGCTACGAGCGTTCGGGTACGCTGCATGGATTGCTGCGCGTGCGGATGCTGACGATGGATGACGGCCACGTGTTCTGCACTCCGGACCAGGTCGAGGACGAGATCTTCATCTGCATCGACCTGATCGATGAGGTCATGGGCACGCTTGGCCTGGAGTATCGTCTCGACTTCGCGACCCGGCCGCAGAAGCGGATCGGCGCCGATGAAGTGTGGGACCGGGCGGAGTCCGACTTGAGGCAGGCCCTCGATCGGGTGGGCCGACCTTACGGCATCGACGAGGGCGGGGGCGCCTTCTACGGCCCCAAGATCGATATCAAGTTCAAGGACGCGATCGGCAGGGAGTGGCAGGGCGCGACGATCCAGCTCGACTTCAACCTGCCCGAGAGATTCGATCTCGAGTACATCGGGCCGGACAACAAGCCACATCGTCCGGTCATGATCCACCGGGCCATCTTAGGCACGCTGGAACGGTTCACGGGCTTTCTGATCGAGCACTTCGCCGGCGCGTTTCCTGTCTGGCTGGCGCCGGAGCAGGTTCGGGTGCTGCCGATCACGGACGATCACGCGGCCGGAGCCGGCGAGATCGTCGGGCGTCTCAAGGAGGCCGGGCTGGTGGCGCAGCTCGACATACGCTCCGACACGCTCAATTACCGAATCCGGGACGGCGAAATGAACAAGATCCCGTACCTGCTGGTGGTAGGGGATCGCGAGCTGGAGGCTGGCACGGTGGCGGTGCGCGCCCGCGGCGCCGAGAAGAAACAGGTCGTGATGCCCGTGCAGGAGTTCATCGATCGGGTGACGGACGAAATTCGGACCCGGGCGCTGGCGCCATGAGAGAGCCTCTGCGGTCATGACGCGAGAGGGCGAGGCGGTGGAGCGCCCCTGGTGGAGCCGCCGTTCGTTCGCCTGCGCAGCGGTTGCCGGCCTGCTGGGAGCCAGGTTTGCCCCGCTGCAGGCCTTCGCACGAGAAGACGAGTGGCTCGCTATCATCCTGGGTTCGATCCAGGACGGCGGTCTTCCGCAGGCGGGCTGCTACTCGGAGCGGTGTGACCGGGCCCGCCTTGATCCCCACTATGTGGCGTCTCTCGGCATCATGGAACCGGTTTCGGGGCGGGCGTGGCTCGTCGATGCGAGTCCGGACCTGGTGCGGCAAATGGACCTCTTTCCCGGTCACGCGTTCCGTGCGAGAGCCTCGGAGCGTCGACCTTTCGAGGGCATTCTCCTCACCCACGCGCACATCGGGCATTATCTCGGCCTGGCCCTGCTCGGTCGCGAAGCTCTCGCCATCCAGCCGACCCCGTGCTACTGCAGCTCGCGGATGGCGGAGTTCCTGACGCGCAACGGCCCGTGGAGCCTGATGGTCGAGGAAGGTCGCCTGGACCTGCGGGTCCTGGAGCCGGACCGGGCGACTCGGCTTGCCGATGATCTGACCGTGACCGCTCTGCTGGTCCCTCACCGGGACGAGTACAGCGACACCCTGGGCTTCGTATTCGAGGGGCCCCGCCGATCGCTGCTCTACCTTCCGGACATTGATCGCTGGGAGAACTGGGACCACCGCATCGAGGACGTGGTCGCCGGCGTCGATATAGCGCTTATCGACGCCACGTTCTATTCGGCGGCTGAGATCCCGGGACGAGACCGCTCGGAGATCCCGCATCCGCTGGTGACGGACACGATCGAGAGACTGGGAGATCTCGTGGGGGGCGATCGATCCGTTGTGCTCACCCATCTGAACAACTCCAATCCTGTTCTCGACCCGGGAAGCCAGGAGCGCGCGCTTGTGCTGAAGACCGGGTTCGGGATCGCCCGGGCCGGGCAGACGTACGGGCTGTGAGCCACGATCTCCTGAGCACAGCGCTTACCCGTGACGCGCTTATCGATGTTCCCCTGATCGGGGGGGCGATGTTTCCGTGCGGCAACCCCGAGCTAGTGGCGGCCGTTTCGGAGGCCGGCGGCATCGGAATCGTGCAGCCCGTATCCCTCACGTACGTCCACGGGCACGAGTTCAGGGCCGGCCTCAGATACATCCGTCGGCTGACCGACCGGCCCGTCGGACTCAACGCCTTGATCGAGAAGTCGTCACGCCGCTACCGTGAGCGGATGTCGGTCTGGGTTGACGTGGCCCTTGAGGAGGGCATCCGTTTGTTCGTGACGTCGCTCGGGAATCCGGCCTGGGTGGTGGAGCGGGCACGTGCGGCCGAAGGGGTCGTCTATCACGACGTGACCGAGCTCAAGTGGGCGCAGAAGGCGATCGACGGTGGCGTGCACGGTCTGATTGCGGTCAATGACCGGGCGGGCGGCCACGCCGGACCGTACTCGGCGGACGCGTTGCTGGACCAGGTGGGCGACCTGGGACTTCCGGTCGTGTGTGCAGGTGGAATCGGAACCGAAGACGACTTCGTGCGCGCATTGCGACTCGGGTATGCCGGAGTGCAGATGGGGACGCGATTCATCGCCACGGACGAATGCACGGCGAGCGACGCGTACAAGCGAGCGATCATCGCCGCCGGAGAAGACGACGTGGTGCTCAGCGAGAAGGTGACGGGTGTCCCGCTCTCGGTCCTGAGGACGCCGTACGTGGAGGCGATGGGTGTGAAGGTCGGACCCGTGGCCCGGCGCCTCCTGCGCGGTCGGCGCACGAAGCACTGGATGCGATCATTCTATGCGGTTCGGTCGGGAATCCGGTTGACACGCGCCAACCGCGACCATGCGGGGCGCAGACAGTTCTGGCAGGCGGGTAAGAGCGTCTCCGGCGTCGGCTCGATCGAGCCCGCCGGCGAGATCGTACGACGCTTCGCGGCGGCTGCCAGGGCTGCTAGCTCCTGATTCGCTCCGCCACCAGCTCGCCTTTCAGTATGGTGACCGCTATTCCGGCCAGCAGTACCCGGTCCGAGCGCACGCGTACGCCGACCGTCCCCCCACGATCCGATACCTGGCGTCCCACCAGGTCGGCGGTGTCCAGCCGGTCCGCCCACCACGGCCCGAGACAGCAGTGCGCCGAGCCGGTCACCGGATCCTCGTCCACTCCGACGGCCGGAGCGAAGAAACGCGATACGAAGTCGACTCCGCTCGCCAGCAGGGCGGGTCCGGCTCGCGCGGTGACCATCACGCCCCTCACGGGAAGCGCTCCCATCCGCTGAAAGTCCGGCCGAAGGGCCCGGACCGCATCCTCGTCAGCGAGTTCGACGAGGATGTCAAATCGGCTTCGGGCGATCGCCAGGGGAGCGATGTCCCCGAGCGAGTCCAGCAGACCGGGGGGTGGCTCACACGGCTTCGGGTTCTCGGCCGGGAAGTCCATCTCGATTCCGTCACCACGTTGTACGGCCGCGAGGCGACCGCTGAGCGTGTCGAAAAGAGCCGGTTCCCCGAGGTCGAGAATCGCCTCCTCCCACAACGCGTGCGCGCTGGCCAGGGTCGCGTGCCCGCACAACTCCACCTCTACTGTCGGCGTGAACCACCGCAGGCCGAAGGCGTTCTTCTTAGGGTACAGGAAGGCGGTCTCGGACAGGTTCATCTCCCGTGCGACCTTCTGCATCCAGTCCTTCTCGGCCGGAGCGTCCAGAATGCATACGGCGGCAGGGTTGCCGGCGAAGGGCTCGTCGGTGAAGGCATCGATCTGCAGCAGTCTCATTCTCGCGGACCCTCCGCTGGCGCACGCTCCGGGTATAGCGATAGAAGGCCGTCACGGCTGGCGTCGCATACGCCCCGCTCGGTGATGATCCCCGTGACGAGACGTGCCGGTGTGACATCGAAACCGAAGTTCGCGACGGGACTCCCCGTGGGTGTGATCCGGACGGACGTCACGCGGCCGTCCGGCCCCATTCCGACGACCTCCGTTACCTCCACGTCGTCCCGCTCCTCGATTGGAATCTCGTCGATCCCTTCTTCCCCCAACTGCCAGTCGATGGACGGACCGGGTACGGCCGCGTAGAACGGTACCCCACAGTCGTGCGCGGCCACGGCCTTCATGTAGGTGCCGATCTTGTTGCACACGTCGCCGGTCGCCGTCGTGCGGTCGGTCCCGGTGATCACCAGGTCGACGCGCCCGGTCCGCAACAGGTGTCCCGAAGCATTGTCGGGGATGACCGTATGGGGGACTCCCTCTTCCGCCAGCTCCCACGCGGTAAGGGACGCGCCCTGGTTGCGTGGTCTGGTCTCGCTGACCCATACGTGCACCGGCATTCCGGACCGGTTCATACGATACACGGGAGCCAGGGCCGTTCCCCAGTCCACCGTGGCGAGCCAACCTGCGTTGCAGTGCGTGAGCAGTTGAAGCGGTCCGTCGCGCATCGCGTTCGCTGCCCGTTCTCTCAGCACTCCGGCGCCGTGCTCGCCGATGGACCGGCAGATGGCTACGTCCTCATCGGCGATGGCTCTTGCCCGATCGAAGGCCGCTTTCTCTCTCTCTCTCGGGGCGACTGAGACGAGCCGATTCCGCATGTCGTCGATGGCCCAGCGCAGATTGACTGCCGTGGGTCGCGTATCCAGCAGCGTCCGGGCCGCTGCTCCCAGTCCCTCATCAGATGCGTCGGATCGCATGGCGAGGGCCAGACCGTACGCGGCCGTCGCCCCGATCAGCGGCGCACCGCGGACCCACATGTGTCGGATGGCTCTTGTTACATCGTCTACCGATTCGAGAGTCACGACCCTGAACTCGTGCGGCAATCGCGTCTGGTCGATGATCCGGAGCCTGCGGCCGGAAGTTGCCTCGCCTTCCACCCAGACGGATCGCATGTCCGTACCCTGGACTTTCAAGCGTCGCCTCCGCGTTTTTCAGGCCGCTGGAGATGCATGTCGTGCTCAGAGACTCAGAGATAGGGAGAGAAGAGCCAGGCAGCTCCATCTCTCAGCTTGGTCGGCAGGCTGCGCCGCTCCAGCTCGTCCCGGGAAAGTGGCCGCGAATCGTCAATCTTGCGCGTCACGATCTCGTCCAGTCGAGCCGTGAGATCCCTGTCGTAGCACTCCACGTTGAACTCGAAATTCAGCCGGAGGCTGCGGGGATCCCAGTTTCCGGATCCGAACAGGGCCCAGGAATCGTCCACCAGCATCAGCTTGGTGTGATCGAACGGCGGCGGTGTGAGCCACACCCTGCTCCCGTATTCCATCACCTGGCCAAGCTGTGCCCGCATGGCCCATCCCACGATGCGCAGGTTGTTGACCTCGGGGAGCACGATGTCCACGCGCGCGCCCCTGAGAGCCGCGACGTTCAAAGCGGATACGAGAGCCTGGTCCGGCAGGAAGTACGGGGTGACGATGCGGACCCGCTCGTTCGCCGCGGCCAGTCCGGCGAGGATCGTCCAGTGAAGCTTCTCGAAGTCATCATCCGGACCGTCCGAGATGCCTCGGGCCGCCGTCGAGCCAGGCCCGGGGCGCGGTGGGCACCACAGACTTCCATCCAGGTGCTCGCCTGTCGTGAATGCCCAGTCGTGAGCAAACGTGTCGACCAGGTGAGCCACCACCGGTCCCTCGAGCCGGAAATGGAGGTCCCGGATCGGGTGCGTTGTATCCAGGCGCAGGCAGCCTCCTTCCCGGATGTTCATCCCGCCCGTGAAGCCGATGCGGCCGTCCACGATCAGGATCTTCCGGTGACTCCGCAGGTTGAGGTACGGCATGCGCCACGGGAGCACACCGGCCATGAATTCGGCGACCTGGACACCGCGTGCCCTGAGCATGCCCGGTGTCCGGGGCTTGCTGTATCGGGCGCCCACTCCGTCGATCAGGACCCTCACCTGAACACCGCGATTCACGGCAGCGGCAAGCTCATCGACGAATGTTTTCCCCGCGCGGTCGAAGTCGAAGATGTACGTCGCCAGGCCGATTGTCGTCGTGGCGGACCGGATGGCCTCCAGCATTGCCGGATAGGCTACGTCGCCGTTGGAGAGCGGGTCGACCCGATTCCCGGACAACAGCTCGTTCTGTGTCACGCGGTCGACAGCCAGAGCGAGTGGCCTGAGGGGCTCGTCGACGTCGGCCGTCGGGAGGGTCGGGGCCAGCACGGCCGGCAGCCTCCGGGTTGACGCGACGCGGTCCATCGACGCGTGAATCTCCGAGCCGCGCCGCTTGATGCGATTGATCCCGAGTATGAGGTAGGTGAGCGACCCGATGACCGGCGCGAGCCACACGAGACCGATCCATCCGATCGCCGCCCGCACGTCCCGTTTGTGAAGGAGGATGTGGGCCGACACGACCAGACTGAGGAAGAAACTCAGTGCCCCGGCGATGTACGGCCACGCTGCGATGAGCGAGTTCACGGACGAGCTCTCCCTGCCCCTGGATCCCCGTTGACGGCAGCACCGTGTGCGACGTTACCTTACGGCTCCGCTGGCCGGGCGCAACTCTTCGTCCCCCGGCAGCCGACAACGGCGAGGAGCACGGATGACAAACGGACCGGGATTCTCGAAGGCCGCCCGCTTCCTTCTGTTCGGGGCCGCGTTCGTCATCCTGGTGACGGGCGTTCGAACGGCGGAGCCCATACTGGTGCCGTTTCTCCTGGCGGTGATGCTCGCGATTATCTGCGCGACTCCACTGAGCTGGCTCCAGCGGAAGGGCCTCCCGACCTGGTTGGCCGTTCTGCTGATCATCCTCACGCTGCTCGGAATAGGCATCATGACGGGGACGCTGATCGGCACCTCGCTGATCGACTTCACCCGCTCTCTGCCCGGCTACCAGGTGCGCCTGGAGCGCGAGATGACGAGATTCGCCGTGTGGCTGTCCGGTCACGGGTTCGAGGTCTCGAGCCAGTTGCTGGCCGATTCGTTCGATCCGGGGGAAATCCTGCGCGTCGTGGGTCGGATCTTCACGGGAGTGGGCGATGTCCTGGGCAAGATCGCCTTGATCCTGATCATCACTGTTTTCATGCTTCTCGAGATCTCGGGCTTCTCGGCGAAGATCAAGTCTGCCTTCCCCAACGCGGACCGGCACCTGTCTCCGCTGACCCGGATCAACGACAACATCCGCCGGTACCTGGCGCTGAAGACGCTGATCAGCCTGACCACCGGCGTGCTGGTGGCGGTGTGGCTTCGGATCATGGGGGTGGACTACGCCCTGCTGTGGGGCCTGCTCGCTTTCCTCCTGAACTATATTCCGAGTATCGGTTCGTTCATCGCAGCCATCCCGGCGGTAATGCTGGCGTTCCTGCAGCTCGGCCCGGGCGACGGGTTACTGACTGCCCTTGGCTACCTGGCGATCAACACGGCGATAGGCAACTTCATCGAGCCGAAGGTGATGGGTGAGGGCATGGGGCTCTCGACGCTCGTCGTGTTCCTGTCATTGATTTTCTGGGGATGGGTTCTCGGCCCCGTCGGAATGCTCCTGTCCGTGCCCCTGACGATGATCCTCAAGATCGTGCTCGAAGCGAACGAAGAGACGCGGTGGATGGCGATTCTCCTCGGTTCACGCCCGCCGGAAGTCGTAGTGGGCGGTGAAGGGGACGATGCGGCCGAGTGGGTGGGCACATGATCGACTTCGGGACTGGAGACGGACGCGAGCTCATCGACCTGGTCCGGTCATCGGTGATCGGGGCGAACGAGGCCGTTCCGGGCCCGTTCGGCCCGCGCAGGGTGACCTACGCGGACTACACGGCGTCCGGCCGCTCATTGTCGATCATTGAGGACTTCATCAGGGAGTCCGTGCTTCCGCTCTACGCAAACACTCACACGGAAAGCTCGGGGACCGGGCTCCAGACTACCCGCTTTCGAGAGGACGCCCGGGCGATCATCCGGCGCTGCGTGATGGCGACCGATGAGCACGCCGTGATCTTCTGTGGAACGGGATGCACGGGAGCGATCGACCGCCTGATCGGCGTGCTGAACCTGCGCATCCCGGCCGACCTGGACGATCGATACGGGCTCACGGAGCTGATCCCCGCCGACGAGCGGCCGGTTGTCTTCATAGGTCCGTACGAGCACCACTCGAATGAGCTCCCGTGGCGGGAGTCGATCGCCGACGTCGTCACGATACGCGAGGACCTGCACGGCGGTCTCGACCTCGAAGAGCTAGAGGCCAAACTCGTGGAATATGCCGATCGCCCGCTCAGGATCGGCTCGTTCTCGGCGGCCTCGAACGTGACGGGGATCACCACGCCGGTCGGCCGGGTGTCCGTTCTCCTCCATCGCCACGGCGCGTTGTCATTCTGGGACTTTGCCGCGGCCGCACCGTACGTGGGCGTTCGGATGGAGCCGGAGGGTGATTCCGAGGAAGACCGCCTGGACTACAAGGACGCAATCTTCATTTCTCCCCACAAGATGATCGGGGGGCCGGACACGCCAGGCCTGCTGGTGGCTCGCCGTGCACTGTTCCGGAACCGGGTGCCCGTCGTGCCGGGTGGCGGAACGGTGTGGTACGTGAACCCGGACGGGCACCGGTACTTCGAAGATCCGGAGACCAGGGAGGAGGGCGGCACGCCGCAGATCATAGGCTCGATCCGGGCGGGACTGGTCTTCGCCCTGAAGGAAGCGGTCGGTCTGGAGGCCATACGAGAGCGGGAGGAGTCGTTCATCCGCCGGGCCATCCATTCCTGGAGCGAGAATCCGAATATTGAGATACTGGGCGACCGGGAGCACGAACGTCTGTCTATCGTCTCGTTCGTGGTACGCAATGGTGGTCGGTACCTGCACCACAATTTCGTGGTGGCCCTTCTGAACGACCTGTTCGGGATTCAGTCGCGCGGTGGATGCTTGTGTGCCGGGCCCTACGGTCACCGGTTACTCGGTATCGATATCGAGAAGTCGCGGGAGTTCGAGCGCGAGATCGGGCGCGGATGCGAGGGGATCAAACCGGGCTGGGTGCGCGTGAACTTCAACTACTTCATATCGGAGACCGTCTTCCGCTTCATCCTGGACGCGGTGCACATGGTCGCGGAGGACGGGTGGCGCCTGCTCGATCATTATGACTTCGACCCGCACACGGGCCTGTGGCAGCACGCCCGCGGCCGAGGCGAGTCGCCGATGAGCCTGTGGGACGTCCGCTACACTCCGAACGGGATCGAGTGTCCCCACCACAGGTACTCGGCGGGTGAGGACCGGCTGGAATCGTACCTCGAAGAAGCCCGGCAGATCTTGCGCGACGCGGCCGAGCCCGGCGACGGCTTCCAGGGTGAGTGTACGGACGTTCTGACGTCTGACTTCGAGCACCTGCGCTGGTTTCCCCTGCCGAACGAGCTGGGCGCTGACAAGAACTCCAGCCCGGCGTAAGCAGGAACGTCAGCGCCCGAGTCCAATCCCGAGCAGATGGTCCGTCAACCAGCCGTCGGGTCCTCGGCGGCGAATCCGATATCTCTGTGCGTTCCGTCACAGAACGGCTTGTTCTTCGATGCCCCGCAGCGACATAGAGCTCCGGCGGCGCCTTCAGCGGCGGCGCCTTCAGCGCCTTCGATCCGGAACCGACCCTCGAGCACCAGCGGGCCGTCCGCGCGGATCCTGACCGTCAGCTCCGCCGGGTCCGCTTCGCTTGTCGCGCGAACCTTTGCGACGCCCAGCTTCCCGCTGTCCTCGAATCCGGCCTCGGCGTGGCGTCCGTCGCAGAATGGTTTGTTGAGCGAAGCCCCACACCGGCAAAACGCCGCCCGGGTCTCTCGGCTCAGTTCGCGGCGATCAGCGTCGAGCAGCACGAGGTTGCCGCACGCGTAGACCGGTCCGTTGGAGATCACGAGTAGCTCGTTGCTCGGAGCAGATTCCTCCTGCGCCCCACCGTCGAAGCGCTCGTACGCGAGGGCTCCGGTCGGGCAGCGACGTACGACGGCCGCCAACTCGTCCGGTGAAGCGGCTGTCGCATCGATCCACGGCCTGCGCTCGGCGTCGAATACTTCCGGGAGGCCGCTAACGCACTCCGCCGCGTGAATGCAGCGTGCGGCATCGTACGTCACGCGGATGCCCTCGGCCTCATAATTCCTGATCTTGGCCATTGCCACCTCTGTCGTGCTTGTCAGGGCCCGGTCATCACTATGCGACCCACCGTTGGCCGGACGACGGGCGGCTGAACCTATCTCCAGCCCACTCGATGGAGCCAGTCGTTGCAGACTGCCAGTACGTCCGCAGCTTCGACCCCGAGATCGTTCGATTTGCGGTCACGGGCACTGTTGCGCCCGATCGCGCCGGGCATAGCTTCTCCCTCCATCATGCAGGAACGTCTGATTCGACTGTACCGGGATCACTTCGGAGACGCCCCGTCCGCCGTGCTTGCTCTGGCCGGGGACGGCTCCACTCGTGCCTACCGCAGGCTCCTGGCTCCCGATGGCCTTAGAGTAGTCGGCGTGATGGGGCCCGATCACGAAGAGAATCGTGCCTTCCTGTCGTTCACGCGATCCTTCCTGACGGTCGGGCTTCCGGTTCCGGCTCTATACGCGGCGGACGAAGAGGCCGGCGTCTACCTTCTCGAAGACCTCGGCGATACGACCCTGTTCGACGCCCTCGATGAGGCTCGTACCTCAGCCGGGGGCGGCTTCCCGGACTCGATGGTCCCGGTGTACCGGGAGGTCATCGGCTGGCTACCTCGCTTCCAGGTGCGGGGGGGGGAGGTCGTGGATTATTCGGTCGCCTATCCCCGTGAGGCGTTCGATCGCCAGTCGATCCAGTGGGACCTGAATTACTTCAAGTATCATTTCCTCAAGTTGGCTCACGTGCCGTTCAGCGAGGCCCGGCTCGAGCTGGACTTCGAGACGCTGATCAAGTTTGTCCTGCGCGCCGAGCGTGATCACTTCCTGTACCGAGACTTCCAGTCCCGGAACGTGATGCTGCAGGACGGAGGGCCCAGGTTCATCGACTACCAGGGCGGGAGACGAGGAGCACTTGCCTACGACGTCGCCTCTCTCCTCTACGATGCGAAAGCGGATCTTCCGTCGAGGCTCAGGGGCGAGCTCCTGTCGCACTACATGGATGCTCTCGAGGGAGAATTGCACGTGGACCGGCAGGAATTCACGGAACTCTACCGGGCGTACGTCCTCGTGCGAATCATGCAGGCGCTGGGAGCGTACGGTTACCGGGGCTTCTTCGAGAGGAAGCCGCGCTTCCTGCGCAGCGTTCCGTTCGCAGCTCGCAATATCCATCAGCTGCTGGAGGAGGGCCTGCCAGTCGAGGTGCCCGAACTGGAGCGAGTGTTCAGGTACATCGCGGCTGCCTGGTCCGGGCCGGACGTTGCCCCGGAGCATACCGGGCTCACCCTGCACCTGTTCAGCTTCAGCTACCGACGTGGGTACCCGGAGGCGACTGACAGTCACGGAGGCGGGTTCGTATTCGACTGTCGCTCCGTGCCGAATCCGGGCCGTGAGCCCGAGTACCAGGCAAGTACCGGTCGGGAGCCCGAAGTGGCGAGGTTCATCGAGTCGCACGCGGCCACCGAGGCCTTCTGGTCGAGTGCCCGGGACCTGACCGAGGCGCACATCTCTGAGTATGTGCGGCGAGGGTTCGAGAGCCTGACCGTTTCCTTCGGCTGCACCGGCGGCCAGCACCGGTCCGTGTACTTCGTGGAGCGCATGGCGAGATACGTCGAGCGTGTGTTTCCGGCCGTTCGCGTGAGGCTTCATCACAGGGAAGAACCATACTGGCCGGGGCGCGAGCCCGTGCCGCGTTGAACGCTTCCATGGATGGGATGATCTTTGCGGCGGGCCTGGGCACGCGCCTCAAACCACTCACTGACCGAACGCCGAAGGCCCTGATCGAGGTCGGCGATACCACCCTGCTGGAGCGGACGATCGACCGGCTCGCCGGGGCGGGTTGCGACCGGATCGTTATCAACGTGCATCATCACGCGGAGCGGATCATCGAGTTCCTGCGTGCCGGACCGTCGACACCCGGGTCGCTCTGTGCAGGCGATACGATGGCAGCGAGCGCGCCCGGTTCGATGCCCGAGTGGTGCGGTGCCAAGATCCTGGTGTCCGTAGAGATTGACGCTCCGCTCGAGACGGGTGGGGGCCTCAAGCAGGCTGCGGGTCTACTCCGCTGCGACCGGACGATCCTCGTGCATAACGTGGACGTGATCTCCTCCGTCGATCTACGCCGCGTGATCCGGACGCACGAGGAGTCAGCCGCGCTGGCCACGCTGGCGGTGAACCGCCGGCCGGCGACCCGTTACCTGGTGTTCGATGATTGGGGTTTGTGTGGTAGGGTGGACACTCGTACCGGTACTGAGGAATGGGCCCGACTGCCCTCCGAGCCCCAGTGGCGCGCCGGTTTTACGGGTATCCAGGCTCTCGCGCCGGTCATCCTCGACCAGTTGAGCGAGACCGATCGGTTCTCGATCATGGAGTCGTATCTGCGGCTGGCGGCGACCGGGGCGCGCATACTGCCCCACGATGTGACGGGAGCCACCTGGTTCGATGTGGGTACGCCCGAGCGCCTTGAAGTCGCCCGGGCGTCACTTGCAGGTCGCTGAAAGATCCTGGGTGGCCGTCCGGGCTTCATCAATGACCTGCTGGAAGCCGGAAACGTCTGAATCTCTTGTCAACTCGCGGCCGGACGTTCGATCCCGGCACGCACAAGGAAGGGTACCTCCAGTTCGTCTTCCGTGACCGCGTACAGATACCCGTTCCGGATGATCGGGGCCGGATAGAAGTCCACGGGGAAGGGGAGAAGGACCTCTCCGAGGTAGCGTCCCTGTGGGTCGAACACGTCGAACAGCCGCCCTTCCAGGTCGCCTTCTGCCACCATCTGGACCCACAGGTTGCGCTCGTCGTCGAACATGAACTCCTCAAATGCCGGCTTGCTGTTCGGAATCCTCGACCAGTCGGGTTTGCCGCCCGCATCGGTAAACCACTCGAGGTTCTCGCGGGCCTGATCCAGGTCTGCTGCTGTGACCGGCAGCGCCTCGTAGTCCCTCCGGACGGAGCGGAGGGTGTCGCCCTGCCAGCTGAGCTGGAAGATGTGGTAGTCGCCGGTAAGCCCGGCCCAGTAGGTCCCATCTCGAGTCAGGTGCCACTCGAGAGACGGCGTGTAGGGGACGCCGGTCATCATCCAGCTGTTTTCGTCCCGGAGTTCGTACATCTCGCGTTCGCCCGGGTACTCGGGTGGCGCGACGGAGTCGATGGGTTGGAGGTCGGGTCCGTGCCGCACCATGACCAGCGCGAAGTCATCCTCGACCGTCGGATCGATGCCGTAGGTATAGAAAAGACCTGCGTCGTCGAAGCCGCCCGGCCACGGCATGACCGTGATGCCGCCTATCGTGGGGTGACTGGCGACGAAGACGCCCGCGGTGTCCACTACCGACAGGCGGTTGTTCGACGGATCTGCGAGCCACAGGTTGCCGTCCGGTCCCCAGTCCATCCCGATCACCCGATTGAACTCGCTGGGTCCCTCGCCCTGGCGCCCGACCGTGCGGACGTGTCTTCCGTTGGCGTCGAATACCCTGATTTCCTGCGCCTGGCCCTCGAACACCCAGAACCGACCGTACTCGTCTACCTCGAAGTCCGTGATCGCCCCGAACATGTCCGGTCCTGTCCCGTCGAGCGTGCCGATTCTCAGCTCCTCATTCACGCCCCATCCATCTCCGGCTGCCCAAAGGGAGCCCTGTGGATTGTTCACTGAGATCTGCCCGCTGCTGAGCGTGTCGACCGTGCCACCCCAGCCGCTAGCCGGAGCCTCGCTGGCGCAGCCCACGGTGCCGAAAGTGAGGGCGAAGGCCGCAGCCACGGTCCACGCCGCGCACAGGAACCGGCACGGCGCTGAATCATTGAGTCCAGCTTCGCTGTACATGGTGCGGTTCCAATCTGGTCTGGGTCGGTCCCGACGACACGGCAAGTCGATTGCCGATGGGGAACAGTCGTCCGTGAGACACGGTCACCCCGCGTAAGGTTGGTCACGGGCCGCATGCATCAATTTATGGGAATGGACACGGTGGGGATGAAGAAACCTGACCGGGGACCGGTTCGAGCCAACTGGCTCGCTGCGCCCCGCACCGGGCCCCGGATCAGATTCAGCGTGAGCGAGGCACGTTTGACCGCCTGTCGAGCAGGCTTTTTCATCCGGCCTCATCCTTCTATTTGCCGCTCGACGCTTAAAAGTTACATGTAATCCGGAGACCAGAGGACGGGCCTCTCCCGAGCCGTGGGCTCCCGGTGGTCACTGGCCGTCCTCCGAGTAATCTTGGCTCGGGAGCAACGGACGTAAACGCGACGTGCTTATCTCACGTCTCATGGGGGAACGCGGTCACACGGAGCGCACGTGACGGAGCCTCAAAATCCGGAAATCGAGCTGGCGTTTCTGATCCGGAGGGCGCAGGCGGGAGACCCGCACGCGTTCGAGAGGCTCGCCCGGGCGTATAGGGACCGAATCTACCGCTGGGCTCTGGTGAGGACAGGGGACGAGGATGACGCGGAGGACGCCACGCAGGAGGCGTTAGTGCGTCTTCACCGGGGCCTTCGGAGATTCACGGGAGCGGCTCGCTTCGAGACCTGGCTCTACTCCGTTGTGCGGAGCGCCGCGGCCGATGTGCGGCGGCGTGGGCAGAGGGGAAGGCGGCTGAAGGACAGATACGCGACCCATGGCGACAGGCCTGGTGCCACCGACCCGAACGATGTGGAGGCGGGGATGGAACGTAGACGGCTGACGATCCTCGTCAGGACGTTTCTCGAAGAGCTGCCGGCCCGGCAGCGAGAGGCAATGGACCTCGTCGACTTTCAGGGCCTGGCGCCTGCCGAGGCAGCGCAGAGGCTCGAGATCCGGCCGGCGACGCTCCGGACTCACCTGTTTCGGGCCCGAAGGACACTGAGGAGCCGATTGTTGGAGACCCTTCCGGGAGTGGAGGAAACGGGATGAACTGTGCCGAGTGCCGGCAGCACCTGCTGGCGGCCGAGCCGCTGGAGATCGCGGCCGCGCTTTCCGGGTCGCAGGAGGACGTGGGACCGTCAGTCATCTCCGCTGCGGGTTCGTCAGACGCTTCCTTCAGGGAGCATGTCGCGGGCTGCCCGGGTTGCATGACCGCGGCGGAGTGGGTCATGGCGGCACAGGAGGGGTTGGTCGGGGAACTCTCCGCCCTCAGTCCACGTCGCCCGTTGCATGTGTCGGTGCCGAAGGCCGTCCTCGAGGCAGCTCGCCGAAGCAGGCGGACTCGCCGGGGATCCTGGGGCATCGCCGCCGCGGCGGTGGCGGCGGGCATCCTGGCGGTTCGCACCCTGGACGTCGAAGTCGGCGGAGAGCCGAGCACGGTGCAGATCGTCGCGACGGCTCCTGCCGTCGCGACGGTTCTGACTCCGGAAGTGGATGCGTCGCTGGACGAGAGCGTAGCCGTGTTCGAAACCGAAGATTCCGACATCGTGGTGTTCTGGTTCTACCAGGGGAGGGGACAATGATGACAGCGTCGACTCGTATCGCGGCTGCGTTCCTACTGGCCTCCGTGGCCCTGAGCCTCGGAGCGTGCGTGGCAGGGGACGAGGTGCCGGAGACCGAGACCCGGACCTTCGAGGTCCAGTACCTTGATGACTGGGTCGTGGAGAGGCTGGTCGAGCCCTACGTGTACGGCGGCCGGGAGGGAGCTCCCGGGATGGCGACTGCAGTCCAGGGCAAGCTAACCGTCCGCGAGACGCCTGAGAACTTGCGGCGCATCGAGGAAACTCTCCTCGAATTCGATCGTCCGAAGCCCATGGTCCGTCTTGTGTTCCAGATCATCGAAGCCAACGGGGAGCAGGGCGTGGATCCCCGGATCGCCGATGTGGAGGCTGCCCTGCGGCAGTTGTTCCGCTTCGACGGCTACCGCCTGTTGGGTGAGGTGATGGTCTACGGAACGGAAGGGAACGAGTTGTTCCAGGAGTTCGATGTTCCCGACCTCGGCCCCTCAGCGATCGAGGCGGTGATCATGAACGTGCGCACCGACTCTGCTGGAGGCAGCGTTCAGCTCGAGCTGAGGTTCCATGCGGGATCACGGACCGTGTTCGGGACGACAGTTCGGGTGCGCGCGGGACAGACCGCCGTACTTGGTCGGACGCCCAGCTCCATCGGGTCCCGAAATATCATCCTGGCAGTAAGGCCGGAACTTCAACAATTACAAGAATAGACATGAGGTTACTTATAGTCGATTGTAAGCAATGATGGACCCGGGGAGCCCTTGGCCGCCTGCGTCGCGGTCGCCGGGCTCGGGCGGCTGTTCGTTCTCGACGCCATGACAGGCGAGGTATGCGTATCGCGAAGCCGAGGTGAGCACCTTCGCTCTTTCGGCCGACGCGGAGCGGGTCCCGGGGGAGCTTCGCCGATCCGATGGGCAGGGGTTCCCTCCGGACGCGTTGACACTCCCGGATTCGCCGCCTAACTTGACGACCCTGAAAACACGAAAGTGGAGCGTTGCTCCCACCTTTCGGCGTGCTGGCGCCTCCGGGCGCGGACACCGCTGCCGGGTAGAAACACGGACGCGATCCTCGCGGGTTGGAGGCGGTTCGTGCTTGCCCGGTCGGCATTGCCGAATCGGGCTTTTTGTGTTTGCCGGCCGGCCCCGGGCCGAGCCGACCGGCGGCGGGTGCACGACGGCCCTGGAAGAGGTGAAGTGAGCCAAGACGAATTACGCGTAAACGACAGGATTCGCATCAGTCCCATTCGCCTGATCGGCGATGATGGCGAACAGGTCGGGATCATCCCCACGGACGAGGCGCGAGCGATCGCCGCCGAGCGTGGGCTGGATCTGGTGGAGGTCGCGCCCAATTCTCGTCCTCCCGTGTGCCGGATCATGGACTACGGGAGATTCAAGTACGAGCAGGCACGGAAGTCGAGGGAGGCGAAGAAGAAGCAGCACATCATCCACGTGAAGGAAATCAAGATGCGGCCGAAGATCGAAAGTCACGACTTCGGCTTCAAGCTCCGTCACGCGAGGCGATTCCTCGAGGACGGGGACAAGGTGAAGTTCACGCTCCGCTTCCGGGGCCGGGAGATGACGCATCCCGAGCTCGGCGTACGCGTTCTCGAGCGGGTGAAGGCAGAGCTCGAGGAGTTGGGAAACGTCGAATCTGACATTCGCAAGGAAGGCCGGACCATGACGATGCTCATCGGTCCGAAGGGCTAGATAGAGAAGGGTAGCGGAAGATGCCAAAGCAGAAGACAAACCGGTCGGCCGCCAAGCGGTTCACGAAGACCGGCACCGGTAAGTATCGCCGTAACAAGGCTTATCACAGCCACATCCTCACGAAGAAGAGCCCGAAGCGGAAGCGCAATCTTCGCAAGAAGACTCTCGTGTCGAAGGCGGACGAGAAGCGCGTAAGGCGCATGCTCGGAAGCTGAGGAGAGACAGGTGGCCGGTGCTTCCGCGCGACGGCAGCTCCGGATCCAGGATGTGGATTGAAGCAGTCGAAGATAGAAAGAAGAGGGTAACAATATGGCGCGTGTGACTACGAGCGTCACTCGAAAGAAGCGCAAGAAGAAGATACTCAAACAGGCTCGCGGCCAGTTCGGCGCCCGTTCGAAGCTGTATCGCACAGCGAAGAACGCGGTCGAGCGCGGCTGGGCGTATTCGTACAGGGATCGGCGCCGGCGAAAGCGAGACTTTCGCAGGCTGTGGATCGCACGGATCAATGCGGCGAGCCGAGAGCACGATCTGTCCTATTCGCGATTCATTTCAGGGCTCCGCAACGCGGGTGTGGATCTGAACCGCAAGGCCCTCGCAGATCTCGCCGTTCGCGAGCCGGAGGCGTTCGCCGAGCTGACGAAGCTCGCGAAAGAGCATATGCATTGAACGAGAAGGACGAGGCAGGCAGCCTCCGGGAGACCCTGGAGTCGATTCGGGTCGAGGCACTCGGGGCCATGCAGGAGGCAGAGGACGTCGAGTCACTGGAGAAAGCTCGCGTCCGGTTCCTGGGGCGCAACGGGCTTCTGTCTCGCGCACTGTCCGGCCTGAGGACCGTCCCTCCAGAGGATCGTCCCGAAACCGGCAAGAAGGCCAACCAGGTCAAGCAGACTCTGGAAACCACTCTTGAGCTGAGGGTGAGCGAGCTGGCCGGGCTGGCGGCGCGGGAGGAGGAGGCGGGAGCCGATCTGACGCTTCCGGGCCGGCGCCAGTGGCGCGGCGGAGTGCATCCCGTGACGGCGGTCATCGACGAGGTTTGTGACATATTCCAGGAGCTCGGGTTCACTCGTGCCGCAGGCCCGGAGATCGAGACGGACTGGCACAACTTCACCGCGCTCAACATTCCGCTGGACCACCCGGCAGCGGATATGCACGACACCTTCTACCTGGACGACGGTGTGCTCCTGCGGACGCACACCTCGCCGGTTCAGGCTCGCGTGATGATGGAGCACGAGCCTCCGGTCCGGATCCTGGCGCCCGGCATGGTGTTTCGCCGCGATCCGTACGATGCCTCGCACGCGCCGGCCTTCGAGCAGATCGAAGGCCTCGCCGTCGACGAGGGCATCGACTTCATCGAGTTCCGGGCAGCGATCGAATTCTTCGTGCACAGGTTCTTCGGACCGTCGACGAGAACACGGTTCCGACCGTCGTACTTCCCGTTCACTGAGCCCTCCGCCGAGGTCGACGTCAGTTGCTTCCTGTGTGAGGGATCGGGGTGCTCCGCGTGCAAGCGCACGGGCTGGATCGAGATCATGGGGAGCGGGATGGTCAATCCAGCAGTGTTCGAGGCGGTGGGGTACGATCCCGAGAAGTACACCGGGTACGCTTTCGGGATGGGTCCAGCCCGAATCGCGATGCTGCGGTACCGGATCCCGGACATCCGTCTCTTGTACGAGGGAGACATAGGCTTCCTGGAGCAGTTCGCCTGATGGACATCAGCGTCAGCTGGCTTCGTATCCTTGCACCCTCCATCGATGGCGCCGCCGAGGAGCTCGCTGCTGAGTTGAGCGCCCGGGCCGTACCTGTCGATCGGGTGGTGGCGGTCGGCGACGGGCTCGAGGACGTGGTCGTCGGACTTGTGCTCGAGGTAAGCAGGCACCCGAACGCCGATCGGCTTTCACTATGCCGCGTCGATGCGGGCACGGGGAAAGAGCTCGACGTTGTGTGCGGGGCGCCAAACGTGGTGGAAGGGGCACGTTATCCGTTCATCCCGGTGGGCGGCACGCTGCCTGACAGCTTCAAGATCGAGCGCCGGAAGATCCGGGGGCAGATCAGCAACGGGATGTTGTGCTCGGAGAAGGAGCTCGGATTGGGTCGCGACGCCTCGGGAATCATGCGACTCGGGGATGATCACGAGCCGGGAGAGTCCCTTCTCGACGCGCTCGGGTTGCCGGACGCGCGTCTGGAAGTGGATCTGACGCCGAACCGGATCGACCTTGCGTGTCACGTGGGGGTGGCAAGGGAGCTCGCGCCCGGCGGGGTGGGCGACGTCGTCTTGCCTGCTTTCGGCGACTCGTCGTGGGAGCCCCGATGGGAATCCGGCGAGAACATCGCGTCGGCCGGCGGCGTCACGGTCACCATCGAGGACTCGGAACGTTGCTTCCGCTACCTGGCTGCGATCGTGCGCGGGGTATCCGTCGGCCCGTCGCCGGAATGGCTGCAGGCACGCCTTCGGGCGGCTGGCGCGCGTCCGATCAACAACGTCGTGGACTCGACCAACTACGTGCTGCTTGAATTGAACCAGCCCCTGCACGCTTTCGACCTCCAGCGCATCACGGGCCCGGAGATCCGGGTGCGGGCGGCGCGCGGTGAGGCACACACGACTTTGGACTGTGAGGAGCACGAGTTGGGCCCGGAGGTCAGCGTCATCGCCGATGCGGAGCGGCCGATCGCCCTGGCGGGCGTCATGGGCGGGGCGGAATCCGAGGTCTCGATCGAGACAACGGATCTCCTGATCGAGTGCGCCGCTTTCGATCCCATGCACACCCGGCATACAGCGAGGGCCACGGGACTGGCCACGGACGCTTCGTACCGATTCGAGAGGGGCATCGACGAGTCCGGGATGGAGGCAGCGATCCAACGCTGTGTCGAGCTCCTCCTGGCCACGGCCGGCGGGAAGGCCGATGCCACGGCGATTCGAGTCGGCCGGATGCCTCCGGCGACGCGGTGCGTGAGCCTCCGACCTTCCCGAGTCAGTCAGGTACTGGGACTCAGGCTCTCGGGCGAGCAGATCGCGGGTCTGCTGGAACCTCTCGGCTTCCAGGTGTCGGGCGCCGACGAGGGAGCCGACACGCCGGGATCCTTCGAGGTCACCGTGCCCGGCTGGCGTGTGGACGTGAGCACGGAAGCGGACCTCCTGGAGGAAGTCGCCCGCCGGTACGGATACGAGGCATTCCCGCGCGAGCCACGCTCCTTTCGGCCGAGCGCCGTTCCGGACAGCCCGGTGTGGCGGCGGATCGACCGCGTTCGTAGATCGCTGGCATCGTCCGGTTTGCTCGAGGCACGGAGCTCGACGTTCGCGTCGCAGGCCAGGACAGAGGGGAATCCTCCGCGGCTTCTCAAGCCGTTGTCCGAAGCGGAGGCGTATCTGCGCACGGACCTGGTCCCGGTGCTGCTAAGCCGGCTTGAGCACAACTGGGCGCGCGGGCACCGCGACGTGCGCCTGTACGAGATCGGAAGCGTATTTCAGGCGCTGGACGACGCCTCGAGGTCTCGCGAATCCGACGCACATCCGTTCCTGGA
>CAXMRU010000313.1:0-2357 GCA_964195715.1 Akkermansiaceae bacterium | reverse complement strand
TCTGAGCGAACCGTCCTGGGAGGGCCGCTGCGCGTCGCGCTCCTGACGGTTCACGTTCCGCTCAGTCGCGTTCCCGATCTCCTCGACGTCGAATTGGTAGTCCGCCGGTCAACCATCGCGGCTCGGGCGCTCCGGGACTGGTGGGGCATCCCGCGTCCCCGTCTTGCGCTCGCCGGCGTCAACCCTCACGCTTCCGAGCAGGGTCTGTTCGGAGACGAGGAGGAACGGATCCTGGCGCCGGCGGCGGACCTTCTCGCGGCTCGGGATGACTTAGAGGTGGACGGGATTTTCCCCGCCGATACGGTTTTCCGGCGTTGTCTCGACGGCTCGGTGGATGTCGTGGTCGTGCCGTACCACGACGTCGGACTTGCGGTGTTCAAGACTATCGCCGGCCAGGAAGGGGTGAACGTGACCGCGGGGCTTCCGTTTCCACGGACATCCCCGGATCATGGAACGGCCTTCGACATCGCGGGCCGGAATCTCGCCGATCCGTCGTCGATGAGGACCGCCGTGGCCGAGTGCGTCCGTTTCTGCAGCCAGGGGAGGTAAAGGCGGGTGGTACGACTTCGTTCCGTAACGAAGATCTTCGGGGGAGCCGAGCCGGCGATCCAGGACGTCTCGTTCCATCTCAGAAAGGGCGAGTTCGCGTTCCTGACGGGGGCTTCGGGCGCTGGGAAGACTACGATCCTGAAGCTGATCCACATGCTTCAGCGTCCTACATCCGGCGAAGTGCGCGTGTCCAGATACAGCTCCAACCGCATCAAGCGACGGGACCTTCCGGACCTGAGACGCCGGGTCGGCTACATCTTCCAGGACTTCCGGCTGCTCGAGAACCTGACCGCGGAGGAGAACGTGGCTTTCGCCCTGGAGGTCACCGGCGTGCCGCGGTCGAGGATCGGCCCACGGGTCCAGAAGCTGCTCGGCCAGGTGGGCCTCGCGGCCCGAGCTCGGGCGCTGCCGCGTGAGCTGTCGGGAGGAGAGCAGCAGCGGGTGGCCGTGGCTCGTGCTCTCGCCAACGACCCGCTGGTCCTGTTGGCGGACGAGCCGACCGGGAACCTGGACGATCGGGCCTCGCTGGGAGTGCTGTCGCTGTTCCAGAGGATCAACGCCTCCGGGACCTCCGTGCTGATGGCCACGCACGACGCCGAGCTGATCCGCAGACACGGGGACGTCCGGGTGATCGAGCTCGAGCAGGGGCGACTGGTGTTCGACTCGGTCGGGGAGTCGGAGACGTGAGAGCCATTCGGGAAGCCGTAACCGGAATCCGCCGGGCCCCCGCGCTCACGGTGCTCTCGGTGATGGCGATCGGGCTGAGCGTGTTCACCCTCGGCCTGTTCGGGTTGACGGCTCACAATATCGACGTAGCCCTGTCGGATGTGGAGCGCCGCGTCGAGGTCGTCGCGTACCTGCGCGACGACGCGTCCGAGGAGCTGATCGAGATTGCGCGGCATGAGATCGAGTCATACCCCGAGGTCGAGTCTGCCCGGTACGTCTCCAAGGTCGAGGCCCTGTACGAAGCGTCGCGCGAGCTAACCGAATTCTCGGACGTGTACTCGGACCTCGAGGTCAACCCGCTTCCTGCGTCGCTCGAGATCTCGCTCCGTCCGGACTTCCGCACACCCGACGACGTGGAAGCCGTGGCCGACCGGCTCTCCGGGTATCATTTCGTGGAGGAGGCCAGGTACGGGCGTGAGTGGGTGGACCGGATCTACTCGCTGAGGAGGGTCGCCGGCGGCGCCGCGATCATCCTGGGCCTCAGCTTCGCCATCGGTGCAGCGCTTCTCATAGGCATCGCTGTCCGAATGTCAGTTCTCGCGAGGGCCCGCGAGATCTCGATCATGCAGACCATCGGCGCCACGGACGCTTACGTTCGGCGACCGTTCCTCGTGGAGGGATTCGTGACGGGGCTCGGCGGAGGTCTGCTGGCGCTCGGCCTGACGTGGGCCACGTACCAGACCGTCGAGCGCACTCTCCTCTCTCTGGCATGGCTGCCCGACCTGTGGATCGCCGGTGGGCTCGCTTTCGCCGGGCTCCTCGGCATGCTGGCGGCCAGTAGCGCCGTGCGACGTGAGCTTCGCAGGCTGGATGCGTACTGAGCCCCTGAAGGGCGTCCGCCCCGCCGATCGCCGGTCCGCCCGGGTCCCGGCGAGGGCGCTGCGGGGCGCATGGCACTTCGGATTGCTCTCTCTCGTGTGGCTGACCGTGGGAGTACCTGCCCTCGCCGCTCAGAACACGCTCGGCGACCAGATCCGTGACAGCCAGGACCGCCTGGATCAGATCCGCCGCGAGAGGCAGCAACTGGCGCGCGAGTACGATGAGCTGCGCGGCCAGGTCCACACGTTCTCAGCAGAGATGAC
>CAXMRU010000312.1:0-6925 GCA_964195715.1 Akkermansiaceae bacterium | reverse complement strand
GCAGGGAACCACTCGGGAAGCCCGAAGTTCTGCGCTAGGACATCCACGATCTGCAGGGCGACCCACGCACCAACCGCATAGATACCGAGCGCCTGCCAGATCGACCGGCGTTTGAATTCCTCAATTAGCCTCGTCATGGGCGACAAGGTCGCGGGTCAAGCAGAAGATGGGAAGTGAGGATCCCAGCTACTGCGGTACCCGCACCTCAAACTCGATGGCCGCGAGCTGCTGGGGTGACTTGCCGATGCTCTCCAGGAACGGCAGCCAGCGCGGGTCGTCCTGGATACTCTTGAAAAGCTCCGATGCCCCTATCTCGACCAGTCCCGCATCGTGGTACTCGACCGCCGTGTCAAGCCACTTAAAGGCGGCGTCGGCCTCGTTTCGGAGCGCGTATACGTATGCAAGGTTGTAGGCCCAGCCCGTCTCATCGGTGGCGATCACTGAGTCGATCGCGGCATCGGAATCCCCTAACCGACCCAGCTCCGCGTAGACAACGGCCAGAGCAATCCATCGATAACCGTTGTGGGGTTCCTTCAGCGTTTCCGCGAGAGCCAGCTCGGGCTCGCCCTGTCGAAGGAGCGTCTGACCGACGAGGTAATATCCGCCCACTTGGCCCGGGCTCAAGCTCAGAGCTGTACGGGCTGACACGAGGGCCTCATCGAAACGCCCGGCCCGACGGAGCGTGAGGGCTCGACTCCCGTGGAGACTCGGGTTCACAGGATCTCGCGCGATCAGGTAGTCCCAAATCGCGATCGCCTCGTCCAGGCGGCCCAGATCGTCGTTAAGGGTGGCGGCCTCGGCGAGGATGTCCGGGTTCGTCGGGTCCAGCTCCAGCGCGCGTCGGTAGTGCCGCGCAACGGCGGGAAGGTCTGCCTCATAGAACGCGGCGATCATGCCGAGGCTGGCGTGGGCCGGTGCAAACTCCGGGTCAATAGCCAGTGCCCGGCCGGCGGCTTCGCGGGCCGCTGCGTAGCTCTCGTCCAGCGGGCCAAGGCCGTAGGCGGCTTGATTGGCGTAGTTCGCTGCTAGCCCCGCCCACGCCGCGGCATACGCGGGGTCCACCTCAAGCGCCAGCCGGAACCGCTCGTTCGATTGCTCAAGGCTTTCCGCCGTAAACTGGTCCGCCAGTTGCCGAGCCTGCAGATACAACGTGTAGGCTTCCGGATCGATTGGCTGCGCCTTTGGCGTGGCCCCGAGCAGCGTGACCTGCAGTTGCTCAGCTACGTCGGCGGCGATCTCGTCTTGGATAGCGAAGACATCGTCAAGAGTACGGTCCCAGGTCTGAGACCAGAGATGGGTGTCCGAGCGTGCGTCGATCAGCTGCGCGGTGATGCGCACCTGGTCGTCGGCCTTGCGCACCGAGCCTTCCAGCACGTGGGCCACATTCAGGCGCTGGGCGATCTCACTGATTTCCAGAGTCTCGCCCCTGAACGAGAAGGCCGAGGTCCGCGAGGCCACCCGCAGCTCGGGTATCTTCGCCAGCAGGTTCAGAAGTTCCTCGGAAATGCCGTCGGAAAAGTAGGCCTGATCCTCGTCGGGGGACATGTCCGCAAACGGGAGCACCGCGATCGAAGCCGACATGGGGCCAGCCGCCGCAACTTCACTCGCAACCGGACCTACTCCCGCCGCCGGAACCGACTGCCTTCCCACATACCACACGCCGGCGAGCAGAGCCGTCATGCCAGCCAGCGCCAGCAGCCCTGCGGGCCAACGCTTAGAAGCGGGGGCGGAGATGATCTCCGTCAGTTCGCCGGGCGCGGCCTCTACCGTGCGTCGCACCCCCTCGGGCGTCATCTCCAGCGCCCACGCGAGGACGATCGTCACCGGGAATCCGAGCAGTAGGAAGAGCGCCACGAGCCGGTAGGTCCACTCGGGAAGCAGCAGCGCGGGGACGGCAAGGTCCACGAGTTGAAGAAGAACGAACCCTACGATGCCGTACACCGCCATCACTCGGAATACGCGGCGGCGCTTCAGCTCCGCGAAGAACCGCTGGTAGCCCTGGGTATCTGTCATGCGGGCAAGATCGCGGATGTCGAGGACGGTGGGAAGGGCAACCCCCGCACCACCGTGCGAAGCGCCCGACTTGAAATCGGCACTTGTGACTGCGGTGACACTGCCCGTGACACTATCCACGCAGCCGGCCCATCAAATGAGCCTGCCCATCTGACACGGGCTTCAGGCGCGCCGACCGTTTGGTGCGGGCTCAGTTATGTGTGGGTCGAAGTTCTTGAGAAGATAGACACCAGCGACGCGCTCGGTCTGGTTGCGGATCAACTCCACCGGATCGACGCCAGGCCGACCTCGTGATCCAGCTCAGACCGCCTTGTTCGCACTACAGAATCCACCACGCCCCACGCGGCTAGATCGCCTCGCGCAGACGGTCTTCCTCGGCACGGAGCCAATCGAGCAGGTCGCGGAACTCGGGATGGCTGCGCAGATCCAGCAAGAAATCATCTCGTTCGTAATAGGGAAGGCAGGGAAATCCGTTGACGGCGGCTTGCTGCAGCCATTCGACGGCGTCGTTGTGCTTACCGAGCACTGCGTATGCAACACCGACGTTGTACTCGATGTGATGCGCGTGGGCAAACGAGGCCCGGCCCGCCAACGCTATCTGCACCTTCTGTTCAACGGCAGCACCGTCACCCTCGACGGCATATGCGATCGCGCTCAGACTGTTCAGAAGGGGGTCGCTCTCTCCCAGTTCCTCGGAGCTTGCTGCCTCAATGAGACGTACCGCTTCATCGGTTCTGCCAAGATGAAGGAGTGCCTCCGCCGCATACGGTGAGGCCCAGACCGGAAGTGGCTCCAGGGCTGCGAACGCACTATCGAACTCCCCACTCCACAGCAGAATCAGTCCCCGTCTGAACTGTGCGTACACGCTCAGCGGGTCGAGAGACTGCGCAATCAGCGTCTCTTCCAGAGCTTCGTTCAGCAGGCCCACGTGGCTGTATACTCCCGCCAAGTCATCGTGAGCATCGCTCACGTTCGGATTGAGCGCTATGGCCCGCTTGAGATCTCTCGCCGACTCTTCGTGACGGAATCCATATAAGGCAGACCACAGGACATCACCCCGCGCCGCGTAGCCCTGCGCCAGAGTAGAATCCAGCGCGAGTGCTCGTTCGGCTGCCACAAGCGCCTTCTGAGTCCAGGCCTCTGAGCCCTCGAACGTCGCGCTCTGCTCCTCGTACACACGAGACAGGACTGCGTGCGCAAGCGCGAAGTCGGGGTCGAGCTCTACTGCCAGCTCCAGGTAGGCCATCGCCGAATCCTGGCTTTGATGGGTGAGGTGGCGGGAGTGGGCCAGGCCGCGCAGATAGGCGTCATACGCCTGCTGATTGGCGGTTGGTCGCGCGGTCATCGCCTCCCGCTCGAGCCCGAGCACCGTTACCTCCAGTGCGCTCGCTACCTGCTCGGCGATGTCCGACTGCACGCGGAACACCTCGGCCATGTTCTCATCGAACGTGTGCGCCCAGAGATGTATGTCATCCGACACGGATATCAACTGCGGGATGATGCGAACCCGGCTCTCTGGATCAGCCGGCCGCTCCCGCTGCACGGTGCCTTCCAGGATGTATCCCACGCGAAGCTCATCACCGATCTCTTCGGGGGTCTTGGACGTGTTCTTGTACAGCACGGCACTGGTGCGTGAGATCACCTGAAGACCCGCCATGTTGGCAACGCGGGCTGTAATCGCGTCGGTCATCCCATCTGCGAAGTACTCATCCTCGGGTGCACCGAGGTTCTCGAACGGAAGCACTACGAGTCGCGGTGGACCCGCAGGAAGAGAGCCGCGTGGCCACACGACGAGCGCAGCAATCGCCACGACAGCGACTACCCCAATCGAGATCAGGGTCGACACGAATGGCACGCGTCTCGCGCGGTCGGGACGTGTGGGACCCCTCACCTGCTCGAGACTCAATGCCTCACCAAAGTGCGCTGCCGTCGCGAACCGATCGGCCGGAGCCTTGGCCAGCGCCCTGCGCACCGCGTCCTCAACAGCATCCGGCACCGTTTCGCGAACAACAGAGACGCGAGGGGTACCCTCACTCAGCTTCTTCGCCAACACCGCTTGTGCGGTGGGTCCGGTGTATGGCGGCTCTCCCGCGAGCATCTCGTAGAGCACACAACCGAGCGCATAGAGGTCGCTTCGGGCGTCGACCTCTTCCCCGGCGGCCTGCTCAGGGCTCATGTAGGCGGGTGTTCCAACCGCCATCCCGGTTGCTGTTACCTTCTCCGTGCCCGCTATGCTGATTGCCCGGGCCACGCCGAAGTCCGTCACCACTGCGTGACCCTCTTCGAGGAGGATGTTGCCCGGCTTGATGTCGCGGTGAATCAGACCGTGCCGGTGGGCGTGGTCGAGCGCATCGGCCACGTCCTGTGCGATCCGAACCGCCTCCTCCACCGGCAGCTGCCTCTCGCGATCCAGCCTCTGGCGGAGGCTCTCACCTTCGACATACGGCATGGTGTAGAACAGCAGACCGCCTGCCTCTCCCGAGTCGTAGAGTGGAAGGACATGAGGATGAGTCAGGCCGGCGACGGTCTCGATCTCTCGGAGGAACCGGTCGGGACCGACGACTGCAGCCAGCTCGGGATGCAGGACCTTGAGGGCTACCTGCCGGTGATGCTTCAGGTCCTCGGCAAGGAAGACGACGGCCATGCCGCCACGTCCCACTTCCCGCTCAATCGCGTAGCGGTCGGCAACTGCAGACTTCAGACGTTCCAATAGGTCAGGCACTAATGCCTCCGAGGGAACGAAGGGGTGGGATCAATATAGGGGAGAGCGGCTTGGAAGGCCCGTCCCAAGAGCGTGGTAAGCCAGTGAACGCGTGTCACTGACTGTGGCACTATTCCGATGGTAGGCCTATGAAGTACCCGGAGCCCTTCTGACACGGTGTCAGGTGTGCGAGGGCTCGCCAGATTTGTCACTGTTTCTGACGCTGTGGCGCACTGCGAAAACACGTCCCTGCCGTAACTACCGACAGGACCGTCTCTTACGCAATCGGGGCGGCGAGATTCGAACTCGCAACCTCCTGAACCCCATGCCGAATCGGTGCGCTGACCAGCGCTGATGGACGCTGATTTATGCGGATATAAGGGTGGGTACCGCTGGTGGGCAGCAGCCAGCAGCAGTGGGCGCTGTCACTGACGCTGACACTGTTCGGAACGCCTACTGCGGCAGCCGCACCTCAAACTCGATGGCGGCGAGTTGCTCGGGCGACTTGCCGATGCTCTCCAAGAACGGGAGCCAGCGCGGGTCATCGTGGATGTTGGCGAACGTGAGTGGGATCGGGGCCGCGGGCGGAGACTCACCGGATGATCCCGATGAGCGGAAGACGCGGGTGGCGCGGTCACGAGAGGGCGGCCGCGGCGGAGCCGCCCCCCAGTGTGTGCCGAGACTACGGATTCAGCGTCCCTGCCCGGCGTGTCTCAGATCCGCGCGGCCAGAGCGCGGGCGATCACGCCCTGCATGTCCGTGAGGGCGACATCACGCCGGGCGAGGACATCGTCTCGCAGCGCGTGCGCCTCTGCTGTGCGCCCGGCCTCTTTGTAGCAGGTGCCGAGGAGGGCCCGGACTAAGTCCGAGTCCTGGTCCGCCTGCGCCAGCTCCGTCTCCGCCTCCAGCATCTCGTCCTGATGCATGTGGAGCAGGGCCCGGGTAGTGTGAGCGACCGTCTCGTCATCCAGTCCATCGAGCGCCGCAACCGCGCGCTCGGAGTCGCCGCTCGCGGCCCACGCCAGGGCCGCGGCGAGCTGGTAGGCGGGGGCCTCGGCCCCGATCGCTTCCGCCGCCTTCTGGAGGGCGGACTCGACCGAACGGCCGTCTCCGAGCAGACCGTCCGCGACCGCCATGGCGGCGTATGTCCAGCCGGCCCTCCCGCTCATCTCGGCGGCCTCCGCCTCGCGGGCGGCGGCATCATACCGCTCCAGTGCGGTCTCGATGTCGCCGTCGAGCAGGAAGCTGTTTCCGACCGCGAACTGCTGGGCGATCCTCAAACCGTTGGTGGGTGCCGTCTCGATAGCCACGGCCAGGTGCTCGCGGGCCTGCGCACCCTCACCCATCAGCTGGTACGTGTCGGCGAGCCCCGCGCTCCACGCCCAGATGGGGTAGATCTCGTTGGCCCGGTTGTAATACTGGATCGCCTCGTCGTACCGACCGGACCATTGCATGATCTCGGCGTACGAGTCGTTGGCGTTGGGATGCTCGGGAAGGAGCTTCAGGTACGTCTCGATCGCCTTCACCCCGCCGGCCCGGTCGCCCCCCTGCCACAGGCGGTACGCGAGCATGTTGTAGGCCGGGGCGAAGTCCGGAAAGGTCTTAGTGAGGGACTCGAACTCCACGATCGCCTGGTTCATCCCCTCCACTCCCTGCGTAATGAGCGCGTGAAGGTACGCAGGCGTAGGATCGTCCGGGTACAGGTCACTCAAGGTGGCGAAGATCCTGCGGCTCGTCTCGCCGTCTCCCTGCAGCATCTGCCGAAAGCCCAGGGCCATCAGCCATTCACCGGTCGAGGCGTCCGAGGCGGCCAGCGACGCCATTCCCCTCCTCAGCTCGGCCTGGCGCTCGTCCCGCGGCATGTCGAGCGCATATCTGGCGCTGACTACCCGGGCGAGGCCCAGCTCCGGGTCCAGTGTGAGGGCCTGCTCCATCTGCTCACTCATCCGGAGCGGAATGTTGTTCATGGCATCGGCGAGGCCTGCGCGAAAGAGCTCGGCGGCCTCGGGGGACGTCGAGGTCACTTCCAGCAACTTCGCCGGCGGCTCGGCTTCCTGTGCCGCGGCCGGGTACGCGGCCGCGGTCAGGACAAGGGCGACCAGCCAGCCGCGCCCAGGCAAGGTCTTCGCTCTTTCGGGGAGGGCGGTAGTTCTTGAGCGGTTCCTCATGACAGACCTCCTGGCTCGTGACAGCGATTGACCGCCCGGCCGG
>CAXMRU010000311.1:0-6366 GCA_964195715.1 Akkermansiaceae bacterium | reverse complement strand
GTATTTCGGCGCCTGGATCCCACGCTGTGGGCACTGTCCGGCAAGAACGCGGTCGAAGTGTTGCGACGTGTCGACGCGGATCGGCTCGAGGAAGCGGCGCGAGATCCCGTATTCCTCCGCGAGTACGATGCCGTGATCGCGGAGCTCGACGCGGTGCTCGAGGAGCGGCGCAGCTGGTTTCGCGACACCCACGGCGATCTTGCCTCGGGCGGAATCGCCTATTTCTGCACAGAGTTCGGGGTGCACGCGTCGATTCCGATCTATTCGGGTGGCCTCGGAATCCTGGCGGGCGATCACTTCAAGGAAGCGAGCGACCTGGGCATTCCGCTGGTCGGCGTCGGGCTGTTCTACCAGAAGGGCTACTTCCGCCAGCGGATGACCGAGGACGGCCGCCAGATCGCGATCGCCGAGCCGTTCGACCCGGACTCGATGGCCATCCGGAAGGTGTGGGGAAACGGGGAAGACGGCTCGCACGCCAGCGTGACGCTTGACGGACGTACAGTCCACCTCGGGCTGTGGGAGATGCTGATCGGCCGTTCGTCGATCTATCTCGTCGACACCGACATTGAGCTGAACGATCCCGAGGACCGCGAGCTGTCGTACCAGCTGTACGCCGGTGACAACGAGATGCGTCTGCGGCAGGAGATCGTTCTCGGCATTGGGGGTGTTCGGGTGCTGCGGGCGCTCGGCATCCACCCCGAGGTGTGGCACGCGAACGAGGGCCACGCCGCGTTCATGACCCTCGAGCGATTCCGCGAGTACGTGGAGGAGGGTCTCTCAGCGGATGAAGCACAGCGCCGGGTCGCCGAGACCACCTTGTTCACGACGCACACTCCGGTCGCGGCTGGGCACGACGCGTTCTCGCTCGACCGGATGGACCGCTACTTCAAACACTACCTGGACCGGCTCGGCCTGTCCCCGGAAGAGCTGTTCGCCCTCGGCCGGCACCCGCATGACGATGGGCGCTTCCACATGTCCACGCTGGCGATCCGAATGTCGGACAATCGCAACGGGGTGAGCGAGAGGCACGGCCAGGTGGCCCGCCGCATGTGGCGATCAATGTGGCCGGAGGTGGAGAGCGACGACGATGTGCCGATCGGACACGTAACGAACGGTATTCATGTGCCGTCCTGGGTCTCGCCGCCGTTCCGGGATCTGTACGATCGATACCTGGGGCCCGACTGGGAGCTGCAGCGCGACGATCCCGCGCTATGGGAGAGGGCACTGGACCTGCCCGATCACCTCGTGTGGGAGGCGCACAAGACCTGCCGTGGTCGCCTGTTCAGCGAGCTTCGCATGCGGGCGAGGGGCCGGTGGACAGACGGGGAGTCGGCTCCGAGCCAGGTCGTTGCTTCTGGCACGCTGCTCGATCCGAAGGCGCTCACGATTGGCTTTGCCCGGCGGTTCGCCGCCTACAAGCGTGCCACCCTCCTGTTCCACGACCTCGATCGCCTCAAGGAAATGCTGCTCGACCCGTGGAGGCCGGTTCAGGTCGTGCTCGCGGGCAAGGCTCACCCGGCGGACGAGCCCGGCCAGGCGCTGCTTGCCGAAGTGTACCGCATGGCTTCCGACCCTGGGTTTGCCGGCCGGATCGCGTTCGTGGAGGACTACGAAATGAACGTGGCGCGCGATCTCGTTTCGGGCGTGGACGTATGGCTCAACACGCCTCGTCCCCCGATGGAGGCGAGCGGCACGAGCGGCCAGAAGGCGGCGATCAACGGCGTGCCGAACCTGTCTACGCTCGACGGCTGGTGGGCCGAGGGCTTCACGCGCCTGAACGGATGGGCGATCGGCGAGGATCTCGGGGGCGAGACTCCCGAGGACTGGGCCGCGGCAGACGCGGCAGACGCTGAGTCGCTCTACCGGGTGATCGAGGAAGAGGTACGGCCGCTCTACTACACGCGCGACGCCGACGGCGTACCTCGTGGCTGGGTGCGCACGATGAAGCAGGCGATTCGCACCGGCGGCGCCCGGTTCACGGCACGACGGATGCTGAAGGACTACACAGAGCGGTACTACGTTCCGGCGGCCGAGCGGGCCCGGAGAGTCGAGACGGCGGGTTAGCGAGAGGCGGGAGGTCGTTCAACCTGTCACTCCGCCAGGCCGGATCCCTTTTCCTTCGCGATCCTGTCACGGATACGGCTCTCCGTCCGCTTGGCGAAATTAACGATGCGCCACGCGGTGGCCTCGAGGAGTCGCAGCTCCCGGCGGTCCGGTTCGGCTCGCTTCAGGATCCGTCGGTAGCTTCGCATCTTGGTCTTCGGCTCGACGCCGCGGAAGATTCCCAACGTTTCCATCGCCTGCTCCCACACCCCGAAGAACTCCTCCAATTCGGCCGCAGTAGCGGGAGGCGCCTGATCGCGCAGTTTGCCCGACAGGTCACGCTCCTCGAGGTCGAACGCGCGTCGCACGGCTCGCCGGATCTCGTACAGCACGATCATCGCGGCGTGCCCCAGGTTGAGGCTCGGGTGCTCGGGGCTCGTAGGGATGCAGATCGCCTCGTGGCACCTGTCGAGGATTTCGTTCGGTAGGCCCTTGTCCTCGCGCCCGAACACCAGGGCGATGTCGCCTTCAGCGCTTCGGGAGACGAGTTCTTCGGCGCCCCGATCGGGCTCGCTCCACACCTGGCGGCTCGCCCTGCGCCGTGCGGTTGTCGCGACCACCCGGATCACGTCGGAGACTGCGGAGTCGAAATCGTCAAACAGCTCCGTGGCCTCGACGATCTCATGCGTGTCGTGAGCGATCCCCGTGATGCGGTAGGCGTTGAACAGGGCGGGGGATACGAGCCGCAGCCGGGTAAGGCCCATGTTCTTCATCGCGCGAACGACGAGCGCGATATTCACGAGGTCCTGCGGCTGGTACAGTACGACGATAAAACGAGCCAGTGCCTCTCGGCCGGCCGCCGCGTCGATCGCGTTCGGAGGGTCGCCGGTTCCGGGAGTCACGTTGCGGGGACCGTTACTCCTCGTTGGCGCGTTTGGCCTCGAGGTCAGGGGATCCCTTGAACTTGCGTCCCTTACGTGGCCTGAGTGCGGGGTACCCCGTTTCTCCACACTTCGGGCACGTCTCCGTATAGGCGCTGATGTCGGCCCCGCACACGGCACAGCCGACGTGTTCTTCGCCGGTGTCATAGGAGAGGGCCAGCCCGCATTTCTGGCAGGTCTGATCGAACTGGCCCAGCTCGTTACCGCACTCGGGACACGTGGAGACTTTCGTCACGCTGTCGCTCCTGACTCCAGTGAGTGGCCGGCCTTCCGGGCCGGCCGGGGAGACGCGCAAAGCTACACGCGGCGGCCCGTGTCGTGCCAGTGCACGGAAAGCCTGTGCTGGCGCGACGCCTCCGCTGCGGATATCGTTGGCCGCCGCGAGACCAAGGAACACGAGCCGGGAGCGCGAGCGCTTGAGCACTTCAGGGACCCGCGAGGACCTTTCATTCGCGGACGGCGTGAATCAGCCGCTGACGTACAAGAAACTAGGACCGAAGGTCTGGATCCTGGGTGGCATCATGGTGCTGACCGCGATCGTCACGCTGGTGCTCATCCTCCAGGAGTTCTCGTCGAACAGCTACCTGTACCTGCTCTTCTACGCCATCCCGGCCAACAGCGCCGTGTCCGTGTTTCCCCATGAGCCCGTCGTCATCTATTTCGGCTCCAACGGGAACATATGGTACACGGCGCTGGCGGCGAGCATTGGCACCTTGATCGCGGGATTCCTCGATCACTCGGTGTTCGTTCCGGTGGCGAACCTCCAGTCTCTGAGCGGCTACAAGGACAAGGCCTGGTATCAGAAGTTCGCCTTGCTCTTCATGCGCTTTCCGTTTTTCGTCATCGTCGTGACCGGATTCACTCCGGTTCCATTCTTCCCGTTCAAGTTCCTCGCCTTCTCGGTTCACTATCCTCTCTGGAAGTACCTGAGCGCGCTGCTGACGGGACGTTTCCCGAGATACGTTATGCTGGCCTGGGTCGGAAGCCTGTTCGAAATCCCCACCTGGACGCTATTCGCGTTCTTCGGCGTCGTGATCGCGGTCTATTCCATCAAGGCCATCCCGAAGGCTGTATCCCACATACGGCGGAGCCGGGGCCGCGCGCCGATCGCGCCGATCCAGAGCCCGGCGGCCGACGAGGGGAACGAATAGGCCGCTTCAGGGGTCTGAGGCGTCCGTGTGGAAGAGTCCGGGCGGCGGATTCTTCCTTGTTCAGGGCCCGCATCTGGGCCAGATTGTCATTTTTCGTATTTGAAGCAGACTCCCAGGGGAGAAGTGCATGAATATATCCGGAGCCATGGCGACCAGAATGCTGGCACGTGGTTTTCGCAACAAGCTGCAGAACAAGCCGCTGTCGATTTCGTTCGAGATCACTCACAGCTGCACGGCCAATTGCTGGCACTGCAACTGGGGTGGCCCGATCAAGGAGACGCGACTGTCAGCGGACGAGTACGCGGTGATCCAGAAGGAGCTTCGGCCGGTCGTATCACACGTCTCCGGCGGGGAGCCGCTGGCGCGCGGTGACGTGTACGAGATCGTCGAGAAGCTCGCGAATCCAGGTCGCCTGCCGTTCATGATCGTGGTGAGCAACTCCTCGAACCTCAACGAGGAAAGGTTTCGAAAGCTGCAGGCCGCGGGGATGGACCAGCTGTCGATCTCGCTGGACTTTCCGGACGAGAGGCATGACGAGTTCCGCCGGATTCCGGGCCTGTTTGACAAGATGTCGAGGACCTTGCCCGAGCTCGCTCGGAATTCGGAGAAGGACGACATCCTGCTCAACGTCTGTATCACGAACTGGAACTACCAGGACCTCCCGGGGCTCGTGAAGCGGGCCAAGGAATGGGGCCTGCCGATCAACTTTTCGGTGTACAGCCACCTGCGGGTGCAGGACCGCACCGGCCTCGTGGACGGTAACGGAGGCGGGGACCTCCTCGCGCAGAAGATCGAGGAAGTGATCGACCTGAGGAACCAGGGTTATCCGGTCTACACCTCGCCGCGGGTGCTGTGGAAGTTCCACCGGTTCATGACTCAGGGTGGGCTCCCGGGGTGCCAGGCGGGACGGAAGTTCCTGGTCATCAACCCGGACGGGCGCATGACGCCGTGCGCGATGGTCATGGCGTATTTCGACAAGCAGGAAGACATGCTGGAGAACTTCACCAAGCAGAACACATGCGAGGCCTGCTACATTTCGACACGGGCCAACACCGAGAAGAGTTTCATGGATTTCGTTCAGGACAACGGGCCGATCCTGAGGAAGATGCTGCAACCGTGGAAGTGGGGTACCTGAACCAGATCGGGAGAGTCCGCTTCAAGGCAGTCCAGAGCCGCCGGGTCTCCATCCTGGCGGCTTTTTTTCGCTTTGCGGCACCGTCTGAAGGAAGAAAATGGGGAGGAGTAGTCACGACCTTGGCACGGAATCCTTACTTTCCCGTTCTTCGTCAAGGGTGCTTTTGGCAGCATGCACGCGCGCACCGAAAGTCTCCCGCTCAGCAGGATACAGGACCGGTACGAAGGCGGCCCTGGACAGTCCGAATCCAGTTGACGAAACTGTGTCGTGGGGGTAGAATCGGGACGCATGCGGGGCCAGCCTTCGGGCGGCTCCGTTTTGTGCCTACGCGGGCATAGCTCAGCTGGTAGAGCGCAACCTTGCCAAGGTTGAGGTCGCCGGTTCGAATCCGGTTGCCCGCTTGCAGTAATGGGTAACCAGGGGCGGTAGCTCAGCTGGCTAGAGCGCTGCGTTCACATCGCAGAAGTCGGGGGTTCGAGTCCCTCCCGCCCCATTTGGCCCGGTTCTCTCCTTCGCGAGCTTGTCCTCGCTTCGCTGCGGAGACCAACTCCGGAGAGCCCGAGCCCAAATGGACGGTTGTGGGCGTAGCTCAGTGGTCCTCTCGCTGCGCTCGAGGAAGGTCGCGACTGCGTCGTGACAGGGTAGAGCCGATGAGGCTCACCACTTAATGGCTTTGCGGGCGTAGCTCAGTTGGTAGAGCGTCAGCTTCCCAAGCTGAAGGTCGCCGGTTCGAACCCGATCGCCGGTTCGAACCCGGTCGCCCGCTTTCTTTCCTAAATCCCCCTCATCCCCGATCTTGGGGCCTATGACGGATTCCAGCAGGGGCTACCAGCAGTTCTTCGCCGAACTCAAGCGGCGCCGCGCGTTCAAGGTGGCGGCGATCTACGGGGCCGTAGCGTTCGGTGTCCTGCAGGTGGCCGAGCCGCTGGGGACCGCACTGGGCCTGTCGGACTCCTTCCTGTCTCTCGTCGTGGGGCTTCTCCTACTCGGATTTCCTGTGGCCCTCGTGCTCGCCTGGGCGTTCGACCTGACTCCTGAAGGCGTGCAGAAGGCGGAACCAGCGGCGCCCGGAGAGATCGAAGAGATCATCGGCCAG
>CAXMRU010000310.1:0-4232 GCA_964195715.1 Akkermansiaceae bacterium | reverse complement strand
CGAGGCGCCGTACATGTCGCTGTTCATTGCGCTCAATCAGATTCGCGAAACGCAGGCGATTTACGAAGGCGACCGCTGCATCGAATGCGGCTGTTGCGTCGCGTCCTGCGGGGCTGCAAACCTGAACGCGGAATTTGCGGGGCCGGCGGGGCTGAACCGGATGGCACGATTCATGATGGACCCGCACGACTCACGCGGCGATGCGGACTGGTTCGAAGTGGTGTCGAACAGGCAGGTCGGCTGAGCGATTGCTCCATCTGAATAAGCGTTATTACCTACAGTGCTTCGTTTCTGCTTAACAATACTCCGTCATGCCAAAGCGGACCGAGGTATTGTCAAGAGTTGTGGATCAGAAGTGGCGTCTTTTGCGTCGGAAGGCGTCAAGCTGTCGCCTTCCTCCTAGTGAAGGAGGCCGCGAGACCAGGCTCTCGGGCCGCTCAAGATCGCGCCGCGGCACGTTTTCTGGTGGAACGTGACAGGTCCGGCTGGCGCCTCCGAGAGGTGGATGGAGCTTCAGATGGTTCCGGGGGTCGGTCCTTGAGGGGGGGCTCCGTGCGGGGTCAGTATCCAGCACCGCGCCGCCGCCATCCGGATCTACGCTATTCGCTCAACTCGAAATCACCGAGCTTCCACGTCTTGTCAAACCAGGGTTCCAACGGTCCATACCTCCGGTACGTCACGTTGAAGCTGGTCGACAAACTGCCGAAGTAGTTGGGATTCTCGCTGCGGTGCTCGGGTCAGAACCCTCGAGTGAGGAGGGCGATCCCCGCTGCCACCAGCACAGCGCCCGTCACTCGGCCGACCACGGCGCCGGCAGGGACAACCTTCTCGACCAGCACGAAGAGCGTGATCGCAGCCACCCAGAGGAGGTTCATGACGCCGGCCACAAACAACAGCGCCATCAGGATCCAGCAGCAGCCCAGACAGTAGGTGCCGTGCCGCAGCCCCATGATGTAGGCGCCACGGTTGCCCTCGCGCCAGTCCGACATCAGGAACTCGAACGGTGCCCGGCAGTGCGCCAGGCAGGCGTGCTTGAGCGGTGTCCACTGGAAGACCCCGGCGGCGATCAGCAGTGCGCCTCCGAGGATGGGACTGGTGCCGACCATCATCGGCGACAGCAGAGCGGCGGAGTGCAGCCCCCACTGGGCCAGCGTGGCGAGAGCGCTGAACAGGGCCCAGATCACTAGATAGCCCAACAGGAAGACGCTGGTGGCGACATAGGGGCGCTCCTGCTGGCGGCGCTTGCGGTTGATGGTGGCGAAGAGCAGGATCATCGGCGCGGCGGAGGGCACCATCATCGCCACCATCATGATCGTCCACATGACGAACGTCAGGACCAGATCGGTGGCCCCCCAGGCCTGCATCTGGGGCATGGCCTGGTCCAGGCCCATGTCCATGGGGTCCATGGACATCGAGCGCATGGCCCAGGCGAGATACAACATGTAGGCCCAGGCAAGCGCCGAAATCCCGACCAGAGCGGCCAGGATCACGGCTCGGTCCCGCTTCAGGATGGCTTCGAGTGGACGATCAAGCAAGAAGCTGCTGTGGCTTAGTGCTGAACAACGCCAGTCGGGGTGTGCTCGATGTAGGTCATTGAGCTATGAGAGTCGGGCCAGTCGTACTTGATAGCGCCGGTTCCCTTATTGACCGTGGCGCTGGCGATCTCGGCAAGACCGTACTCGAACGGCTCGGGAATGCTCACCTGGACCCGGTAGTCGTCGCCGGTCACCGGATTGCGGATCGGCTCGGAGACGGTCTCGAAGATGCCGGGCGCGACGAACCGGGCCGTGCGCTTCTCAAGGTCGAATTCGAACTCCATCGGTACAAACTGCGGCTCGAGCACCTCGGTGACGATCATGCTGACAATGTGTAGGAAGGTGCCGTCGTTCTGCTCCAGTCCGCTCAGGATCGTTAGGAGTGCGGCGCGCTGTTTCTCGTCGGCGCGCTCATCGATGACCGGCTGCATCGTGCCGTTGCCCTCATGCAGTGCGCCCGGCCAGTGATAGACGGCGGCCCAGTGGAGACCGCTCAGGTCGATATTCTCGAAATGTCCGGACTCGATTCTCATGCCGACCATTCCTTCGCAATGACCGTGGGTGGGCCTCGCATTGAAATCGCAGGGGCAACCGTACGCGCAGTTGCAGTTCTTCAACCATTGACCCTTCATGCTCCAGTCTTGGTCTGCCATCTGTCGCTCCATTCTCGTAGTTGCCGTCGCAATGACCGGGGGTGATCAAGAGGAACTCTCTCCGTGGTCGCTCGCGCGCCACTCACTCCGGTCGCGGTTTTTCTTTATCGGTGGCAGTGTAGACAAAGGTGAAAGCCAAAGTCAATTGGCCGGCGACCGCGCCGCTTGGTTGGTTCGCCACATGAAGGATGACGATTTGAGGGCGGTCAATGCGTATCTCAACTCGATTCCTCCTGTTAGAAATGCCGTCCCCAAGCCGATCCGCGAGCCAAAGAAACCTCAGCGCAGGCCCCATTTCCTGCACGAGCCCTGCGGATTCTCAGAGGGGTGGGGGTGGCCCTCAAGCCAGGCCAAGCGAGGGGCCGCTGTGTTCCACCTGGCGCGAAGGCCAACGTGTCACCTTTTGTGGCGAAAGGCGCCACGTTGCGATCAGCCGGACTTCGGTCTGATCAGGCGGCCTCCTTCTGGTCGCGGTCGTTCCGCTCCACGGGGCTGCCGTCCTTGAACTGAACTCCAGCACGAACCAGCGGTAGCAGGTGCGCACCGTCCAGCTTGCGCCAGCGCTGCTGAGCCATGGCCAGGAGTTTGAACGCCATCATCAGCCCCTTCGTCCGGTTGCCCGCTCCCTTGGTCACCCGCTGGCGTAACCGCACCGTCGCAAACGCCGACTCGATCGGGTTCGTCGTGCGCAGGTGCTTCCAGTGCTCCGCCGGGAAGTCGAAGAAGCTCAGGAGTCGCGCACGGTCCTTCGCGAGGCACTCCACCGCCTTCTCGTACTTCGGCGAGAACTCGTCGACGAAGGCATCGAACGACTCCTCCGCATCGTCCGTCGTCGCGGCATAGAGGATCTCGCGTAGCGCACACTTCGCCTTCGGCTGCAGCCGCTTCGGCAGCTTGTCGAGTACGTTTGCCATCTTGTGGCACCAGTCCAACTGCTCCTCGGTCTCGGGCCACACATCCCGAAGCGCACTCCAGAAACCCAGCGCCCCGTCCCCGATCGCCAGGACCGGAGCCTGCATACCTCGGCGCTTGAGATCCCTCAGCACCGACTGCCAGCTCTCCGTGCTCTCGCGGTAACCATCGACCACCGCCAGCAACTCCTTGGTTCCGTCCTGCCGGGCCCCCAGCAGTACCAGCGTGCACAGCCGATCGTCCTCGAGACGGATGTTGAAGTGCACGCCATCGGCCCACACGTACACGTAGTCCCGGTCGCCGAATCGACGCTGCTGGAATTGCCGATACTCTTCCTCCCATTCGCTCGTCAGCCGGCTAATGTTGGTCGCCGACAGACCGGCGGCGTCCTCGCCAAGAAGAGAGCGCAGAGCCGGCCGGAAATCCCCAGTGGACAGGCCCCGCAGGTAGAGCACCGGCAGCACCTCGGCCACCTTCGGCGAGCGCCGCATGTACGGCGGCAGGATAGAGCTTGTGAACCGCTGACGACGACCACCCTGATCCGTCCGCCGATCATTGACCCGCGGGGCTGACACCTCCACCGTGCCGCTGCCCACGGTCACTTTCCGTGCCCGGGCCTTGCCGTTGCGCACCACATGGGCGTGGCCTCTCTCGTCTCGCTCCGCTCGGTGGCGCTCGATGTAGGCTGTCACTTCCGCTTCCAGCGCCGCCACGAGCATCCGGCGGGCGCCCTCGCGAGCCAACTCGTCAAGATCGGTGGGAAGCTCTGCTACCTCGCCGGGGCTGTCTTCGATGATTTTCAGCATGGCGGTAGCTCCTTTCTCCCGGTATGGCGGCCGGCTCAGTCTCTCGGATCTCAAGAAGGATCAACCGACCTGACCACCAGCCGTCGATCCACAACTTTCGGTTATACCTCAAGCGGACCTCCACAATGATTCCATCCTTTTGAGTTCTTCGCTTGGTATATTCACGTATACCTTTAATTAGAAATTCCGATATATGCTCGGCCCCGTTGCAGACATTCAGCGCAAGAGGAAAACACAGTCGTAGCCAGAACCGGCGCGAATGTGTAATTCGCTACAGGCAAAAAAATGTTTAGAGCCCTGGTCGAACAGATCGTCGCTTTGCGAAC
>CAXMRU010000309.1:0-2461 GCA_964195715.1 Akkermansiaceae bacterium | reverse complement strand
GGCTGGTCCGTACCCGACCAACGTGTGGGAATACCTGGTCGCCGAACGGGAGTCGGGCTACACCTACTACGTTCCCGTTACCGACGACATGATCGGGGCATCGATCGACGTGTTCGTGCTCGGGCTGAACCCCGAGGCGGAGGACCTGCGCTCCGAGGTGTGGATCACCGCGTACCCCCCGCCGTTTGCCGAGCTGGAGCTGACCCTGGAGCCGTGACGGCACAGCTTGAATCAGGTGGGCCGCTTACCCACATCGACAACGAAAGTGGGCGCTCTGCCGGAAACTACCTCACCGTGCGTTGGGTGGGTGAGTCGCCTCAACCGTCCACAGGTAGTAGAGGCCGAGCGGACGCGGACGATAGGCACGGTGGAGGCTCTCCCACAGCCGCGGCGTAGTCCAGAAAAAGGAAAACGGATGGTCGATCACTCGTGCATCGGGCGACGCAGGTGCCGCCCGCGGATCGATGTGTGAGATCGCGTACGGGATCCGGCCTTCATCGACGGCGCTCGCCACGACCTCGATGTCCCACTTGCCCGCTTCGTACATGGCGCCGAAGGCGAAAGTGTCATTCAGGTACGGTATCTCGCCCCGGGCAAGCACCGCCGGAAACAGCTTCCACTCGACCAGCGGGTAGCCCGCCGTCGCCGCTACGTCCCAGGTCGGCACGTCCTCGTTCGCCAGTTTCTGGATCTGCACGAAGCGCGACATGCCGGCTATGGCGGCCGGGGCCAACAGGACGACGGCCAGCACCGCCACGAGCCGCCGATTGATACATCTCCCCGGCACCTCGCGGGCCGGGGAGCGCACGAAGCCCAGAAGGAGCAGGGCGAACAGTGGCTCCGTGAGGTAGTTCGAGCTCGAGCCGATACGCGCCATGCTGCCCAGGTGGAGCGCCGCCGTAGCTGCCAGATATAGCTCGGGAAAGCCGGCCCGGGTTCTTCCGCGGACGGCGAGCGCCACGACGACGGCGATCGGCACCCACTGAAGGGGCGCGGTCGACGCGAGAGCGGCTGTGAAGTTGGCGGGAGCGAGGCCACCCGACAGGGCTCCGAACGTGTTCGCCAGATACCCCCCGGCCGTGGCGCGATCGAGGATGAGCGTTCCCATGACCGACGGAACGAGGAGCGCGGCGCTGAACCGGGCGGCCAGGCGCACCCGGGCGGTGAGGGCGAAGAAGATCGCGACCGCCGCTGGAGCGGTTACGAAATCCTGTTTCGTGAAGAAAGCAAACAGAAAGCACAGGATGGCGGCCCACGGCAACCGGCGAAGCGGCGTAGCCCCGGTTTCGTCCGCTGCCGCGTTACCCTCGATCCAGGGAAAAGCCAGTGTGATTCCGGCCGCTGTCCAGAACAGGGCCAGCGCGTCCACCTGGGCCGCCCCGGCGAGATGGTACAACGGCGGCGCCAGCATGGCGGCCCCGAGCAGGCTGACGATCCACGCCCCCGGAGCGCGGCGCCGGATCCCTATGCGAACGAGCAGGATCAGGCTCCCCGCGAGGCCGGCCGTGCTGACGATACGTGGGGCCAGGAGTGAGCCACCCATGCCGGTGACCGCATCGACGGCGGCAGTTACCCAGAAATAGAGCGGTGGATACAGGGTGAGAACGATCGGCGGTCGCACCCACCCGTCGGCGGGATACAGCGCGCCGAGCCCTCCGGGGCCTTCGAGCGCCGCCAGACTCCCGAGAACGTTGGCCTCCGTGTAATACACGACGAGATCGGGCCGCAGAAGCCTGTAAAGTGCGAAAGCCACCGGCATGAGGAGCAGCACGCCGAAAAGGGGAGATACGTGCCGCCACGCGGAGCTCTCAGCGAAGTCGGGCCGAGGTCCGGGCTCGTCCACTGTGTCGCGCGGCGGGTGCTGCATTCGGTGGGGCAAGGACGGATCCTTCGGTTATTCGGTCCTGGGCGACACCAACCGGTCGGAAATGTCGACTAGTATACGCGGCATCCCGTCGCGAGGGCCACCAGCGCAGGCATAGAAGATCGGCGGCTCCTGAATATGGTCACAACACCATCCTCGCGTACGGCCTACCGCTCCATTACCGGAACGCGGATGTGCGACGGATACGCCACCGAATGGTGGACCTGGTTGTGAGCCACCACACCCTCCGTCTCGTCGTAGTTCTTCCCGCCGGTGTTCAGGTTACGAGTGAAGCGCGGGAAATTGGAGCTCGATACTTCGATCCGGAGGCTGTGCCCAGGAGCGAATGTATTGGAGGTGGACATCGGGCTGACCTCGACTTCGTATATCTGACCGGGCCCCATGAAGACCTGTCGGTCGTAACCCTCCCGGTACCGGACCCGCTGAATGGTCTCGTCGAGGTTAAAGGCGCGGCCGTCCGGATACACATCGAGGAGCTTCACGGTAAAATCCGTATCACGCGCGTCGGATGACACGTACAGCGTGATGCCGATCGTACCACTGACCTCGAGTCCTTCGTCGAAGGGCTCGGTCGTG
>CAXMRU010000308.1:0-4792 GCA_964195715.1 Akkermansiaceae bacterium | reverse complement strand
CGCCTCTGACTCAGGGCTCTGCCCACAGCACGTCCTCGCGCAACGTGTGCCTCAACTGGGGGTGCCTCCGCAGCAGGTACGTTCCCATTGAGACAGCGGCCAGCAGGTTCCCGCCGATGAGGGCCCACCAGGCGAGCTCGTGCATCAGCCACGCACCCAGCATCGCGACGAGGAAAACGACGAACGTCTCGAACACGACGAACAGGATGATCAGGCCGAACACCAGGGGGGGAAACTTGACCGCCTGCCTGACGAGCACGGAGGCCAGGACTCCGACCGTCGTGAAGGCCGCTATGTGGTACAGCGTGTAGCCGAGTACCGTCCCCGGTGATATGACCACGGCGTCTGCCGCCGCCGCGCCATACAGCATGGCCGAGCCCAGAGCTCCGGGCGTGTACAGGGGCCGCCCCACTACCAGGTCGAGGACCAGAAACCACATCGCCACGGTTCCCGCGCCGATCACGCCGACCGCGATGCCCTCGCGAATAACCTGGCTTCCGAGCACGCTGGAAGCCAGTCCTGTTACCCCCTCATCCCGTGAAGTCCAGCGCAGGTATCCCAGCATTACGGCGCCCGCCACCACGTTGCCGAAGAACACGATCGGCCACGCGGGCGCGTCGAGGATCCGTGCGCTCGATATGACGAGGGTCGAGTAGAACACCAGCGAGTACGCGAACAGGCCATAGGCGACCCCGAACAGCACGGTGCGTGGAGCTTCCGTCAGCTCGATCACCACCGAGGCCAGCACACCCAACACTATGAACGCAACGAAGTGGAGTAAGGTGAACAGCGCGATGTGCAGGGAGGTGGGCTCCAGCCCTTCCTGTCCGAGGAGAGCACCGGCCATGAACGTGGGCGTGGCAAGAGGCTCACTGCGGATCAGATCGTAGAAGAAGTAGAACACGATGAGCACGGCGCCCGCCAGAAAACCCGCCATGACACCCGACGCCAGGCATTTTCGATCGATCTTCACTGTGATCCTCCGGTTCAAACCTCGGCAGTCTACCGGTTCTCACGAATCCGGCCCACATGGAAGAGAACACGGCAGACCGGGCCCAGGTGCCCACCATCCAGCAGAGTTCAATGGATTTGTCCGGAGTGGTTCAGGTTGGGGTGTTCGGCTCCACTCAGTCCACCCGGACGGGCGTATACCGATATCCCAGCCAGCAACCGGCAACGGCCGCCAGAACCTGCACGAGAAGGGCCGCCGCCAGGCTCCTAGCCCCAAAGAACTCCCAGGCGCTGGCGCCAGTGGTGAGGCCGCCGAAGACCAGGTTGAGGACGAACCACGCGACGAACGTGAACATGGCCATCGCTGCCCCGTGCAGGATCGGCGCTGCGGCAGACTTGAAGCCCACGATGAACCCGCCGACGAACCAGCCGACGGCCACTGCCACCGTGAGAACCAGGGTCTCCTGTGCGCCGCCTGCCTCGGTGAGGCCGGCACCCGCCAGCAGCAGGAGCACGGCGGCCGCTGCGGCCAGCCCCACAAACCAGCCGAAGGCCACCCAGGAAAACTGCACGTTGCGGAGATGCTCGGTGTGCATGGTCACACCTCCAGCTGGAGCTCGGGCTGCGCGATCGGCGCCCACGTACAGCGGTGGTGCGGCGTCGGTCCGTGCTCACGAATCGCCGCCAGGTGGCGCCCCGTACCGTAGCCCTTGTTCGCATCCCACCCGTAGGCGGGATACCGGCTCGCCAGCCTCTCCATCAGGCGGTCGCGTACCGTCTTCGACAAGATGGATGCACAGGCGATCGAAAGCGACAGTTGGTCGCCCTTCACGATCGCGGTGTGCTCTCCGAGCGTCGGCACGCTCCGCCCGTCTACCAGCAGAAGGTCGGGCTCAAACGGAAGCCGGCCCACGGCCCGGCACATGGCCAGCGCCGTGGCCCGGCGGATGTTGAGACGGTCGATCTCGCGGGTCGAGGCAGCCGCAATGGAAAACGCGAGGACCCGGTCCCGGATTTCCCGGGCGAGTTCCTCGCGTTGCTTCCGTGAAAGAGCCTTGCTGTCGTAGACGCCCTCGAGCGTCTGCCCGGGCCGTAGAGCCACCGCCGCCGCTACGACCGGTCCGGCCAGTGGGCCGCAGCCCGCCTCGTCGACGCCGACCACCCGGTCGAGACCTCGATCCCAGGCCTCTCGCTCGTAGTCGGTGGGCGCCGTGCGAGCCATCGGCCCGCCGTTACTCGGCGGCCTTCTCGGGCGCTTCGGCCGTGGCCTCGGCTTCCTTGGCTGACGGAGCCTCTTTGGCGACCTCTTCCGCCTGCGCCTCGACCTCGACCGCTTCCGTGTCGGCCACGAATTCAACCGTTTCCTCTGCTTCGGCGATCACGGCAGCCTCGGCCTCAGCAGCTTCCGCTAATTCGGCAGCGGCTTTGGCTTCGGCGGCTTCGGCGGCCGCAGCGGCGGCCTCCGCCTTGGGAGACATGCCGCCGCCCTCCCACCAGCGACGCTCACGCACGCGGGCGCGCTTGCCACGCCTGGCACGCAGATAATAGAGCTTCGCACGCCGGACATGCCCGCGGCGGACCACTTCGATTCCGGCGATGGACGGCGAGTGCACCGGGAAGATGCGCTCGACTCCGATGCCGCCGGAGATCTTCCGGACCATGAACGTCTCGTTGAGGCCGGCCCCCTTACGAGCGATACAGATTCCCTCGAACGCCTGGATTCGCTCCTTGGCGCCTTCCCTGACCCGCACGCGCACCCTGACGGTGTCGCCCGGCGCAAACGCCGGCAGGTCGGACCGCAACTGGGTCCTCTCGATTCCCGCAATCCTCGGGTCCACGATTTCGCTCCTTCCAGGGTCGCCTTCGGGCGACCGAATCTAACGACGTACCTGGCTCTTTCCCAACGCGCCGCGGGCCGGCCCGGGGTTCAGTCCCCTTCGCACTCCCACAACTCGGGTCTTCTGTCTCTCGTCAGACGCTCGGCCTGCTGCCGGCGCCACTGCGCGATCCGGGCATGATCGCCCGACCGCAGTATTGCCGGGACTTCGCGTCCCCGGTACCCGGCCGGCCGCGTGTACACCGGCGGCGCGAGCAATCCGTCGTAGAATGAGTCCTCCGCGGCGGATTCATGGTCACTCATCGCTCCCGGCAGGAGCCTGACCACCGCATCCACCACGACGAGGGCCGCAGGTTCACCGCCAGACAGCACGTAGTCGCCGACCGACAGCTCCTCGGTGGCCAGTCCCTCGGCCACCCGTTCATCCACACCCTTGTAATGCCCACACAAAAAGGTCAGCTCCGACTCCATCGCGAAGCGGACCGCCGTGTCGTGATCGAACACACGACCTCGCGGGCTCAGCAGGACGATCGGGCCCCGGGGCCTCAACTCGTCCATCGCCTCGAAGAACGGCTCGGGCTTCATGACCATGCCCGCTCCGCCTCCGTACGGCTCGTCGTCCACCGTGCGGTGCCGGTCGTGCGTGAAGTCCCGCAGGTCCACGACCCGGTACTCCACCAGCCCACCACCCGCCGCACGTCCCGGGATACTCGTGCCCAGGGGCACTTCGAAGAATTCCGGGAAGATCGTGACGACGTTGATTCTCACGTCTGTCACACCTCCAGGAGTCCCGGCGGCGGATCAATCGTGATCTGCCGCGCCTCCCGATCTACTTCCGTCACAACCTGGCGCCCGAACGGCACGAGCAACTCCCGTCCGTCCGCCTCCAGGCCGAGCAGCATCTGCTCGCCGGTCTCGTAAACCGTCGAAACGACACCGACCGGCTCACCGTTCATCCGCACGACGCTGTAACCGATCAGGTCGTGCAGGAAGTACTCGTTCTCTTCCAGCTCCCGCAGCTCGTTCGCCGGCAGGGCCAGATCCTGGCCCTGGAGAAACTCAGCACCAGTGCGATCCTCGATCTCGCGGAACCGGAGGAGTAGTCCTCCCTTGTGGCGCCGAGCGCCCATCAGCGTCAGGCGGTCCGGGCCCCGAGCTCTTCCCGGCACCCGGAACACCCGATCCTCGATGAAGACCTGATCCGGATCACCGGTCATCAACTCGACGAGAACCTCCCCGTCGAGCCCGTGCGCCTTTCGAATCAGCGCTACGATCATCTCATCCATCGCACTCGGACTACGGCGAGGCGCGATCAGTCCTTCTTATCGGACTCTTCGTCGGCGGCTTCAGCCTCGGCCACGACTTCCTCGACGGCCTCGTCAGCAGCCTCTTCGGCCTCGGCAGCAACTTCCTCGACGGCCTCGACGGCGGCCTCTTCAGCCTCGGCTACGACATCCTCGACGGCCTCGTCAGCAGCCTCTTCGGCCTCGGCAGCAACTTCCTCGACGGCCTCGTCCACTGCCTCTTCGGCCTCGGCAATAACTTCCTCGACGACCTCGACGGCCGCCTCTTCAGCCTCGGCCACGACTTCCTCGACGACCTCGTCAGCAGCCTCTTCGGCCTCGGCAGCAACTTCCTCGACGGCCTCGACGGCGGCCTCGACGGCGGCCTCTTCGGCTTCGGCCACGACATCCTCGACGGCCTCGTCAGCAGCCTCTTCGGCCTCGGCAGCAACTTCCTCGACGACCTCGTCAGCAGCCTCTTCGGCCTCGGCAGCAACTTCCTCGACGACCTCGACGGCGGCCTCTTCGGCTTCGGCCACTAATTCCTCGACGACCTCGTCCACTGCCTCTTCGGCCTCGGCAGCAACTTCCTCGACGGCCTCGGCGGCGGCAGCCTCGGCCTCCGCGGCAGCAGCCTTCGCCTCTTTCTCGGCCTTCTTCTCAGCTTCTGTCGCCGCCTGTTCAGCCACCTGGCGCGCCGCCGCGACTTCTACGGCGCGGA
>CAXMRU010000307.1:0-2416 GCA_964195715.1 Akkermansiaceae bacterium | reverse complement strand
TTCGGGGATCTGAACTTCGCCGGCGTCAGCGGCGATGCCCCGGACGACTTCTCGTACGCCGGGAACTCAGGCTTCGGCTTCGGTCTGATCGGCGAGTTCCATCTCGCGAACGATGTGTGGCTGAGTGTGCAGCCGATGATTCTGCCGAGGGGAGCCGTCCTCCAGTTGGAGGTGGATGACGAAGAGGATCCGGTGGATTTCGCCAACCTCAACCTCAGCTACTTCGCCGTTCCGATCCTGGCCAAGTTCGTAACGGCGGGAGGCAAGGTCTACGTCATCAGCGGGCTCAACGTGTCCTTCCTCACGAGCGCGAATCTGCAGGGCGTCGAGGACGGCGACGAAGAGATCGACGTCAAGGACTCGTTCAGTAGCTTCGATGTGGCGGTGGACTTCGGTGTCGGAGGCCAGCTCCCGGTGGGCCCGGTCAAGATCATGCTCGAGGCGCGGTACGAGCAGGGCCTCGCGAACATCCTTAATGACGTCGTCGATGAGGAGGCGTTGCAATCGCGCCTCCGCTCGAAAGGGCTCCAGTTGCTTGCCGGAGTACTGCTGCCGTTGGGAGGTGGACAATGAGAACCTCAAGACGGCTATTCAGCACCTTCCTGCTCGCCATGGCGGCGATTGCCACGTTGTCTTCTCCGGTCCTGGCCCAGGACTCCGGGGACAGCGAGTGGAAGGCCCCGCACAAGAACGGGCACACGTTCAGCACGATAAGCACTGTCCCGGACGCGTTCGTGCGGTCGTTCTTCCGGACTGGCCTCGGGATGTCTACGACGGCCGACGTAGACATCCCCCTCGGAATCGTCGATGGGGACACGCTCTTCGCGTCACGAGGGGGCCTCCTGTTCGCAAACCTCAGCGTAGAGTATTCGCAGACCATCAGGGATTGGATCGCCTTCCACGCCAGGTTCAACGTGACCGGGCGAATGGGAACCGGCACGAGCGCACTTCTATCGACGGGCGTATCGGCTGTGACGGGATTCGATCTTGGGTGGCTGATCCGGCTGATGGAGACGGACAGGGGATACATGTCCCTCAGCTTCGACGTGAAGAACAACAACTTCACACTGATCAACATCTCGGACTTCGTAGATGACATCATCAACGATCGGGACGCCGAGCTGGTGAAGAGTACACCGTCCATGCGAGCCGGCCTGGGGCTGCGATACACGCACGCGTTCAGCCCTCTCGTGGGCCTGGTCAGCTTCTTCGAGACCGGGTACGGAGAGTCCGTGGACCGGGTGTCCGAGGACGAGTGGTTCACTCGCTTCGGCGCGACGGTGGACTTCGACCTGGCGGCTGTGAACTGGCTGCCGATCGGTCTCGCCTTGGGCTACACCCAGGACTCCTATCCGGAGGGCGGCGCCGACATCACCGACGTGGTTCGCGCGTTCGTGTTCCGGATCGGATATGTCGGACGCAAGGACCTGGCCCTGGGGCTCAACTTCTCGTACACGACGTTTCCGACGGACCAGCTCGATACGGACATTAAAGCAAACGGAATCACTTTCGAGACCAGGTACTTCTTCTAGATTTGAGCGAGCGTGAGGGTCACCGGAGTTTGAGTAAGAGCCTTAAGTCCGACACCGCGACGGGCAGGCTGCTGAACGCTGCCATGCGGGGCCGTTTCGCGGTGTTGTTCTGGCTCCTGGTCGTCGCGATCGCGGTGCCGGTTGCCGTACCCGATGGGCCGTTCATCCGGCGTGGGATGTCGGTCATCCTGTTTGTCGTCATGCTCTCGGGCCTGAACGCGATCGCCAACAACCGGCGTGAGCTGTTGTTCGGTGTGGTGCTCGCCGTGCCAGCCGTAGCGTTCAACGCGCTGGGGCTCGGCCTGGGTAATTTCCAGCTGTACGCCGTCTCCCAATTTCTGTATCTGGGGTTCTTCATCTACCTGGCGGGCCTGATCCTCCGTTGGACCATGAGGAAGCTCGAGGTCGATACCGACACCATCTACGGTGCGGTCAGTGTCTATCTGCTCATGGCCCTCATCTGGGGTCTCGCCTTCCACACGATCGCCATCACGAGTCCCGGTTCGTTTCATCTTCCCGATGAAGACGAGCTGGGGCGCGTTCAGGAGGCAAGGGCCGCGCCCGAATACGAGATCGCCCGCCCGGTCTCGCCGGATTGGCGGAGGATCTCCGACAGCGCGCAAGGCACCATGATGTACTACAGCTTCGTGACTCTCACGACGCTGGGGTACGGAGATATCTATCCGACTAGCGATGCCACCCGGATCCTGGCCATGTTGGAGGCGACTCTGGGCCAGCTGTTCCTGGTGATCCTGGTGGCCCGGCTGGTTGGGCTGTACACGGCGCAGGAGGCGGAGAGACGAAGGAAGGCGACACCGACCTGATGGGAGCCGCCCGCTCGGTCCATGTTCCCAGCCTTTGAGTCACGGACGTCCGGAGGATCG
>CAXMRU010000306.1:0-3425 GCA_964195715.1 Akkermansiaceae bacterium | reverse complement strand
CCTGGCGGAACAGAGTCTCGCGCGTCTCGGGGCATTCTACGTGCCGGGGACCGAACGCCTGTACCTGGGTCTGGCCGACGGAGGGGCGTGGATAGCAGAGTGCCGGCTCGATGCGGGATCGGATTCGCCGATCGAGGTCGGAGAGTTCCTTCCTCTACGCGTCGGGGAGCCGGAGGAGGACCGGGTCCGGCTAGTGCGATCGCGATCGCACCCGGACGACCGTCTACAGGCGATCGAGGCGGCGCTTCCGTCCGTCGAGGTGATTCCGTCGGGCTCGGTGGGCGTCAAGTGTGCCCGCATCGCTGAGCGAGCAGCGGATCTATACGTCCATCCGGTTCCTTATCTGAAGGAGTGGGACACGTGCGCGCCGGAGGCGGTGCTTCGCGGCGCCGGGGGTCGGGTGACGGACTGCGGTGGCGGGCAGCTACGGTATGGAAAGTCGGACCCCCGGCAGCTCTCGGGCATTCTGGCCGGGGACCCGATCAGCTGGGCCGCGGCCCTTCCTCTGGTGCGCGAGCTGGCCGCGCCAATACTCTGACGGGTTGCAGACAAACGTGGCCGGATCTCGTGGGGTCCGGACGAACATATACGAGGGAACGAAACGACCATGACGCAGAAGTCGACAAACGTACACTGGCACGAGGGGCGCGTTTCCCGCGGGGAGCGTGAGGGCCGGAATGGACATCGGGGAGCGATCCTGTGGTTCACGGGGCTCTCGGGCAGCGGAAAGAGCACGCTGGCGAATGCCGTGGACCACCGTCTGCACGAGCTCGGCCTCAGCTCGTACGTTCTGGATGGCGACAACGTACGGCACGGACTGAACGGTGACCTGGGGTTTTCCCCGAAGGATCGTACCGAGAACATCCGCCGGATCGGCGAAGTGGCGAAGCTGTTCACGGACGCGGGGACCTTTGCCCTAACGGCGTTCATTTCGCCCTATAGGGAGGACCGCGACCGGATTCGCGCGACGACCGATCGACCGGATGACTTCGTGGAGATCTTCGTGTCGTGTCCGCTGGATGTGTGTGAAGAGAGGGATCCGAAAGGACTGTACGTGAAGGCCCGCGCCGGTGAGATTCCCGAGTTCACGGGCATCAGCGCCCCGTACGAGGAGCCGGTCACGGCCGAGCTGGTGGTCGACACGGCGGCGAGCTCGCTGGATGAGTGTGTGGACGTGGTGTTGAATCATCTCGTGGAACGAGGTTACGTCGACAAGACGGTCGTCGCGCTGTGACCTGTCCGACGGCCTGGCAGAGCAGGAACAGGGGTTCTTCAGCAACCCGCAAGAACAAGGAAAAACAACCAAAATGACTATACAGCCTTATGGTGGCACCCTGGTGGACCGGGTGGTCTCCCCGCCGGAAGCCGATGAGCTGCGCGCGGCGTCGTCGGGGTTTCCCTCCGTGCAGATATCTCCGTGGACGCTCAGCGACCTCTATCTGATCGCCGTGGGCGGCCTGTCGCCGCTCGATGGGTTCATGGACGAGGGGGCGTACCGGAGTGTTGTGAGTGACATGACGCTGCCAAACGGCCTGCCGTGGTCGATACCGGTGGTGCTTCCGGTGGCCGACGAAGAGTCCGCGAAAATCTCCGTTGGTCAGCCCCTCGCGTTGTACGCACCGGACGGCAAGCTGGCTGCAGTCGTCGATGTTACGGACGTCTTCGACCGTGACCGTGAGAGTGAGGCGGAAGCCGTATTTCGCACCTCTGAGCGAGCGCATCCTGGGGTGGCGGCGATGTACCGGATGGGTGGAAGGTGCGTGGCCGGCCCGATCCGGTACGTGTACGACGAGGACATCACGGGTTTCCCCGACGACAACCTGAAGCCGGCCGAGACGCGTGCCGCTTTTGCGGACCGCGGGTGGGAAACCGTGGTGGCGTTCCAGACCAGGAACCCGATCCATCGGGCCCACGAGTATATCCAGAAATGTGCCCTGGAGGTGGTGGACGGGCTGCTGGTTCACCCGCTGGTGGGCGAGACCAAGTCGGACGACATTCCGGCTGACGTGCGTATGGAGTGCTACCACGTACTCCTGGATGGATACTATCCCGCTGATCGAGTGATGCTCTCGGTCCTGCCTGCAGCCATGCGCTACGCCGGGCCGCGGGAGGCGATCTTCCACTCGATCATGCGGCGTAACTACGGCTGCTCGCACTTCATCGTGGGACGGGACCACGCGGGCGTCGGGGACTACTACGGCACGTACGACGCGCAGAAGATCTTTGACGAGATCGACACGGACGCGCTCGGAATCGAGCCAATGAAGTTCGAGCATTCCTTTTATTGTCTGCGCACCAAACAGATGGCGACACCGAAGACCTCACCTGCGTCGATGGAGGAGCGTGTCTTTCTGTCGGGGACGAAAGTCCGCGAAATGCTGTCACGCGGCGAGTCTCCACCCGAGGAGTTCACCCGGCCCGAGATTGCCGCGATCCTGATGAAGTCCTATCAGGCGCGGGCGTCGGCAGGCTGACGGCCCTTTTCCGAGAGATAACCAGTGCCGGCGTCGGCGATCCTCACATTCGCGGTACTGGCGGTCGCCATCTTCCTCATCGTGAGGGAGGTGGCGCCTCCTGACGCGATGCTGTTCGCGGCCCTGGTCGCCTTCATATCCGCCGGGGTCGTCACGCCCGAGCAAGGCCTGGCGGGCTTCGGCAATCCAGCCGTGGCAACGATTGGCGCCCTGTTCATCGTCGCTGCAGGCATGCGGTCGACGGGAGTGCTCGAGAACGCCTCGCACGCGATTCTTGGACGCGGCGGTGCTATCGGGCGTGCCCTCTTTCGGCTGACCTCGTCGTCCGCGGTGCTTTCCGCCTTCATCGCCAACACACCGGTGGTGGCCATGGGAGTTCCCACGGTCACTTCCTGGGCGAAGCGCAACCAGGTATCGCCGTCGCGGCTGCTGATTCCGTTGTCGTACGCCTCGATCCTCGGAGGGACCTGCACCCTTATCGGTACCTCGACCAACCTCGTGAGCCACGGACTCCTGCAGCGCGCTGGAATGCCGGGCTTCGGCTTCTTCGAGCTGTCTGCGATCGGCGTGCCATGCGCACTCCTGGGTATCGTGTACCTGTCACGCGTGGCTCCTCGCCTGCTCGCGGATCGAGTGCCCATTCGTACGGTCGGGGAAGACGTACGCAGGTACCTCGTTGAGCTGCGGCTTACCGACCCGTCTCCCCTGATCGGCAGGACGATCCTGGAAGCCGGTCTTCGTCACCTTCCGGGACTGTACCTGGTTCGGGTGGAACGACCGACGGGCATCATCTCGCCGGTGGGGCCCGAGGTGCGGCTGCTCTCCGGAGACCTGCTGACATTTGCCGGGGTAGTGGAGAGCATCGTGGACCTGCGGAAATTCGACGGCCTCACGCCCGCTGGGTCGACCCGACCGCCAGACGCCAGCCGCTGGGAGCTTCACGAGGCGGTC
>CAXMRU010000305.1:0-10684 GCA_964195715.1 Akkermansiaceae bacterium | reverse complement strand
TTCGAAACCGGAATGTTTTTGACAACAGCTCGATCGTTTCGTGAGCCAGCTGGTTCCTCGACATCGCCTCGGCCAGGCGCAAGCGTGGCCGGGGCGCTCATTCCAGCAGCCGAGCCCGGGCGAGCCCAGGGCGTGATCCCTTGAAACCGCCTCATCGTTTGCAGGAAGATATCTTCCCGCAAACGATGAGGGCCGAACGGACCATGCGAAGTGCCACCTTCACCTGGTGCCGCAGCCGCTGTGTGGGAGCTCTCTCGAGCGGTCCATCCGAGGGGGGGCAGGAAGCAGGGAAGGGACGGCCAACCGGCCAGGCTCAGCCCGGGGACATGATCGTCCCCGGGCTGAATCAGCGAACCAGACTGGCGCTACTCTGTCGCCAGCGCCCGCACCGTCTCTGCCAGCATCGACAGCCGCTCGCTGTCCTCGGACTCGGCGGCAAGGTGCTCGAGGTGAGTCGCCATCTGCGTCAGCGACGCTCGCCGCTCGGAGGCCGGTGCGTCCTCAAGGTCCGCCAGGGCGGTACGCGCCATGGCCACGCCCTCTGCCCCCAGCCCACCGGACCGCTCAAGCTGATCCACGTAGGCCCGTGCGAGCGAGAACGTCGCCGGCCAGTAGAACTTCTGCTGCCCCTGCACGTTGAAGTGGTCGAACGTCACCGTGCGGGCCGCCTCGATCTCGTTCTCCGAGATGAAATCGCTTGGGGTGAGCTCGAGTATGTCCAGGCCGCGCCCGATCTCTGAGCTCACGATCAGGCCGTTGTACCAGTAGACGGACCACGAGCCGCCGAACCCCATCGAGTTCGCTTCCATGGGGCCGCGGTCGAAGAAGGCGATCTCCGCCGGGTGGGCCGGATCCGTCCAGTCAAATACCGAGATGCCCCCCTGGTACCACGCCTGCACCATCACGTCCCGGCCTGGAATGGGGATCAGCGATCCGTTGTGGGCGACGCAGTTCTCCTCCGACGTCTGGGGCGCCGGCAGCTTGTAGTAACTCTGGAAGATCATCTGCCCGTTCACGATCGTGAACAGAGCGTTCGCTCCCCACTCGTAGGGATCGTCGTGGCGGCACTTCGGCCCGCCGCCGCCACCCCACTCGTCGCTGAACAGGATCGAGGTGCCGTCGTTGTTGAAGGTGGCCGAGTGCCAGTATGAGAAGTTGGAGTCAGCCACCGCAGCGAGGCGCACCGGGTTCACCGGATCGCTGATGTCGATCAGGAAACCGTAGCCCTCGCACGCGCCGCCCGCGAGCCCGATCTCCGGGTACAGGGTGATGTCGTGGCACTGCGTGGGTCCGGGACGCGGATCGTCCCCCTCATCCCCAGGAGTACCGTAAATTCGCTCGACGATCGTCGGCAGGGCCTCACGCAGCGCCGCGCTGTCGACGGCTGTGGGGTCGCCCTCTCCTCCGCGCCGGCTCACGAATTGCGCCAGCAACTGGTCGGCCATCCCGTCGGAGACGATCGTTTCCTCGCCCTCGACCTCGGCGATAAAGGCGCCGCGCGCCCTGGCCCGCTCCAGGTCCTCGATGTCCGCCGGACTCCGGCCGTGCGTCGGCGGGGCCACCAGGTCATCGAAGATGCGCGGGGAGCTCACGATCGCCGCCTGCTCCGGGTGCGCGAGCGGCACGCGGATGACCTCGATCCGGAAAAGCGCCGAGTTCGGGTCTTCACCGGGCGACGCGTCGGAGCAGCCCGGGAGCTCGTCCTCGGGGCGCACGGACGCGGAGCCGGAAACGTAGATGTAGACGTTGTCCGGGTCATTCGGGTCGACGAGCACGGAGTGGGTGTGCGAGCCGCGGCACGTTTGCACGTTGCCGACGTAGACCGGGTTCTCGATATCAGTGATGTCGAAGATGCGGATGCCGCGGAGCCTGTGTTCGCTGACCACATCCTCCACTCCCTCGGTCCCGCAGTCGAGGCGTCCGCCCATGCCCTCGCCCGACACGAAGAGCAGGTTCCGATATACCGAAACGTCGCTCTGCGAGGCCGGGCACACGTATCCCTTCACGAGGACGGGCGCGGACGGATTCGAGATGTCCCACACCTGGAAGCCGTTGTAGTTGCCCTGGATGACGTACTTGCCGCTGAAGGCGAGATCGGAGTTCGTGACTCCGACGAACTCCGCGGGAGGCGGCGTTGCTGACACGAGACTGAGATTCCAGATCGCCTGGCCGGCGTCCAGCAGCCCTGGCGAGAGCCCGACGCGCGGGTCGGACGGCAACTGGACATCGGTCTCAGCAGTCGGCGCCGACTTCAGCGGCTCGGTGGCCGATGACGGCGTGTTGAGGGCCGGATCGGCGGCGGGCGACATCGTGCCCGACGAGGCGCACGCGGTCATGCCGAGCAGTCCGGCGGTCCCGGCGACGAGCCACAGGGAGCGAAGAGGGGCCACAATCCCTGGGGATGCGGCGCGAGACGACGGAGAAGCTTTGAATCTCATCAGGTTTCCTCTACTGGTGTCTGCAATGGGGTCGCTTTGGGAATGGTCAACGACCGGCGTCCGAACCGGTTGGCTCGGCCATGGCGTCCACCATCTGCGTCATGCGCTCGATCTCGGTAATCTGATCCACCTGGATGTCCGAGGCGAGCTTGAACACGGCCCCGTCCTGGCCGGCGCCGTCGACGGCGAACAGGTCGTGCACCATGGTGACCGCGCCGCCGTGGTGCTGGATCATGTAGGTCAGGAAGAGGCGGTCGAACTCCGGTCCGAAGGCGGCGGCCAGCTCCTCCAGCTGCTCCTGGGTCAGCATGCCGGGCATGTGGTGCCCGTGGGCGCCGGCTGCGTCGTGTGCCATGCGCGCGTCGTGGTCCTCATCCCCGGTCGGGGCGCTCATCTCGATCGTCAGGATCAGGCCGTCGATCTTCACCTGCGGTACCGGCTGCCCGCGATCCTCGAGCCAGCCCTGCATGAGGGCGATCTCGTCCCGCTGGGCGTTGATGATGCGCGCGGCCAGGGTCTCCACCGGCGGGCTGGCGCCGTGCGTGGGCGCGAGCTCCGACATCACCAGGGCCTGCGCGTGGTGCGAGATCATGCCGGTGACGAAGTAGACGTCCGCCTCTGTGAAGCGCATACGGGCGCTGTCCTGGCGGGCGAGATAGAGCGCTTCGAACTCGGCGTTTGACAGGCTGGCCGGTCTGGCCCCTTCATCCTGCGCGTTTGCGATGCCCGGGCCGGACATGCCGGCGAAAACGAGCATAGCCGCTACGACGCGGCGCATCAGTGCCGTCATTCGATCAATCATTTCGTGGTTGTGGGTCTTTCGCGGCCTGGCCGCGAGCCTCAGATCAGGACCGAATACCTCGGATGCCGGTGCAATGTTTCAACGTGACGGCCCAAGAAGGGGGGAAGGGTGGACTGAGTCAACCACTGGGAGTGATGTCGTGCGCTGAAGTCGGCGACCTATTCCGCGAACATTTCGCGGAGTACGCCGAGGCACTTCCGGCAGGTGGGGGTCGAGAGTCGCCCGAGGCGCTGTACGAGCCGGTCGGCATCGACGGTGCGAAGCTGATCGAGCACGACGAAACCGTTCGTGCGCTGGAATCGGCACGGAATGCGGAACGGGTAAGCGTGTCCGCCCGTGGTCATGGGAGCGACGATGAACGTGAAAAGGGAGTCGTTCAGTTCGTCGGGGGAGACGACGAGGCACGGCCGGGTCTTCCGGATTTCCTTACCCCGGGTCGGCCCGAGGGCTACCAGGAAGACGTCGCCGCGGCTCACTCGCACGGGTCAGTCTCCGTCCCGGCCTGGAATCCGGTCTCGACCCGGGTCCCACTCCCAGGAGGACTTATCGAACCGAGTGGAAGCGGGGGCGTCGAGAAGCCCGCCTTCAGCTCGCTCGCGTACCAACTCGCCGGCCTCGGCCCAACCCGCACGCGCCGCGGTGAGAGGGGAGATGAGGATCCCGTCCGGTCCGAGAGTGAGCTGGACCTCGTCCTCCAGCCCAGCCTCCTCGATCAGCGGCTTTGGGATACGCACCCCGCGCGAGTTTCCGATCCGAACGATCCGCGCCTTCATCAAGCCTCTTCCGCAGGAGTCGCTTCTCACATGTAAGTACAATGTAAGTCCCACGAGAGGAAGGTCAATGTTCTTGCCGGGGTCCTGCGTGTCGGAATCTGGAGGTGGGGGTCAACGAAGGGTCAACATGGCGCGATATCAGAGCAGGCGATGCCCTTCAAAACCGCCCCGACGGTTCTGGGAAGATAGCTTCCCAGAACTGATGTCCCCTGAATGAAGCCATATGTCCTCCCCCGTCCGAGCCAACCTCCCGCCTTGCCTGCCGCCTGCCCGAGCGGCGATCTTCGGCGCATGTCCGAGGTCCAGGGTTACCAGAGATTTCTCGCCGAGTTGAAGCGGCGCCGCGTGTTTCGCGTGGCGGCCGTGTATGGTGCGACGGCATTCGTCGTGGTGCAGGCGGCCGACGTGCTGCAGGAGGCCCTGCGCCTTCCAGAGGCCTTCCTGACCGGTGTCGCGGTCCTGTCGATACTCGGGTTTCCGATCGCAGTCGTCCTGGCCTGGGCCTACGAACGCACTCCGCAGGGAGTGGTACGAACCGAAACGGCGACCACCCAGGAGATCGCGGAGATCGTCGGGCAGCCAGCGTCGCGACGCTGGCCGTCCGGGCTACTCGCCCTGGTCGGCGTGGTCGCACTCGCGGCGGCGGCCTGGCTCACTCTCGTCCGGCAGCCGTCCGCTGGAGGCGACGCGAGCGGATCTCTCGCCGACGCCTCCATCGCCGTCCTCCCGTTCAGCAACCTGAGCGGGGATGACGAGACTCAGCCCTTCGTGGACGGAATCCACGACGACCTCCTGACTCAGCTTTCTAAGATCGGCTCGATCATGGTGATCTCGCGCACGTCCGTGCAGGAGTATCGCAATACGACGAAGAACGTGCGGGACATCGCGGCCGAGCTTGGAGTCTCGACCGTCCTCGAGGGAGGCGTCCAGCGTTCGGGGGAACAGTATCGGATCAACGTGCAGTTGATCGACGCGGACACTGACGGACACCTGTGGGCCGAGCAATACAGCGGCGAACTCACGACGGCGAACATCTTCGATGTGCAGACGCAGATCGCGACGTCTATCGCCGACGCCCTGGAGGCAAACCTGACGGCGGGTGAGCGCGCGAATCTCGAGCGGCTTCCGACCCAGGACCTGGAGGCCTACGAACTGTACCAGAGGGCTCGGAGCCATGCCAACGCCGGTCGCAAGGAGGTGGATTTTCGCACGGCCGACCGGCTGATCGACCGGGCCATCGAGCGGGACTCCACCTTCGCCGAGGCGTACGCGGTCAAAGCCGTCATCGCGTCGTACTTGTACTGGTTCTTCTACGAGCGCACGGACTCACTGGTGGCGGCGGCGGACCGGTTCTCCAAGCGCTCCCTGGAGCTGGCGCCCGGGCTCGCGGAGGGGCACTGGGCACGCGGGCACTATTACTACCGCACCGAGCTCGACTACGACCGCGCTTCGGAGGAGGTGCGACTCGCGCTCACCGGCCGTCCCGGGGACGGGGAGTTCGAGGGTCTCGCGGGGGACATCCTCCGGCGGAAGGGAGACGTCGAGGGGGCTTTGTCACGCTACCAGCGGTCCGTGAAGCTGGCTCCGCGGGACGCGCCCGGCAGGGTCAATCTCGGCGAGACGCACATGCTTCTGGGCGACTACCCGGCGGCCGAAGAGGCCTTCGTGCGGGCTTTGAAGCTGCGTCCAGACCTCGGAAACGCATACCGGCGACTCGCGCGACTCGCGGTCCAGGCGAAAGGGGATACGGCGGCGGCGCGAAGATGGCTCGAGGAGTCGGAAGGCCTCGGAGTCTACCAGCCGAGAGAATCCGGGTGGTTCGAGCTCGAGATGCTGAGACGGAACTCTGAGGCGGCCGTGGAGGCGACGGCGCTATGGCCGGATGGGGTGTCCGGCACCCAGTTCCGGCATTGGCCCCGGGCCCTCGGAGTCGGGCTCGCCCTGCGGATGGGAGGAGATTCGGTCGGCGCGCGGACCGCCTTCGACTCGGCCCGAGTTTATCTCGAGGAACGGGTCGGGTCCGACCCGACCGAACCGCGGTACCGGAGCGCCCTCGGTCTTGCTCTCGCCGGTCTGGGTCACGACGAGGAAGCGATCCGCGAGGGCGAAGAGGGGCTTCGCCTCATGCCCCCCGAACGCGAGGCCTGGCGAGGCTCATGGCGGGCGATCAACCTCGCACAGATCTATGCCATGACCGGGAGGGTCGAAGAGGCGATCGAACGCATCGAGTTCGTTCTATCCATACCTTCCGAACTGTCTCCGTGGATACTGCGCCTGGACCCCGCCTGGGACTCGCTGCGCGGGAATCCGAGGTTCGAGGCGCTGGTGGCAGGGGAGTAGGGGCGGACCCGAGGTTGCGCCCGACCTCAAGCCAGCGACAGATCCGTTCGGTCGAAGTCATCCCCCACGCACAATAACGGACGTCCCGCCAGCCGGGCCGTGGCGTACGCGAGGCAGTCTCCGAAGTTCAGGCTCGCAGCGTGCCTGCCGCGGCCAAACCGCAGCCACGCGCCGACGGCGACTCCGAACTGTGCCTCTCCGAACGGAAGGGTCTCGATTGCACCCTCGCCGGTGGCGAGGATCTTCTCCAGGAGCGCCTCGTAGGCGGGCTCCGGGAACACGACCGCAACGACCGCGGAGGAGTCCAGGATCATACGCCCTCCGGACCGTAGCCGAGGAGTGCGTCCTCTTCGGCGGGCGTGAGATGCCGGCCCCGTTCCCGCTCCGGGACGACCGGCCACAACTCGTCCTCGAGAAAGCGCCGCAGGCGGGCAGCGGGCCGTTCTCCCTCGCCTGCACCGAGACGCTCGCGTCGCTCCGCGAGCGCCCGGCGGATCGCCTCTGCTTTCGTTTCGCCCGTCATATCGGCCACCTCTCGGGCCAGCCGTTCGACCTCTTCATTCTTGATATTCAGAGCCACGTTTCAATCCTCCGTCATCACGGGGCGCGGTAGCCCGCCCGGGCGGGCTCCGTGTCCGCGCAGTTCTCGTGCAGGGACTATACCATGGTGGAAAAATTACACCACGATGACCTTCAAATCCGGTCCGACGTTTCCAGGAAGACATCTTCCCAGAAATGATGTACCCCGAATGAAGACCGTTGTCGGGCTCGGCCACATTCCCCCCACGCGCCTTGCCCGCCTGACGCCCAGCCAGCGATCTTCGGCCCATGCCCGAATCCCATCGCTACCAGCGGTTCCTCGCCGAGCTCAAGCGGAGGAAGGTGTTCCGGCTCGCCGCCCTGTATGGCGGAGCCGGTTTCGTGGCGGTGCAGGCGGCGGACGTGTTCGTGCCCGCGCTCGGCATGCCCCCGTCGATCCTGCGGGTCGTCGCCTTTCTCGTAATCGCCGGTTTCCCAGTCGCGCTGCTCGCAGCCTGGGTCTACGAGCGGACGCCGCAGGGGATGAGGCGGACCGGCGACGCGTCGGCAGCCGAGATCGAAGCGATCGTCTCCGAGACTCCCTCCCGGCGCTGGCCGGCCGGGCTCGCGGCGCTCGCGGGGGTACTCCTGATCGCGATCAGTGCCTGGTGGCTGGCCACCGGCCGGATCCGGGGGACGGGAACGTACGAGTCGATCGCCGTCCTCCCCTTCGCCAACCTGAGCGACGACCCGGCGGGCGAGCGGTTCGCCGACGGCCTGACGGAGGAACTGCTGAACGGGCTCGCCGGGGTCGAGGATCTGCAGGTGGCCGCCCGTACCTCTTCCTTCGCGTTCAAGGGCACGAACCTCGACGTGCGGACGGTAGCAGACTCTCTCGGTGTGGCGGCCGTGCTCGAGGGAAGCGTTCGCAGGGAAGGGGACCGGGCCCGGATCACGGTGCAGCTCGTGGACTCGGAGCACGGCTTCCAGCTATGGTCCGCCGACTACGATCGCGAGTTGAAAGACGTGTTCGCCGTGCAGGACGAGATCGCCGCCGAGGTGGTGCGAGCACTCGTTCCCCGACTCCGGCCGGCCGACCGCGAGACGCTGGTCAGGGGTGGGACCACGGATGCTGCCGCGTACGACGAGTACCTGCGGGGACGGGAGAAGTGGCGCACCCGGAGAGTCCCGGCCCTCGTCGAGTCGATCGAGCATTTCAGAACGGCGATTGACCGCGACTCGTCGTTCGCTCTCGCTTGGAGCGGACTGGCGGATGCGATCGACGCCCTCGCCTATCGGGAGACCCGGTACGAGATCCTGGTCCCGGAAGGCCGAAACGCGGCGCTCCGGGCCCTGGCCATCGAGCCCGAGTTGGCGGAGGCGTGGGTATCGGCCGGGATTCTGGCGGCGGAGTTCGACCTGGATCGCGAGGCGGGAGAGATGTCCGTTCGACGGGCGCTTCATCTGCGACCCTCCTACGCATTTGCCCAACAACAGCTGTCGGGCATCCTCCGCAATACGGGGCGTGTCGAAGAAGCCGGACAGCACATTGAGAAAGCGGTAGAGATAGATCCGCTATCCGCTATGATTCTTGAAACATACGCGATTCACTTGCTTGTCATCGGAGATGCGGCGGGCGCCCGGGAGCAACAGGAAACGGCGGCCGATCTGGCCCCGGGAAGCGTCCAACACCTGGGGCTGGTGTGGTACGCCAAGCGGTTCGGGATGGAGCCGGGCGAAGCAGCGGCAGCCGCCGAGTCGTTTGCTCGTGCCCGAGGGGTGCGGGACCCCGAGGGGTGGGGCCTCGTCGGACGCTCTGTCGTGGACGGCGAGGGGAGTGAGCTGGCGCTTGCCATCGTGGAGCGTACCGACGAACTGGACGACTTTGAAGAACATCAGCTGCGGCTCGCCCTCGGCGACCACGAGACCTACCTGCGGTGGCTGGAGGAAGAGTGGAAGGCGGGAGCCGCTGACCTGTTCCGGCTCGGTGTGCTGCCCCAGTACGACCCGCTGCGCGAGGATCCCCGGTTCATCGCGATCGTGCGGGACCTCGGGATACCGAACGGCTATGACCCGGTGACGAAGACGACGAACTGGCCCTGAGGGTCAGCCCTGGTCGGCCCCGAACACTTCCGCCAGGTCGATCTCGCCGACCGCTTCGACGCCGAGCCGCACGGGAAGACTGTCGGTGAAGAGCTGCAGGGCGGGAACCTCGACCCCGATCGGGGCGAAGAACAGCTCTCCGTGGCCGGGCTCGACCAGCAAACGGTTGAGCAGCAGCGTGAGCCGCATGCTGAATCCGCTGGTGCCGGGACGAAGGCGCGGGCGTCACGTGCAGGTCGCCCTCGATTGCCTCGTGGCGATGCCCGTCGTCCGGGAGCTGCTGGACGTCCTGCCAGGTGATCTGTGAGAGCGCCATACGTTCCACATTATACCTCCGGGTCGTGGGAGCGGAACCCGAAGGGGGAATGAGGTCGGATTTCACAGGAGTATCAACGAAGTGCGGAAAGACCGGCTGGGAGCGTCGCAGCATATGTCCAAAACCCCCTGGACGTTTCTGGGAAGATATCTTCCTGAAACCGTCCACGGCCTTTCGAAGGGGGCAGCCTCGCCGCCAGGAGCGCCGCCTTGCCGCCCACCGCCACAGACCTGAAATTGGACCTACCCCCCAGCGCCACACCCAAGGAGATCGGCGATGGAAGACGACTCACAGGCCACCCTCGATCCCGAAACCGCGACTCAGGCGACGCGCGCCCTGGTGTTGAACGGTGCCCTCCCGGGCGATGAAACGCTGGTGCCCGTCGAGGAGGCGCTGCTTGCGCTGCTTCGGGAGACGGGAGCGACGGTCCGCGACTTCCAACTCCGAGACATTCCGCTGGCGTACTGCCAGGGGTGCTTCGAGTGCTGGATCAAGACGCCCGGCCTGTGCAAGACTGACGGGGACGCGGGGCGCGAGATCACTGGCGCCATGATGGGGAGCGACCTGATGGTGCTCCTCACGCCGGTCACCTTCGGCGGCTACTCTTCCGAGATTAAGAAGGCGATGGACCGCTCGATCTGCATCGTGTCACCGTTCTTCCGCCGCATCGACGGCGAGGTGCACCACCGGCGACGGTACCGGCGCTACCCGGCAATCGCGGGCGTGGGGGTCCTGAGGGAGCCGGACGAGGAGCAGGAGCGGATCTTCCGTACCCTCGTCGAGCGGAACGCCCTGAACTTCGACAGCCCGGTTACCGCGGTGTGCGTCCTGCCGGCAGGCGCTCCGCCGCCGGTCGTGCGCGACCGCCTGGCTACGAGCCTCGAGCCCGTGCTCGACCATCTTGCCCGGAGCGCCGCGTGAGCGCCCGCCGGGCCGTGCTCCTGGTGGGGAGCGCCCGGCCTCGAGGCACCGGCAACTCGGAAGCTCTTGGCAGCTACCTCCTGGCGCGACTGGCCGAGGGTGGCATGGACACCGGAGTCTTCCACGTGGGCCGGAGCCAGCGCCCGGAGAAGGAGCGACTTCTGCTCCAGGCGGTGGACGGGGCCGATGTGTTCGTGCTTTCAACGCCCCTGTACGTGGACGCTCTTCCTTACCTCGTCACCCGCTGCGCCGAGCGGATCGCCGCGCACCGGGCAGAACAGTCAGAGAGTTCGACGGTCCGGTTCCTTGCCCTTGTGAACTGCGGTTTCCCGGAGTGGGAGCACACGCGAACCGCCCTCGACATTTGCCAGGTGTTCGCTCGGCAGGCGGGCCTCGAGTGGGTGGGCGGACTGGGGCTCGGGGGAGGGGAGGCGATTGGAGGGCGGCCCCTCGAGGAGCTCGGCGGCCAAAC
>CAXMRU010000304.1:0-1790 GCA_964195715.1 Akkermansiaceae bacterium | reverse complement strand
GGCGGCATGGCCGCGGTGTTCTTGGCCGAGGACCTGAGGCATCACCGCCAGGTCGCGATCAAGGTCCTGCATCCCGACATCAGTTCGGATGTGGCCACAGAACGGTTCTTTCGTGAGATCGAGATCGTCGCCGGCCTGACGCACCCCCACATCCTGCCGCTCCACGACTCGGGTCAAGCAGATGGACTGCTCTACTGCGTGATGCCCTACATCGAGGGTGAGAGTCTACTCGACCGTCTGCAGCGTGAGAAGCAGTTGCCGGTGGAGGAGGCGCTCCAGATCACGCGCGAGGTCGCGGCCGCTCTGGGCTACGCACACGAACGAGGGATCATCCACCGCGACATCAAGCCGGCAAACATCCTGCTCCAGGAGGGGCACGCAGTCGTGATGGACTTCGGGATCGCGCGCGCGGTCGAACAGGCCGGGAGCGCTAGCATCACGCAGACCGGAGTGGCGGTCGGAACCCCGACGTACATGAGCCCGGAGCAGGCGAGCGGTGCTCAGGACCTGGACGGCCGGACGGACATCTACGCGCTGGGTTGCGTGCTGTACCAAATGCTGGCGGGAACTCCCCCGTACGCGGGTGTGACGCCGCTGGCGGTGATGATGCGTCACTCGCGAGATCCCGTGCCCAGTGTGCGGACGGTGCGTGACACGATCCCGGAGTCGGTGGAGTACGCGATCACGAGGGCGCTGGCCAAGGTCCCGACAGACCGTTACCAGACGGCCGGCGAGTTCGCGAGCGCCCTACTAGCACCCGGCCTGGCAGGCCGACCGATACCCCGCCGACGGGTCGTCATGCTCGCGCTCGTCGGCATGACCATGCTGCTCGCGGGGGTGTGGTACGTGGGGAGGCAGTCGGCTCCGGCGGTGGACGCTGATCCGGCGGCGGGAGTCTCGGCGGCCTCGATCGCAGTGCTGCCGTTCGTCAACATGAGCTCCGACCCGGAGCAGGAGTTTTTCAGCGACGGAATCTCCGAGGAGCTGCTGAATCTTCTGGCGAAGATCCCGGAGTTGCAGGTGGCGGCACGAACCTCGTCGTTTTCCTTTAAGGGCCAGAACCTGGAGATTCCGGAAATCGCCGAGCGCCTGAACGTCGCCCACGTGCTGGAAGGCTCGGTCCGGAAGGCTGGCAACGAGGTGCGCATCACGGCGCAGCTGATTAGGGCTGATGACGGATTTCACGTGTGGTCGCAGACCTGGGACCGCACGCTCGACGATATCTTCGCCATCCAAGATGAGATTGCCGCGGACGTGGCAGCTCAGCTGAAGGTCACGCTGCTGGGCGTGGCGCCCACGGTCGAGGCGACCGATCTGGCCGCCTATGCGCTCTATCTGCAGGCGCGGCAGCTGGGCCGCCAGGGCACGGCCGAGAGTCTCGAGCAGTCCATGGCGCTGTACCAGCAGGCGCTGGCGATCGATCCCGACTACGCCGCGGCCTGGGCCGGCCTGGCCCGCGACTACTACACCCAGGCGGGCACTGAACTGCACCCGATTGACGAGGGCTACGAGCTGGCCCGCGAGGCGGCCAACCGGGCGCTGGCGATCGACCCGGAGCATGCGCCTGCCTATGCCCAGCTCGGCTATATCGCAGTATACCATGGCGACCTCGCGGCCGCGGCGCGGCATCTCGAACGGGCCCTCGCCCTGGACCCGACCGACTCCGACATCATCGCCAACGCCGCCATCCTGGCCCGGAGTCTAGGCCGCCTGGACGAGGCCATCGCACTCCAGGAATTCGCGGTTGCGCGCGACCCGGTGAATCCCATCGGCCATGCCCGCCTTGGCCT
>CAXMRU010000303.1:0-6346 GCA_964195715.1 Akkermansiaceae bacterium | reverse complement strand
CGTATGCCGGGCCGATCGAAGCTCCTGCGTGAGTTCGGCGAGTCCACGGTGATTCACCGCGTCGTGAGCACCGCTCTCTCAGCCGGGCTCGACCCGGTCATCGTGACGCTGAGGCACGATGAGACAGGCGTGGGGGAGGCGCTCGCCGATCTCGATGTCCGATTTGCGAGGGTGCCAGAGTCGCCTGAGGGTCGGCGGATATCTGCCCTTGCCGGCATCGCGGCACTTTCAGACGAAGCGGTCGTCGCTGCCATGATCCTTCTCGGTGACGAGCCGGGCCTGAGCACTGACGATGTGCGCACCATGAGAAGCGCGTGGGTGGCGAACGAGTCAAGCGCGCTGCGACCGCGGTTTCGAGATCGATCGGGCCACCCTGTCGTCTTGTCGAGGGACGCGCTCGAGGTCATTTCGCACTTCGACCGGTCCCTCGACCCCGAGACCGGTTTGTGGGACCTGGTGATTCGGTCCGGCATTCCGCACATGGAGGTGCCGATCGATCGTCTCTCTCCCGTGGACGTCGACACGCCAACCGATCTGGCGCTGGCGCGGAAGGAGGAGAGGCATTGAAGGGGCGCGGAGCAGTGGCCGCCCTGATTCTGGCTGCCTGGGTCGCGGCGCTCGGATGGCAGGCCCGGCGGGTGTTCTTTCCCGCGGAGGCACAGAGGCTGGCCCTTGGCGTGAGGACGATTCCTCCGGGCGTCGCCTACTACCTGGTCTTCCGTGCCGGTGTTCGGGCTGGATGGGGGCAAACCGAGATCGATACGCTGCCCTCCGCGAGGGGATTCCGGGTCCGTGACCGCGTGTTTCTGGACCTTCCCGGTCTCGGTGCCACCGGTCGGTCGGAACGCTCGTCGGAAGAGTACCTGGATTCGAGGCTCAATCTGGACAGCATGGTCCACCTGTCCATCGTCGACGGTGATACGACGCGGCTCCGGGCCGTCTCGGACGGCGACTCCGTCATCCTGCTGTTCGACGAACAGGACCAGACGGTCGAGCGCGTGTCGGTCGGAGAAGCGGTCACGACTCCGTCGGGCTGGCGCCTCCGACTGGCGGCAGGGGGACAGTCGGAGCCCGGGACGACCCACCAGGTTCGAGTGTTCGATCCGCTGACGGCAGCGGTACGTGCGCTCCAGCTTGAAATCCTGGAGACGAGCTCGCTGGCATTTCCGGACAGCGCCGACACCGATTCGATCTCGGGCGCGTGGATACCGGTGAGGGAGGATACGGTGCAAGCGTGGCTCGTGCGGAGCCGCGCGGGCGATGTTCGGCGGGAGGTCTGGATCGACGAGGACGGCAGGTTGGTGGACGGTGAGATCTTCGGAGGGTTTCGGGTGGAGCGGACGGCGTTCGAGCTGGCGTTCTTCAACCGGCCGGGAACGATTGCCCGGTCGGAGGCCGTAGCGGACAGCATTTCAGCAGGGGAGCGGGAATGATCCTTCTGGAGAACCTGACCAAACGATACGGAGACTTCACGGCCGTCGCCGGTATCGATCTGGAGATCGAAGCGGCGGAGATATTCGGCCTGGTGGGACCCAACGGAGCCGGGAAAACGACGACCCTGCGGATGATCGCCGGTATCCTGAAACCGGATGAAGGGCGTGTTGTCGTGGGAGGACACGACATCGTTGTCGAGCCCATCGAAGCCAGGAGCATCCTGGGCTTCGTACCGGACCGGCCGTTCGTGTATGAGAAGCTCACGGGTGCGGAGTTACTACGTTTCTCGGCTGGACTTTACGGACTCCACGGTCCGGCGATCGAGACGCGAATCGAGGAGCTGCTCGACCTCTGGGATCTGGCTCCGTGGAAGGACCAACTGGTCGAGTCTTACTCTCACGGCATGCGACAGAAGCTGATCATTTCCTCGGCCCTCGTGCACCAGCCGAAGGTGCTCGTCGTGGACGAACCGATGGTTGGCCTGGATCCTCGGTCCGCGTGGCTGTTGAAAGACGTGCTGCGAACATTCGCAGACAGCGGCGGAACCGCCCTGGTGTCTACCCATACGCTGGAGCTCGCGGAGAGCCTGTGCGACCGATTGGCAGTAATCGACAGGGGGAAGGTGGTCGCATCGGGGTCCATGGCGGACCTGCGACGCGAGGCTCAATCGGAGTCGGCCGGGCTCGAAGAGATCTTCCTCAAGATCACTCGTGGGGCCACGGACACAGAGATGACCCGAGTCGTCGAGGGCTGACAGGTGTCCGTGGGGTTCGAGTACGTCCAGCTGTTGACGCCGAAGGTCCTGTCGGCGAGACGGCGCAGCGCCCCCGGCCGCGGCCGCTGGGGACGCTTCGCGATGATCCTCGGTATCGGCGCCGCGGCGTGGCCTGTCATCTACGTGACACTCACCCGGCTCCTTCGGACCCTGCGAGGCGTAGAGGAAGTCGGTCCGCTGCTCGCCTCGAAGCTGCTCGCCCTCGCTCTGCTCGTGTTCCTCGGCATGCTCTTGCTCTCGAATCTCATCGCGGCGCTTTCCAGCTTCTTCCTGTCGCGCGACCTGCCGTGGATTCGAGCGGCGCCGGTCGACTGGCTGTCCGTCTACCTGGCGCGACTCACCGAGACGCTGGTCAGCTCGTCGTGGATGGTCGTGCTGATGCTTGTTCCGATGCTCACTGCCTACGCGAACGTATATGATGGGGGGTGGCTGTTCCCCGCCCTGTCCGTGGGGGCCCTGGTTCCGTTCCTGCTCATACCCGCGGCGTTGGGAAGCGCGACGACTCTGCTGCTCGTTCGGGTGTTCCCTGCACGGCGGTCGAAGGACATTCTGGGAGTTGTCGCCATCGTGGCTGTCGCGCTGGTGATCTTCCTGCTGAGAGTGCTCCGGCCGGAGCGTCTCGTGAACCCGGAGTCGTATCGCAACCTGGTCGACTTCATGGCCGCGCTCAGGGCTCCGTCATCGCCGTGGTTGGCATCCCAGTGGGGCGCCGATGCTCTCACGGGATTCCTGCAGGGTACATTTGATCCGTTCCTGCTGATCCTGTTGTGGACGACGGCCGCGGGAACCGTGACCGTAGGCGCCATGCTGCACCGAAGCCTGTACGCCTCGTGCTTCACTCGCGCCCAGGAAGGGAACGAGAATCGGATCCGTCGAAATGCAGGCTGGATCTGGTTCGAGCAGGTATTGCGCACCGCTCCAATTCAGCGACAGCAGCTCGTGCTCAAGGATGTCCGGATCTTCTTCAGGGACAGCACTCAGTGGTCACAGTTGATCATTCTCGGGGTTCTCGTGGTCGTGTACGTGTACAATATCCAGGTGCTTCCTCTGAACTCGGGAGAGATGATCACCCGGTTTCTGGTCACGCTCGTCGTATTCTTGAACCTGGCTCTTTCGGGCTTCGTTCTGGCGGCGATCGCTGCCCGGTTCGTGTTTCCCGCCCTGAGTCTGGAGGGTCAGACCCTCTGGCTGCTCGGTTCGGCGCCCCTCAAGCCCGAGACGATACTGGGAGCGAAGTACTGGGTAGGGGCCGTACCAATGACGGCGCTCGCCGTCATTCTCACGGGCGCGACCAATCTTCTGCTGGGAGTTCCGGCTGGTCTGGCCGTTCTGTCTCTGGCTTCCATCGTGGGGCTCAGCCTGGCTCTTACGGCGCAGGCCCTCGCCTGGGGGGTGTACTACCCCGAATTTGAGTCGGAAAACGCGGCTCAGATACCGACGTCGATCGGAGGCTTGTTGTTCATGCTGGGCGCGGTCGTAAACCTAGGCGCGGTGCTTGCCGTACAGATCTGGACGCTACGAGGCTACCTGATGTCGGGGCTTCCGGGCCGGGAGCCTCGAGACCCGCTGTTTTGGGAGATCGGGCTGGCGCTCGGCGCCACGCTGTTCCTCTGCCTCGCGGCGGGGATTCTACCCTATCGGGCAGCGGTGCGGCGGCTCGGTCGGCTGGGCGGTTGACCCGGTCTACCGACTCACGCGTTCAGTCGAGGCCGGCCATCGAGGGTGCGGCGTTTTCTCTGAACTGGCGGAGACGGTGCCGCGCGTCACGCATTTCGGCATCCGTGAACAGACCCTCCTGCTGGGCGAGCAGGAGTTCTTCCCTCTGCGTGTCGCTTAGCAATTCCATCTCGACCGCGAGGACGCCGAACTTCTTACCGGGCTGTCGACGCTGCTCGAGCAGTACACGAGCCACCTCGGCCGGAGTCAGAAGATCACGCACGAGGGCGACTGTGCCGAGAGCGAAGTGACGGGGAACCGGAACTTCAATTGTTGGTACGCGGAACTCGTCGTACTCTTGCTCGACGAGCTCTGAGGTCCCCAGCTCCTGCAGCTCGGCCATCGCGGAAAGGGACTCGATCGCCTCTTCCTCGATCACCATGGCATAGCCGTGCTCCATTCCGCCCAGAGACTCCACCGGGGGAACCACCTCACCGAGCACCACGGGCGAGTCCGCTTCCGCTATCTCGTCTACCTCCGCCGGCGCCCCTTCCTCCGCCGGCTCCTCTTCCACCGCTTCCTTGGCGGGCTGGGCCGGAGGCGAGACCACGCCGGCCGGACGCTCCGGCTCCTCGAGATCCGCGGGCATCGCTGGGATGAGGTCACCGATCTCGTCGACGTCGTCCGAGTCGGAATCACCGATGAAGCGCTGTAGGACCTCCCACTGGGCGTCGAGCAGCTTGCGTTGCCGCGCCTGGTTTTCGAGCAGGAAGCGAATGCTGAGGAGATGGAGGGCGTATAGTCCCATAGCCGCGGCTGCTGCCGCCAGCGTTCGGTTCTGGCTGAACCATGCCATTCCGGCCACGATCACCGCGACACTGGCGACCGCTGTCAGATAGTGCCCGCTGTGCTCTCGATCGGCTGTGCCGATTCTGGCCATCGAGATGCCTCCATCCACGTGACGCCGTCCACATGAGTCGCCGGGGCGCAGCCGCTCATGGTCCGCCGTGAGTCCACGATCACACGCATGATCCGGACGCTTTCGGCGTCGATGAATGCATCTCGCGTGCCAGAGTTAGTTCAGCGCCCTCGCCGGATGCGCCAGGTGTCCACGACATCCGTACCTCGCACCACGAAAAAAGCGTCAAAACAGGCCGCGGTGAGGCACGAGTGGTTCGGGACGATGCGTATGCGGGTACCCACGTCCAGGGCCCTGGATAGCATGCCGTGCTCCTGACTGAGGGAGGTCAGTCGGGCATTTCGCAGGATCGCGCCGGGACTGCGGTCATCCAGCACTTCGCCGAAGCTCCGGCGGCCCATATGTGCCGGCCCCGGGTCCAAAGACATGGCCAGGGCCCCCGCGTCCACCACTGAGCTACCCCTGTCGCGACTGGACGAGACGACGGACGCCAGAACCGTGGCCGCGCAGTCGGCGACGGTGCATGAACCGAGCAACACCTGGGTGTAGTCGTAGAGGGCATAGTTGCCGGGTCGGACCTCGCTGATTCCGTCCAGTGTCCGATAGACCGACATCGCCGGCGTGGAGCCGACGCTGACGTCGGGTACGCTGATCCCGCGGCTCGCGAGCTCGACCGCCAGCTCGGACATCGTCCGCCGTTCCGTTTCGGCGATTCGCGCCATGTCGGTTCGAGACCCTGCGCGGTAGGTATTGCCGGAGTGAGAGAGCAGTCCGGCGAGCTCGAGTCCGGCGTCGATGACCCGTTCCGCCAGCTCGACCGGGGCAGTGGTTTGCGGATCCACACCCGCCCTGCCGTAGCCGCAATCGATCTTCAGCCACACGCGAAACGGAGCGCCCGTCTCGACGAGCCCGTCGACTGCCGCGGCAGAATCCACGACGACGCCGAGTCGAACCCTGGCTGCGAGATCAGCCGCTTCCCCTGCTTTCCCCGGTGTGACCGGAAACGCCCACGTGAGATCGTCGAATCCACCGTCCACGAACTCGCATGCCTCGGCCAGCGTGGAAACCGTGATGCCGCGGGCGCCCAGTGCCCGTTGTCCCAGCCCGATCTCCAGACACTTGTGAGTCTTCACGTGGGGTCTGAGATGGACACCAAATTGCTTGCACCGCAGCGACATGCGACGAAGATTGTCTTCCAGTGTGTCGATGTCGAGCAGAAGTGCCGGCGTCGGAATGTCATGGATCGTAAGCATGCTCAGATCTTACTATGGTGCGGCCCCCGGTGTCACGCTGCGTCGATGCCCGTGTCGGTGGCGGTGCCGGTGCGGAGATTGCGGGGCCAGGGCGTTCTCATAGCAGGGCTGTTCAGCTACCTGTCAGCATCGAGCGGAGGAGGCGGGCCATCGATGTGACCTGCGGGTGCTGTTCGTCGTCATACTTGTGAACCCGATGCGAGGTCTGGAAATCAGACAGGTAACCGATGCCGAGCTGGTTCGCGAAGCATTGCAGGGCTCGGACCGGGCGTTCGGCGAGTTGGTTCGCCGATACCAGGACCTCCTGTT
>CAXMRU010000302.1:0-3445 GCA_964195715.1 Akkermansiaceae bacterium | reverse complement strand
GCGAGAGATCAGCGTGCCGGGCGCGTCGTATCGCACTCGACGTTGTACATCGCCAGTCCGAGACATTCCAAGGCTTTTTCTGTCTCGGGCTCGAAGATTTCAAAGTCGCACGCAGCAGTTGTAATGACAATCGTAAGGATAGTGAGGAGGGTGCGTAGCATGGCTCTTTCTCCTGTCTGGGTTCGACAGGAACCTGCCTCGCCTGAGTCAGATGGAAGTCAAGCGATAACGAAGCGCACGGCGTGGTCGCGTTCCGGGAAGGCTGCGGACATGGACGGATGAGCGGGGCCGTACGGTTACAGCGAGTCGCAATTCTCGCAAGTGAGCGCCGCCAGTGCCCCCAGCCCGGCCAGCACACCCACGACCAACCCAACGGTCAAGGCGGCGTCGCCATGAGAACTCTCAAGCGTAGATACGTGATCAAGCGGAATGGCCAAGATCGGGTAGGGATAGTCCGGCGCGGCCTTGGCTTCCTCCCGCCCCCTGACGCTGTCAGCCTCGACGACCGGATCATAGAGATCGTACCGTACCCCGTCCGTCAGGGTCACGCGAACGTGCTCGTGGTCAGCAACCTCACCGGGTTCGATCTGCAAGTAGGAAGAGCAGGCAGTCGCAAAGAAGAACAGACCGACCAACGCGACGGACACAGGACGGCATCGAATCGACACGGTACACCTCTTTCTTTAGGGCACCGTGAACCTGATTGGGAGGGGTCAAGCGGCGGTCAAGAAGCGCCCGGCGTGCCGCCGCAGACATTCGAGCCTTGGCGAGACAACCGGGCGCTGGTTGAGTCGGCCTTGACAGAGCCGCCCCGGTGGAGGACAGCCTCTACTGGATGTATCCCAGCGAACGAAGCGTCTCCAGCTGCTCCGGGGTGAGCGCCACCTGCCCACCCGCGGTGAAGCTCTGCGCCAGCGCCTGGTGCGCATCCCACTGAGCCTCGAGGAACTGGGTGTACTTCTCGACCAGGTCGGGCCGCTCCTGGTGGAGGCTGTGCACAGCAACGGGATCGTTCCATAGATCGTACAGCAGAAGGGGCACCGGGCGCTGCCGCTCGGGCTCCTCCTCTGGATCAGGATTGATCTCCAGTGACGCACCCCAGCGGCCATCAATGACCTCGATGCGACCGCTGAACTCTCCGGTCTGATGGTCCACCTCGAGCTGGTCTAGGATGACGGGCCGAGGCTCCCAGCCCTCCTCGGCCCGCAGGAGCGGAGCCAGCGACTGCCCCTGCAGGACCTCCGGCATGGGCAGACCGACCAGATCGAGCACCGTTGGGAGGACGTCGAGCATCGACACCGGCTCCGTGAAACGCTGGCCCGGGGCGATGTGTGCTGGCCACACGAAGATGAGCGGGACCCGGCTGATCGAGGGCCGGAGCATCGGCTGGCTCCAGCGCGGCGGTAGCGAGTCGAGGATCGCGATCCCCATGTCATCCATCGCGGCCCGAATGCTGTGGTCGGCTCCGATGATCAACAGGGTGTTCTCCCACTCGCCGTCGGCCTTCAGCCGCTCCACCAGCCGCCCGATCTGGTGGTCGTTGTGGGCCATGGTCTCGTCGTACATGCCCTGGTGGAGGGTGAAGAATGCGACCCGGCTGAGGCCCGTCTTCTCGTAGGCTTCCGAGTAGACGCCGTGGTCACCCTCCTCGCCGAGGCGCTCGTCCCACTCCCTCCACGTCTTCTCCTGTTCGGGACCGACAAAGAGGCCAGAAAAAGGTGCCACGGCGGGGAAGTCCTCGTGCACGTCCGTGGTCTGGAAGTGCACCCAGTAGGGAGTCCCGGGGTACGCCTCACGCCAGTCGAAGAAGGCGTTGTGTAGATACCTCGAGGACTCCTTGTGATTCTCGCCGCCGAAGTAGGCGAATTCTTCCCAACTCTCCCTCATCACATCTACGCTCTGCTCGAGCCCGCTCAGCGTTCCCGCGTTGGGGTTGGCGACAAACACGCCCGTCTGATAACCGGCCCGGTGGAAGTGCTCGGCCATCGTGGTCGCCTGCTCGGGCACCGGATCGGTCCAGTTGAGGCCGCCAAGCACGCTATGCTGCAGTGACGTCATGAAAGAGGCCGTGGACGGCTTTGTCCACGAGGAGTTGCTGTAAGCATGCTCGAAGATGGCGCCCTCGGCTGCCAGCCGCTCGAGGTTCGGCGTGGTGCGACGGTTATAGCCGTAGACGCTCATGTAGTCGGCCCCGCCACCGTCGATGACGTAGAAGATCACGTTGGGCCTGGACGAGTCCGCCGCCCCGGTCAGGGTCGGCGCCGCCCACAGAGCGACGGTGCCCTCTCTTTCCGCGTCGGCTTCCAGCGCCAGGGTCGCGGTTCGGCCGGCCAGACCCGACAGATCCACTGACCGCTGCGCCCAGTGCTCGTCATCGGCATTCGTCTCCTCGAGGAGGGTGACCACCTCGTCGCCGTCAACCTGGGCGGTGATTCGAAAAGTGACCGGTGAGTCTTGTCGAAGAACTCCCAGGCCGAGGTCGAGCCGGGCCCCTTCGGGAAGACGGATCCGGTACTCAAGCCGTCCCGGTGTGTGCGTGTGCATGGTGCGCCGGTAGGCGCGGTCACGAACGTCGGCTCTGACGCCCTGGGGCGCCGAGTTGTAGTTCGCCTCCTTGGGGATCACCTGGACCGAGAGGATGTCGATGCTCGCCGTGGTATCCGCCCCGAACCACAGGCCGAGCTGCTTCCACGGCCCTTCCCATCGACCACCCGACCAGTCGGCCCTGAGCAGGTAGGTCTGCACCGAGCCGTCGTTGAAGGCATCCAGTCCCTCCCCGAAGAACTCGAACGGGAAGGGTCCTTCCCTTTCCTCCACTTCCTCCACGGAACGCTCTTTCAGGTTGAAGCCGAGCCCGATTTCCTCCGTACCCTCGGACGCTCTCGCGCGCACGACAACGTGGGCCCAGTCCTGTAGCCGCCATTCGGGCACATCAACGTAGATGCCTCCGACGAGTACGCGCCTGTCATCCCACCACCTGACAAAAGTGTTCACTTGGGTCAGCGAGACGCGCAGGGCATCATCAACCTGCGCGACCTTCGCCGGCTCGATCTCCGGTCTCCAGGGGGCGGCCGGCCTCCACTCCGACTGCGGCTCATCGAAGTGCCACGCGACAGCGGCCGGCACGTCTGCCGGCGCCTCGGAGCCCTCGATCGTTGCAGCGTCGAGATGGTCCTCGAGGTGAAGCGGTACGTCGGCCTGCAAGACTGGAGAGCCGGCGTCGCCGGGAGCACATCCCCATGTGAGGATCATGCCAATGAGCAGCGGGCTACACTGGAATGCACGGCAGGGAGCAAAGTACCTGTCCATGGTCTGGACCTCCGTGAGGGGCGGACGCATCCTTGCCGACTGGGAGGGCATCTGCGTCGCCAAGGCGGGACGACTCCACCAAGCATAGAAACTTCGCCTATGTCAACTGTGGCAGTCGCGCACTCGGTGCCCAACC
>CAXMRU010000301.1:0-1725 GCA_964195715.1 Akkermansiaceae bacterium | reverse complement strand
TCGAGCGTGGCGAAGAAGCTCTCACACATCGCGTTGTCGTAGGCGTCGCCGACCGAGCCCATCGACGGCCTGACGCCCGCCTGCTTGCACCTCAGCCCGAAGGCGATCGAGGTGTACTGGGCGGATTCAAGTGGTCGTCGCAACACGACTGATTCGGGTTGATTCCAGGAACTGATCCAAGGCCTCGGCAGGTGTCCTCCAAACGAGGGTTTTTCGAGGCCGCGTGTTGAGTGTATGAGCTACGGCCGCCAGGTCCGTGGCGCTGTGCTCGCTCAGGTCCGTGCCCCTCATGAAATACTGCCGCAGGAGGCCATTCGTGTTTTCGTTCGTTCCTCGCTGCCACGGGCTGCGGGGATCGCAGAAGTAGATATGTATCCCGCTTTCGATCCGAAGGCGAGCATGATGGGCCATCTCGGCTCCTTGATCCCAGGTCAGTGACTTTCGGAGCTGCTCCGGGAGGTTGATCATCGCTCGTGCGATCGCGGTCTGGACTGCTTCCGCACCGTGCCCTGCCCGGGCAGGGCGGTGCTTCGCCTGTGTCCTCTGATTCTGACCCGCCATGGGAGGCAGGTGGAGCAGCAGCGTGAAGCGCGTTGTCCGCTCGACCAGGGTACCGATCGCCGAACCACCCACCCCGAGGATCAGGTCTCCTTCCCAGTGGCCCGGCACGGCCCGGTCGGCCACCTCTGCGGGCCGCTGGCTGATCAGAATGTCGGGCGTCACGAAGGACTTTCCTCGCCTGCGCGTACGCTCCCGGGGAACGCGGAGCGCCCGGCCAGTACGCAGACAGGCCGTCAGTTCCCTACGAAGGGCTCCTCGGCCCTGCACGTACAGCGCCTGGTAGATGGCCTCGTGGCTGATGCGCATGGACTCGTCCTCCGGGAAGTCGAGCCGCAGACGGTGCGAGATCTGCTGGGGACTCCACGCCCTCGACCAACGCCGGGCCTTCCTCGGCCCGTGCCGGCGGCCGTTCCACCGGACGGTGGGGCCGGCGACCTCGGCGCCGTCCGGTCCGACGACCTTACCGGCCAGCCGATCCTGCACGTAGGTTCGCAGCGCAACGTTGACTGCCAGACGTGCTGGCTTCGGGCGGCGAGCAGACCGGTCGGCATGCCACTGCGCCGTCGTGGCGCGGTACCCGAGTCCGCCGCCACGCGTGGCAGCGTTTCGGCGTAACTCTCGCGAAATCGTCGACGGGGCACGGCCAAGCCGCCGAGCGATCTCGCGAACTCCATGGCCCTGCGCACGGAAGATCGCAAGTTCCTCCCGTTCGGCAAGGGACAGATACCGCCCGGACTGCGGCTTTGCTGAAGGAGCAAGGTGCGATGGTGGCATCCCCCCCGCCTCCCGGAACCAACGTGTGCCAACGGCGGGCGATACCCCGGCGTCCCTCGCGGCGTCCTCGCTGGCCCGCCCCCTCACGATGGCTCGCCAAAACCGCCGCCGCTCCGTCCCTCGTGCCACAGAAGGCCTGCCAGGCGAACGTAAGATGCCTCGCCCGCTTCGATCCGAACGTCGCCGCCTTCGAGCCGTCATCGCAACCACCTCCTTTGGGGTGTTGCGACGACCACTTGAATCCGCCCAGCGTGCCCTGGTCCGAGTGGTGGATGACCGAGTCGGGATTCCGCTGCCAGAGGGCCATGTTGAGGGCCTGGAGCACGAGCTCGGTCCTTAAGTGCGACTCCATCGACCAGCCCACGACTCTACGACTGCAGGCATCCACGA
>CAXMRU010000300.1:0-13413 GCA_964195715.1 Akkermansiaceae bacterium | reverse complement strand
GCCTCCGCCGCCGTGCTGCTCGTGATGATCGGGGCTCTCGGAAGCGCATCCCTGGGGCTGCCGTTTGCCCGCCCCATCGCCCTGGCAGCGGCCTTTGTCGGCGCCGGCCTTCTTCTGATCGGAGCCGCCCTTCTGGCCATGGAGACGTGGATCGGCATCGGTGCGATCGACGGGAGGATCCGGCGACTGGTCCTCAGCCACCGGGCAGACGGCCCTGACTGACCGCTTACGGAGATTCTGATTCCGGCTGCCGCGGCTCCCGCTCGAGAGGCACGACGAAGGCCGGCCCGTAGACTGGCGGCTCCACCCCGATCCGGCTGGTCACGCCGGCGGGGATCCCGAGGTCCGCTACGTACAACTGCCCCGCCGCGGGGTTCAGCAGGCCCTGTTTCGGCATGTGCAGCGTCAGGGTGGCCAGCGGTTGGACGTACGCTCCCGGCGCGTCGCCGGTGTCAGGATCCAGTCCGGACGGTACGTCGAGCGACACGACGGCGGCGGGCGACCCGTTCGCCCACTCGATGAGGCGTGCCGCTTCCCCTCGAGGCGCACCTCGCAGACTGTAGCCGATCAATGCGTCCACGATGAGATCGGGCGTGTCGCGAAGAAACAGATCCTCGACGGTCACGAGCTTTCGCCCTGTCTCCAGGTACAGCTCCAGTTGAGTCCGAGCGGCTTCGGAGAGTCGTCTCGCCGGGGTCGACAGGCAGACTTCGACCTCTTCGAGGCGTGGTGCGAGGTGCCGTGCGGCGCAGATCCCGCCGCCGCCGTTTCCACCCGGGCCCGCCAGGATGACCGCGCGGCCAGCCGGGTAGACTGACCGCAATCTCCGGATCGCGAGCACGGCCATCGAGCGTCCGGCGTTCTCCATCATCTGCAGCAGGCCCGGTCCGGTGTCCTCGACCGCTATCCGGTCCACCTCGCGCATTTCCCGGGAGGTCAGCGCGGCCATGCGCTGCCCCCCGGGCAGAGCGAACGTGGGTCTCAGGCCTTGCGGCACACCAACCCCTTCCGGGGACAAGAGGCTCTCCACGTGCCCTGGCAGGCTGCTAAACGGCCGCAGCGGCAGCGGCGCGTGTCCCGACCCGGGACTCGACCGGTCCGTAGACGCCGCCCACGATGGCGCCGTAGACCATGTGTCCCACGAGGCTGCCCATCGCGATCACGACCGAGCCCGAGAACAAAGGCATCCCCATCATCGGTATGACGATGATCTGCGCCATGAGGTACGGCGCGATCCCGTAGAGTGCCCCGCGCACGACCGGCTTGCCCGGAAGGGCCGGAGCGGCGACCGCGTAGCCCAGCGCGAGAACGATTCCGATCATCAGGTGGGCCGTCCAGCCCAGCGCGAGGTTTCCGCCCATCGCACCGGCCAGCATCTGGGCCGGGTTCATCGCGGGCATCCCCATCAACGGAGCGACCCACAGTCCGACGACCGTCATCGCGGCGGTACCGATGAGTCCGGCAGCAACGGCGCGTCCGATTCGGATGTTAAGGATTCTGTCCATGACTTCTCCTTCAGCTCCTCGGAGCCTCGACGTTTCATATCATAGCGCTCGAATTGAGAGCGTTTGTCGAGGTCCGAACCGGACTGCGCTGCGGAGGGTTCCCGGGGGACGCGGGGACGTCCGAGTGGATTGAGTTCCGGCGTGCGGTCTACGGGTTGAGCGGCGTCGGCTAGAGCGGTATCGGCTCGAGCGACTGTCTGTCCATCACCAGCAGGAGCTTGGCGGGCTTCTCCTCGCCCTTCCCTTTGAAGTCGAATGTCAGGCCGGCGGTGAGGCTGAGCGCGGCCTGCTCGTCCTCGAGGAAGACCTCGCCACCTGAAACCCCCTCGGCAGTGGTCACAACCACGTCGGTGCCGTCGGTCACGAGGGTGCCCGTGATGAACTCACTCTCGCCCTCGGGGTCATCGAGCCTGATGGTGAAGGACCCTGTCGCCGTGCTCACGAAGATCGCCTGGTATCCGAGCTCGATGAGATCGAAGTTGCTCTCCTTGGGAAGCTCGATGTCGACGATGCGCACCTGCGAAGCGAGCCATGTGCCGGCGAGATCCTCGACGCGAACTTCGGTCGACGACTCACACCCTGCCGTGAAACCGGTGACGGCGAGGAGCGCCAGGCTGACGAGGAGTATTTTCATGTTCCTGCACCTGCCCGAAGGTGAAACGGTTGCCCGCAGATCATGCGACCGGCACCTGCTCTGACAAGATACAGAGACGGAGTCCGTTGCGCCCGCCCTCACTCGCCGAACTCCACCCGGGCCATGATGGCGTGATGATCAGAATGGTGACGATCCTCGACCCGGAGGTAGCTCCCCTCAACCAGATGCGGAGCTCCCGCTGTATCCGACTTCCGAAACAGGATGTGGTCCGTGGGAAAGGACCCGTGAGTGCCCTGGCCAAGCGGCGACGGTGAATCCGGAAAGTACTCTCGCAGACGCCGCAACGTCGTCTCCCGATCGGACCACGTGTTGAAGTCGCCCGCCAGCACCGTGGACGTCGGGTGCGGCTCCGTCGACACGCCATCGGCTCGCAGTGCCTCGAGCTGGTCCAGGGCGTCAACGAGGGCCAGTCCCTGCCGAAGCCTCGATCCGTTTCCGGTCGTCAGGGCGCGCGCAGGTCCGGAAGCGCTGATCAGGTGGAGGTTGGCGAGTCGGAGCCTTCTTCCCGATGCGTCGCGGACCGTACCCACGGCTGCGACACGACGGGCCGCCTCGTACGGCAGTTCGATGAACAAGACGTCCTCCAGGGGAAGGGTCGAGAGGATGGCGACCCCCTTGTCTTCCCGTAGACCGTCCCGCGGCTCGCTTCCGTTTCGTGCCGCCGCCACGTAGACCAGCGAAAGCCCGCACCGCGCCGCCACCTCGACGGCATCCAAGCGCTCACCTGGCCTTTCGCTCTCCGCTACGGCTCTCGGAATCGTCGGGCCCTGTGGATTCTCGGGAATCTCGTTTGATCGGCGGAACGCCTCCTGCACGAGGAGCGCAAAGTGCGTTCCGCCGGGTGCGAGCCCCGACTGATTCCCGCCACACGTGAGACCGAGCTCGGTCTCGAGGAAGTCCATCACGTCACCGCCCCCGACGTCCACGTTCCAAGTGATGACCGCGAGCTCCCCACCGGACTCCAGATCCCCGAAAGCTGCCGTGGGGTCGGGCGAGACGACCGGCGGTCCGACGGTCCGGCACCAGTCCTCCAACCGGGCATGATCTCCGGCGGTCTCCGGGAAATACCAGGTCTGCTCGGCGATGTCGGGGCACGAGCGGTCCGGGACAGGGCCCGGCGTCATCCGATGCGACGGCATGCACGCAGTCAGTCCGGCAGTCGCCGACAGGGCGAGAAAACGCAAAACCACGTGCATGCCCACCGTCAGAACCCCACCCGCAAAGGCACGTACAGCTGCAGCTCACTATCGCCCCGCGACTGGGCGTCGATTCCGCGCGCCAGCCACTCCGCGATCCCGCCGATCGCCAGGCCGGCTACGGCCGCTCCGAGCAGGTCGGGGCCCTTGAAGTCGTCCAGCAGCGCCCAAGCTGCGAGGCCGACCGCGGAGCCGCTCAACATCCCGATCGCGGATCCGATCGGCGCGGCCCCGACCGCCCCGCCGAACAGCCCGACCGCGGCGACGTCCTGCCAGCCGAAGCGCTCGGCCTTCGACTTGAGCAACATCCCACCGATCGCGCCGGCCAGGAATCCGATCCCCGCCCCCACCGCGGCATCGCCGAGTCGGTCAGAATCAGCGGCCCCGAGCAGCGCCCCACCGGTGACGCCGATCGCTCCACCACCGATCGCGCTCCACCGCACGCAGGTCGGGCCCGGGCCGGTCTGCGAGCAGGGGATGATCGACCCGACTGCCCCCAGAGTCGCCGCCGACGCGAGCCCGAGCGCTCCGCCCGCCATGGCGGCCGCGGTGGACCCGCCGGACTCCTGCGCTGCGGTTTCTGCTGGCGCGCACACGTGCAGCAGCGCCCCGGCAAGCATCCCGAGCAGCCCCGCTCGCAGGCGCAATGACTTGCCGCGCCCACGATGCTTTGCTAAATCGACACCGTCCTTCATGTGCCGGTAAGGGATGATCTCTCCTCGACAGGAGGTTGTGATCAGCACGATGCGGACGGTACAGCGTACGGCACTCAGGACGTCGGTGGGAGTCCTTCTCCTGCTCGCCACGTCCGTGCCCTCGGCTCATGCCCAGGTCGACTTCGGCCTGTTCGCTGGCCCCACCATCGCCCACATGTCGGGAAGCTACGTCGAGAGCTCGATCGACACGTGGGGATTCGTCGGCTCCGCCTTCGCCGAGTGGCACTTCTCAGAGCACTTCTCCGTCGAAGGGGCGTTCGGCATCAGCCAGAAGGGCGCCTTCGAGGTGGAGAGCCCCCTGCAGGACGAGGCATACGACTACCGTTTCTCCTATCTCGAGATCCCGATCGCCTTCAACTACCGGAACGCCTTCTTCGGTGACGAGTGGGGCTACCGGGTCTTCGCGGGTGGCGCGGCGGCGTTTGCCACGGGCTGCGACGTAAAGCCGTCGAGCCAGTTCTCATTCGACACGGAGTGCAGCGAGGAGACGCCCGGGGGCGAACTGGCCGGAAACGACTTCCTCATCCAGTTCGGGTTCGGCGTGGACCGCCTGTTCAAGGGCGGGTCGGGCTTCGGGTTCGACGCCCGTTACTCCATTGGCACGACGAACCTGCTGTCGGAAGCGAAAGACAACGGATTGACGGCGAAGAACCGGGTCCTGGACCTCCGTTTTCGGCTGTTCCTCCCACTTTCGGGGCCCCGCAAATGAGGCGCGCGCGGATCGGACTCGCGCTCGTCGCGGCAGGCTTCCTGACGCTGACACCGGGCCTCGCGCCCGAGGCTCGGGCCCAGGACGCCGGCAATCAGGGCTCGTTCTGGCGCGCTTCGGCGTACCTGTGGTGGGCCAACATCGACGGTATCAACTATGTGGATGACGTGGCCATAACGGTCGGGGACACCACGTCCCTGCACGCCAGCTTTGCGGGCGACGTGCAGGTCGGTAAAGGCCGGTTCCGGGGGATCGGCCGTTTTTCCACCACTACGCTCAAGAACCAGGGCACCATAGAGGGCGCCGGCATTCCGGACGGGGCCCAGGTCAACTACGACTTCAGCTGGACCACCGCCGAGCTCCTGGCCGCCTGGCAGGTGGGACGGTTCGAATCCGCGCACGCTTTCAAACTGTACGGAGGCCTGCGTTACGTTCACCAGGGGCAGAAACTCCTCGACGGCCCGCAGCCGGGTGAAGTGACGCAGGACTGGGTCGAGCCCGTGTTCGGGGCCGAGTACTTCGTGGAGATGGGAGGCCCCTTCTGGGCTGCGGTGGACGGCGACATGGGCGGTGTGCTGTTCGGGTCCGAGATCGCGTGGCGCGTCGGCGCCGAGCTCGGGATCAATGTCGCCGGTCCGGTGCACCTGACACTGGCCTACGACTACCTCCTGACCGAGTACGGTACCACGGACTCTGATTACCGGTGGGACGAAGGAGTCAGCCAGGGCTGGTTCTTCGGTCTCGTCATCAAGGACTGAACGGGATGCGAGCGCACTCGAGACGCTGGATCGTGACTCTGACACTCTGCCTGGCCACGGCCGGGCAGGCGTTCGGTCAGGATTCGGGGAGCGAATACTCGCAGCACCCGACAGGCACCGTGACGGTGCTGGACGCGGTGACCGCGCAGTTCGGCTTGCCGGGCGAGGTGTCGCCGGTTCGCCGGGTCCCGCCCCTCGCACTCAGGCCGCTGGACACCTCCGGGCCCATCCCACTGACCCGGGCTCCGACGACGCAGGTCCCGCAGAACGGGGCTGTATTCTGCTGCGACAGCAGGCACTTCCTGCCGACGCTGGGCGGGGTCGGCCTGCTGTTGGTCGTCCCGTGGTTCTTCAACCGGCACGTAGCGGACGACTCGACAGCGACGATGAGCTTCGACGCCTGGAAGCGGAACATCGTGCAGGGCATGGAGTGGGACGCCGACAATTTCAACACGAACATGTGGGCGCACCCATACCACGGGGCCATGTACTTCAATTCCGCGCGCGCGAACGGCTACAACTTCTGGCAGTCGGCGGCATGGTCTTGGGGCGGCAGCTTCCTGTGGGAGACGTTCGGAGAGAACAACCGCCCCGCGATCAACGACTGGGCCGCCACGGCGATCGGGGGGATCGGGCTCGGTGAGTCGCTGAATCGGCTGTCGCGAATGATCTGGGACAACTCGGCCACGGGTTTCGGGCGCTCGATGCGCGAACTGGGGGGCTTCTTCGTCAACCCGCTCGGAGGTTTCAACCGATTGGTGCGGGGCGAATGGACGAAGGTGGGCGCCAATCCGGAAGGTCCATACCCGACTGTAAGCGCAGGGAAACTGACGCTCGGCTTCCGGTCCGTTGGTGAAGGCGGCAAGTCCGAGCCACAGTCAGGCGGCTTCTTCGCCTTCGACTACCTGTATGGGGATGGGTTCAAGGACTACCACAAACCGTTCGACAGCTTCAGGTTTTACATTCAGCTCAACGGCAGCGACGAAGTGCAGCGAATCGGCCAGGCTCACCTCCTGGGCACCCTGTACGGCACCGAGCTGAAGAAGACGGAGAAGGCGAATCACGTCTTCCACCTCGCGCAGCATTTCGATTACGTCAACAACCGGGCACTGGAAACCGGTGGTTCCAGCCTGAGCGCCACGTTCCTGTCCCGGTGGGGGCTGTCCGAGCGGTGGAGCCTGATGACCCGGATCGAGCCGTCCGCGCTGCTCATCTGGGGCGTTGACTCCGAGTACTCCGATTTCACGCGCCGGAGCTACGACTTCGGAAGCGGAGCCGGTCTGAGGGCACGGGTGAACCTGAACCGTGGCGACCGGCAAGTGGTGAGCGTGTTCTACAACCTTTTCTGGCAGCACACCCTGAACGGTGCGGTGGGCGACCACATCCTGCAGTTTGCGGGGATCAATCTGCGGGTGCCGATCTACAAGAAGCTCGAACTGGGAGCCACCGGGTTCTACACGGCGCGAGACAGCTACTACCGCGACTTCCCGGACGTCTTCCGCCGGTTCCCCGAGGTACGCCTGTTTGCCGGCTGGTCGTTCGAGTAGAGGGCGGAACTTCTTAGCCTGGAGCCGAGGGACCGAGCAGTTCCGGGTGTTCCCGTTTCATCCACTCCAGAACCTGATCGCGCAGTGCAACCGCGAGTCGGTAAACTTCCTCGGCCTCGCTGGAAGACGCGGTGCCGGCACGCTCGTAGATGCTGAGGTGCCTTTTCCGGCGCACCACGTCGAGCGTATCAACCACTTCCTGGTCCAGGCCAATCGTCAATCGCAGGGACTGGACCGCTCTTTCGTGCGCACGCTGCCGCTCGGGCCGATACCCTTCGGCTGCCAAGGCGAGGAGGGCAAGTTGGAGAGCCGCGTTGTACGCAATGCCAAGACGCCAGTCCGCGCTCAACCTGTCTACCGCCGCGTCCTGCAAATCTCTATCAACTACGGTCAGTAGATCTGCGACTTCCTCCCAGCTTGGTTCGTGCTCAGCGAGCCAGCGATTCTCCTGCCAGTCTTTCAAGCTCATCTTCGGTTCCGATCAGCATGATCTTCGGGCCATTCAGGACTCGGTTCACAAAGTGCTCTCCGTCCATCAACTTCCTGCGGAGTTCTTCCGCCGGATAGATCGTCGGGTTGATCTCGCGACCCAACCGATCCTGCGCGACGCGAAGGGCAGGAACGATCTTTAACAGTTTGATCTCGCCTACGATCATCACGTCAACGTCGCTCAAAGACACGTGCGTTCCAGACGCGACGGAACCGTAGATAAAGGCTATCTCGACCCGGCCCTCGCGCGAGAGACCGGAAAGCACCGAGCGGACCACTGCGACCGCCCCAACCGTTTTGTCCATCAGACTCCGGAGCTCTTGAAATACAGGCGATTCCGTGTTGGCCCTGTAGTAGACCTGCTTTCCATCGGGGGTTCTGATCACGAGCTGCGCCGTCGTGAGCCGAGCCAACTCATACTGAACTGCGGCTACGCTGGAAGCCGTCTCCCGGGCCACCTGCCTCATGTAGAAACGTTCGTCTGGTCGCCCGAACAACAGCGACAGGACGTTCCGCCGAGTCTTTCCGAAGAGCGCTTTCGCAATCCGGTCAGCCATCCTGCCTCCCATGATCCATTGAACCGATCGATTGTACTAATATTACATACGTATGTACTAAAAACACGATCATAGCTCAAATATGCGTGGATTGGATCCCGCGGTCAATGCCGGGAGGGAACGGTTGCTGAAGAACGTGGGGTTGGAGTAGGGCTCAGGGCTCACCCGAATCCCTGTGAGCTAGCCGCTCAACTCCCCGGCTCCCACAACTCGACCTTGTTACCCTCGGGATCGAAGAACCAGCCGAAACGGCCATACTCCATGTCTTCGATCTCCTCTACCACCTCGGCTCCACCTTCTTTCACCTGGGCCAACGCCCCGTCGAGGTCATCGACCACCAGGTTGAACATGAAGGACTTCTCGGCGGCGAAGTACGTGGTATCCTGCTTGAAGGGCGCCCACACGCAGAAGGCCTTGCCCGGAAGGTCGGCGGGTTGGAACGACGCGCCCCATGGATGCTCCACGGGCACGCCGAGCCAGCGTTTGTACCAGTCGCCGAGAGCTTCCGGGTCGTCCGCCCGGAACAACACCCCGCCGATTCCCAGGACCTTGGCCATCAGAGGAACAACCGCAGAACCAGGTACGGAGTGAGATTAAAGAAGACCCAGAGGAGTTTGAAATACGCCAGCATCTTGTAGTGGATGGCGGCGAAGCCCTCCTCGCTCAACGCGAACCACTTCCCGTGCATCCGCCGCATCCAGCCACTGCCGGCGGTCAGGAAGAAGAACCAGATGAGAAGGAACACCAGGTTGATCAGCGTGCACCAGGCGAGAAACGACGTGAAGACCTCGAGTGTCATGGAACCTCCTGGAAAGCCGTTAGACAGCCCGAGGAGAACCTAGCCGCACGCGGCTTGGGCGGGAAGCGGCCCATCGGCAGCTGGGTCACGTGACGAACGACAACGCCCGCCCGGCCGCGATGGGGACCGGGCGGGCTCGCTTGCCGAAGGAGCGACAGTTGCCTGCGCTCGCACTCAACTCACTCAGTACGTCGGCGCCTCGAAGCTCGTGCCGAACTGCTGGTTCGTCTCGTCGTAGTACTGTTTGATCACGTCCTCGAACACCACTCGTCCGCCCTTGATGTAGTCCGAGAACCCGACCCTCTGCGACGGATCGGCAGCCTTAGGCGGGTAGACCGATGGCAGTGGCCAGATGTCCTCGTCGACTGCCGCCATGCGGACCCTGATGTCGTCCTTCGTCACGTTGAACACCATGTAGTCCACCGCCAGATCGAACGGCGAAACGCCGCCCCCGGCTCATGGTCGAGAGCGGCGTCTTCGTTCGCCATGCCCGGTAGCCACCGGGGCTCACTCTGCAGCGACTAGTCCGGCCATTGGTACTCCCACTTCTTTGCGTAGTGGCAGATAAGACTGCCGTGTCCCCCGGGCGTGACCATGGCCTGCCAGTTGAGCGTGAACAGCCCCTCTCCCTCGGGACCCAGCACGAAGCACGGTGCGGGCGGCTCATCCAGCCCGTTCCAGTCAAGCATGACCTGGGGCGGATCGTAAGCGTCCCATTTAACTACCTTCCCGGTGGTATTTGGCACCCCGGTCGCCTGTACGACCGCTATGGCGTTGCCGTTACGGCTGTACGTGGCAATCTGGTTCCTGCAGTCCACCCAGAAAGGATTCCCGTCGCCGTCGAAGACAGTGCACTCTGGATCGGGAATCCACCTGACGGCACCGTTGTTTCCATCGGCACTCATCAGGATCGACGGAACGTCGGACGCCGAGTCTTCGGCGGCGGTCGGTGCCTGGTCGCAGGATACAGCAAGCCCTGCCACGAGCAGGACTACGATTGGGATTTGCCAGCGCATGGTACACCTCCTGTGTGATTGCCGGGTGGCTTCGTCCAGCCCGACCGACCCGACGTGGTCGCCCCCGGCAATCGGAGGGCACGCCAGGCCTGCCGGACCGGCTGCAGCGCGTTCGCGGCCCCACGGTCGCGCTGCTATCTTATTCTGCGGATTCGCCCGAGAGTCCGGCTCGTCACCCCCCGACGACGACGGATCGCGTTCCCAGGCTCCGTGCCCCAGGATGGTGAACGCCCGTCAGGCTCTTTTCAGGCGAGAATCAATCTCACGATGGGTGTGCCCGATGGTCTCGCTGCAACTACTTGGCGGCGCGTCATTTCGGACCGAATCCGGTCCCGTGGTCGGCGAAGCTGCGCAGGCCCGGAGAATGGCCCTCCTGGTCCTGCTCGCGACTACTCCGAACGGAGCCGTGGGCCGGGAAAAGCTCATCGGCTATCTGTGGCCGGACGTCGAGGCGGAGCGGGCGCGGCATCTCCTGTCGGAGGCCGTCTATCAGCTCAGGAAGGCCCTCGGGGCGGAAACGCTGTCCTCGGAGGGCGACGCACTCCGGCTCGTCGCGAGCTTCGTGACGTGCGACGCGATCGAATTCCAGGCCCTGGTCGAGCGCGGCGAGATGGAGGCGGCGCTTGCTCTCTACTCGGGACCGTTTCTCGATGGTTTTAGCGTCCGAAACGCGCCCGATTTCGAGCACTGGGCCGAATCGGAGCGCCGGCGTCTCGGTGACATGGCCGCGGAAGCCCGGGAGGCACTGGCCACGGGCGCGGAGGAACGGAAGGACTACATCGAGGCGGCCCGGCAGTGGAAGCTGCTCATCTCGCACGATCCCTACAACTCCCGCTACGTGGTCCGCCGCATGTGGGCCCTGGCGTCTTCCGGCGATCCGGCCAACGCGGTACAGGAGGCCGAGGAGCACACGCAGTTCCTGAGAGAAGAGCTGGACGCCGAGCCTCCGGAGGACGTAACGGCTCTCGCTGGCTGGCTGCGGGAGGACCCACCGCGGGCCGAAGTGGTCAGTGCCGGCAGAAGCCAGGGTCTGGTTGGGGCCGAGACAGATTCAGCGATCGCGGTCAGCAGCCGTCCATCGGCGCGGGGACGGCGCACCGTGATCCTAGCCCTCACCAGCGCGGTCGTGCTCGTGGGCTCCTTCGCGGTCCTGCGTACGGCCTACCTGGACCGATCCAACGCGTCGGTGCCGGATCTCGAGGGGGTCGACCCGACTCTTCGCATCGCCGTCCTGCCGTTCGACTACAGTGGAGGCGAGGAATACGCCTACCTCGGCGCGTCCCTGGCCAGCCTGGTCAGCACGATGCTGGACGGGGTCGGCGATCTCAGTACGGCCCACCCCCAAACCGTGGCCAGCGTCGCCGACCGGCTGGACTCGACGAACTTCGAAGGTGACCGGGCAAGGGCGGTCGCCGACCGGACGGGCGCCCGTCACTACGTCACGGGCGAGGTGGTGGAGCTTGAGGGTAGACTGAGAATCGACGCCCGGCTCCACTCCCTGGATGAGGATGGAGGCATCGGTGCGGTGGCTTCCGTGGAGGGTGAGGCCGACCAGTTCTTCAACCTCCTCGACCGCCTGGGTCGGAAGCTCCTCCTGGGGCTGATCGGGACCGACCGGGAGTACCACGGCATCGCGGCTCGCACGACCGACTCGCTGAGCGCACTCAAGGCTTACCTCGATGGAGTCGCCAAGCGACGAAGGTTCGCTTTCGATTCGGCGGTTGTCGCGTTCCGGAGAGCGGCGGAGATCGACTCCACGTTCGCGCTCGCCTGGTACGGCTGGGGAGTCGCCGGCGGGTGGATCATCCCGGAGTGGGACGCCGGCGTGGAGGCCGCCAGGCGTGCGGTACGTCACAGCGGGAATCTGCCCCTTCGCATCCAGCGGGTGCTGCGGGCCAACTCGGAGATCATGCAGGGCAACGGGCCCGAAGCGGAGCGGCTCAGCCGCCTGGTCCTCGCCGACTACCCCGACGACGTCCAGGCGTGGTGGCTTCTCGCCTGGTCGGGTTCTTTCTACCCGTTCTATGGAAGACCCATGCGGGATGTCCGTGCGGCGGCCCTGCGCGCGTATCGGCTGGACCCGCACGACCCCGATCATAGGTCCGGCGCGATGTGGTGGGCCGCGGCTGACGGCAACTGGGCCCTCCTCGACACGCTGTGGGGGGGGGACTCCAGGTTTCCGACTCGAGCCGTGCGAGCGTTCGGGTCGGGAGATGCAGAGGCCCAGGAGGCTATACTCGCCGAGGCCCCGCGGTCGGTCGGATTCGAGGTTGCACTGGCGGCCGGCCACCTCGCGAAAACCCGGGGAGATTTCCAGGCCGCGGCGAGCCTGCATCGGCTCCGGAACATCGACGCCCTGTCGGTGGAGAGGAGAGCCGGTGAAATATCCCTTCGAAGCGCCCGTTACGGTGTGTCCCTCGGTCGCTGGGGCTCGGCGTGGACGGAGCTGGACGGGGTCGGCGAGATCTACCCGATGTGGGCTGACCTGTACCGCGCCCTGTGGGGCTCCGCTTCGTTTTCGCCCGTCGCCCGGGAGGACCTGGAAGCCCTCCGGCCACCCATCTCGAATTGGAAGGTCGACCAGATTCACCCCAGCGTGTCGGGGACACGACAGAGGGCCCACGACATCCTGGCGCCACAGCTTCAACTGTACGCGCTCGGCCGATTGAGCCTCGGGCTCGGGAATCTCGAGGAAGCGCTGCGCTACGCGGAGGAACTGGAGGCGCTGGGAAACCCGCCGGAGGCCCTCAGCTTCGCCGTCGATCGTGCCCTGAGCCTCCAGGCCCACGTGCGGTTCGCGCAAGGCCGGCTGGAGGAAGCGCTACAATCCCTGGACGCGCAGCCGAGGCGCATCAGGATCCAGTGGCTATACGCCGCTCCGTTCTATCCCGGCCCCGAAGATCGTTTCCTGCGCGGGGAAATCTACTCACGGCTCGAGCGCGACGACGAGGCGCTGCGCTGGTACGCCACGATGAACACGGTTACCGAGTACGACTCCCCGTATCTGGCCATGTCCCACCTGCGGCGCGCCGAGATCTACGACCGACTCGGCGAGCCCGGGAAGGCGGCCGAGCACTACGAACGCTTCATCGACCTGTGGCGCGAATGTGATCCCAAACTGCGGCCCATGGTCGAAGAGGCCCGACGCGCGCTCAAGCGTGTGATGCCGGGCAATCACCTTCCTTGACTGACCGGCGAAAATCAATATTATAATACTGACAAGCGTAGTTAAGTACGGTTAGCGGTACTATATTCGCGTTCACACTGATGTTTAGCTGAATAGGAAGTGCCTCACCTATCCAGCCGAGCGAGAACATGAGACCTCCGGCGAAGTCACAGAGCGCCCTGCGAAACCCGCTCAACGAAGTGTTGGGAACGGAGACCAACGTTCGTATTCTCCGCGTTCTGGGAGCAGCCGAAGTGCCGCTTGGCAAGGCCGTACTGGCGAGGCAGGCGGACCTGAATC
>CAXMRU010000299.1:0-2512 GCA_964195715.1 Akkermansiaceae bacterium | reverse complement strand
GGGGTCGCCCAGTACGTCGCCGAACCCGATGTTGTCCCGCGCGGACATCTGATATCGCACGAAGTCCTGGAAGATGGCCGCGACTTCTTTGCGATACTCCTCCTTCGAGAATTCCCTGACATCGATGCCGTCGAGCGTCACGAGCCCCTCGGTCGGATCGTAGAGTCGGCACAGGAGTTTGGCGATCGTGGTCTTACCGGATCCGTTTGCTCCGATCAGGGCGACCATCTCGCCGGGTGCGATGTGAAGGTCCACCCCGTCGAGGAGCAGCCGGGTCCCGGTCGGATACTGGAACTGAGCCGCCTCGACGGCGAAGCCACGTTTGATCTCGCGCGGGACCGATCGCGGTGACGAGGGCTCTTCGAGCGCTTCCTCCAGGGACAGGAAATCGTCCAGCGTCGACAGGAACAGGTTATTCTCATACAGGCTGCCGAGGCCTCCGAATACCGTCTGTACGAGGCCCAGGCCGCGTTGGATAGCCCCGAGATACATCACGAAATCTCCAACCGTCAGGGCGCCCGACATCGTGCGGTAGGCGATCAGGCCATAGGAAGCGAAGGCAGCCGCGGCCGCGGGAACCTGCGAGAGCACGTCGCCGCGGGTGCGGAGACTCTCCAGCTTGAGGCTCTCAAACCGGAGTTGATCGCGGAGTCCACGGAACCGTCGAATCAGCTCGGGGCCGAGACCGAAGATGCGCACCTCTTTCGCGTGGTCTTCGTGTACCAGCAGTCGGTCGAGGTACAGGGTCCTGCGTTGGGTCTCCGCCCGCCGGCGCTGCCACTCGTATCTGCGATCGGAGTCTCTGACGCGGACCCCGTAGGCGGGAATGACGACCACGAGAAGCAGCAGCGGGAGCACCCAGTGCGCCGTGGCCAGCAAACCGACTATTCCCACGAGCGTCGCCCCGCTCTGCACCACCTGCGTCAACGAACCGAGGATCTTCTGCGGTCGGTAAGGAGCCTCGAGCTGTGCGCGGTGAAGTGTGTCGTGGTACCGAGGGTCTTCGTAGTAGGCGAGATCGACGCCGACGGACTTCTGGTGCAGCACGCCGAACATGCGGTCCGTCACCGCCTCGCTCTGGGCCGCGGTCGCCAGGGTGGCCAGCGAGCGCGCACCGGTGGTAGCGAGCCCGATCACGGCAGCGGCGCCAATCAGCACGAGCACGTGCGCGAACGACGGTGCCGCGGCTTCGGTCAGCAGCCCGGCGGTGACCGAGTCCACGATCAGCTTCATCACGTATAGCGCTGCCAGAGGCAGCACCGCCTGCACGAAGACGAGCGATATGCTGAGGATGGTCCAGCCCGGCGCGCTCTGCCACACCAGCACGAGCGGCCTGCGAAGCCGGAGGGAGACGGCGATCCTCCGGGCGATCGGAATGCGCCGTCGCGACTTCACAGACACCCCGTATCCAGACCCTGCAGGCGAGCATAGCCTTCGATGGGCACGTCCCCTCCGATAACCACCTTACCATCGCTCTCGATCCACGCGTGCGCCTCGAACGGACCATCCCCGTCTCGACTGACGCCCATGTGCAGCTCGGCATCTTCCCCGGCCCGGCGGAACAGGAACAACACGGCAAGCGCCTGGGGAAGGCAGGGATTACTGGTCAGCAACCGCCGGCCCGCAGCCTCGACGGCCCATACTGCTAGATCCTTGTCGAATTGCGAGGGCCGCCCCGACCGCGGCCGGGACCCGGTACGCGGCCTGGCCGCACGCCGTACAGCCCGCAGCATACGGCGAAACGGCAGGACCGCGAGCCCGACTCTGATCGCTGCGATCAGCAGGCCGGCACGCGTGACCGCGCGCCGCTTTTCCGAGTTCAGCTCACGGAACCGGCTCAGGTTTTTCCTCATCGAGCACCAAGAGTCCCCGGGTCACGAGTTCCTCGAGAAACGGACGCAGATCTCTGCTCAAATCGCGGAGATCCACTTCGTAAGCCGCGGCGATATTGGTCTCCAGCTCATCCACCCGGCGTGGCTCGGTGAGCATGTCCCACACCGCCGCACCGACATCGTCGAGGCCAAGATAGGAACTCGAGGCGAGGTCGAGAATCACGACCTCCTCCCCGAGCTGAGACCACACGTTATCGTCTGCGAGACGTAGCCGAGTGTCATCCGAAAGTTTGATCAAGCGAGTCCCCGGCGAATGTAGTCAGCCCGTTGAACGTCAGAATTCACCCGGGTTCGATCCGCATCCATCGTGCCACACCTGAGAGGCTGCTGAAGAACCCTGCTATAGTTGCTCTCCCTGCCCGGCATCAAGAGTTCAACCGTGGAACTGGCGAAGCCACGCCTCCGTGCTGAGAGCCCACCACAGGCTGTGCCATTCCTCTCCGCCGTCGCGGACGTCTCGGTAGTGGGCCGCCAACGACTCTCCGTCGAGCCACCCCCTGGAACTGGCCCGTGACGAGACGAGGAGAGTCTCGATCGTGGGCGCCGCCCGTGCGCGCAGCGCTCGATCGAACAAGGGATATGGATCCGTCTTTCCGAGCCTGGCCAGAAGATGAGGCGGG
>CAXMRU010000298.1:0-3698 GCA_964195715.1 Akkermansiaceae bacterium | reverse complement strand
GCCCTTCCCACCGTTCCCCACATCCGCGATCTTGCCCGCATGACAAATACCCAGGGCTACCAGCGGTTCTTCGCGGAGCTGAAGCGTCGCCGCGTATTTCGGGTGATGGCGGTGTATGGGGCGACTGCATTCGTTCTGCTGCAGGTCGCGGACCTTCTCGCCCAGGGCATGGGACTGTCCGACCAGGTGCTGCGGATCACGACGTTCCTCGTCCTGATCGGGTTCCCGATCGCGATCGTGTTGGCCTGGGCGTTCGATTCCACTCCGGAGGGGATGAAGCGCACGGAGGATGCCACTCCGGAGGAGATAGCGGAGATTCTGGCGCAAACCGCTTCGCGCCGGTGGATGCCCGGCCTGCTGGCCCTGGCGGGGGTAGGTCTGCTGTTCGGTGGCTGGTGGATGGGTAGGCAGACGGCCGCGGTCGCGGATTCAACCGGCGAATCAGGGTCTGCGGATGTCCGCCTTGCGTTTGCGGATCCGACCGACGACTCGCGGCCCTCCATCGCCGTGCTCCCGTTCGTGAACATGAGCGCCGACGAGGAACAGGAGTACTTCAGTGATGGGATGACGGAGGAAGTCATCAACACGCTGGTAGGGATCTCCGACCTTCGAGTCGCAGGCCGCACATCCGCGTTTGCCTACAAGGGAGAGAACAGAGATCTGCGGGAGATAGGCGCTGAGCTGGGAGTCGACTACCTCGTCGAGGGCAGCGTCCGCAAGGCGGACGACCGGCTGCGCATCACGGCCCAGCTGATCGACTCCTCCGACGGAACGCACCTCTGGTCTGAACAGTACGACAAGGCCCTTGTGGACGTGTTCGCGATCCAGAGCGAGATCGCGCAGGCGATCGCCGAGGCCCTGACCATTCCGCTGGGTCTCGAGGATTCGTCCGATCTCGTGACGCCCACGGGGGATCTCAAGGCGTACGACTTGTACCTCGCCGGCCGCACTCATATGCGTCAGCGCGGCCTGGGTCTTGTCGAAGCAAAACGACTCTTCGAAGCGGCGATCGACAGGGACTCGGCCTGGGCTCCCTCCTGGGCGGCGCTGGCCGAAGTTCTTGAAATCCGGGTCTGGTACACGGAAGCGCTGGGCGCCGCATCCAGCGATACCGAGGCGATAGCACAGACTCTCAATGACGCGGAGGAGGCGGCCGGAAGAGCCCTGGCTCTGGATCCCGAGAATTCTTCCGCCTTCGTCGCGCTGGGAAGCGTCCAGCGGGATCGCGGCGAGTGGGCGGAATCAGAGGCGCACTATCTCAGAGCCCTGAGCATGGATCCGGATCTCGCCGAGGCCTATATGCAGTACGCGGAATTGCTGCTCATTCGAGGTCGGGTCGCGGAAGCGGTCATCGCGGCCGATCGGGCGGCGGCGCTGGATCCCACCCCTGTCCGTTTCTTTGTCCTCGGTTCGGCCCTTGTCATGGATGATCGCCGTGAGGAAGCCGTGGCTGTATTCCGCCTTGGGGCTGAACGAGATATCGAAGCCTCCAGGCCTGGGTTGTGGGCGAATGTCGGCGGCGAGCTGCTGGTCGTCGGCATGACCGACGAAGCCAGGACAGCCTACGAACGCGCGGCTGAGGCAGGGAGCCGCCTAGACTTCTACGGCGTCGATCCCCCCGACGCCGCTCCCACCCCGCCCGCACAATCGCAGATCACCGAGTTCGTCGAGGCTGTTGCGGTTGGTGAGCCGGCTCGCGTTCCTCTCGGGATGCGCCACGCGCTGTTGCCGGTTCACTGGATGATGCTGGGCGAACCCGACAGCGCGATCTCGGTGTTGGTACGGGTGTCTGATTCGGGACCACCCGGGAACGTGGCATGGGAGCTGTGGTCGCCGGTCATGGATTCGTTGCGCCAGGACGAGCGGCTTCTAGCCCTGATCGAGAGCCGCGACCTGGAAGACGCACGGCTGGTACGCACCCTGCCGGGCGACAGGCGGCGACCAACGATCCTGGCCACCCAGCCGTGAAGTCCTACCAGCAGTTCTTCGCCGAGTCCATCCAGTGTGCCTTTAATTGTGCCGTTCTCCACCGTGGCTGACCGTGGCCCACCGTGGTCGCAGAGGTGGATTCGCTGATTTCTCAGGGCTCACCGGGGCTGGTCTGAGGCCGGACTAGTCCTTCCAAGCTGAAGGTCGCCGGTTCGAACCCGGTCGGCTCCAGCCCCAGCAAGAAGGCGAGCCGGGTAACGTCCGCTGTAACGCTTTGTTCGGCAGCGCCTTGCAGTCGTGGCAGCGGATATTCAATACGAGAGGCCCGGCGTCTCATGGAGGTACGTTCGATCCGTTAACTGCTTTAACATGAAGTCGGCCACATCGGCGCGCGAGATCTTTCCTTTGATCGTCTTATCGGTGCCTAGAAAGCCGTGGCGATACACGCCGGTACGATTCCCGTCCGTAAAGGCTCCTGGGCGAACGATAGTCCAGTCCAGGCGGCTTTCCGTGACATGGTCCTCCTGGCTTGCGTGATCTGCGTACGCTCGACGCAAGAGGAGCCCAAACATGATGTGCTTCCAGAAGAAATTCAGATTGGCCCGACTGTTCCCGACGCCGAGGGTTGACAGGCAAATGAAGCGACTGACGCCAGCATTCTCCATCGCCCGAACAATATTCCGCGTCCCCTCTGATCTAATTGTCCCGTTCGCCCCCGCCCCGAGCGAGCACAGCACTGCGTCTTGTCCGTCCACAGCCTTTTCCACTGATGCGGAATCCAGTGCATCGCCTTGAACTACCGTCAGGTTAGCGTGTTCGATTTCTAGCTTCGCTGGATTGCGCGCAAACGCAGTGACCGTGTGCTCCTGCTCAAGAGCTTGCACGACAAGCTGGTGGCCTATGCTACCGGTCGATCCGAAGATGACCAACTTCATGTTCCGCCTCCTCTTCTAAGCTGCCGAACGGTCGGCGCCTGACCTGCGCCCCGCGCATTCTGCCTGCCCAAGCACTCACATCAGTGCGACCCCTGCCGCAAGACCCACTCCGTAGAAAATGTGGTTGGCGAGGGGGGAAAGAACGGCCCTGACTCCTTCGGGAGACCGCCTGCCAAATAAACCCAGTCCCATGGATGGGTATAGGAAGAAGTAGGAAGCTGCCGTCGTCGCGACACCATAAACAAGAGCCCATACCGGCGAGGCGGACCCTCCAACCAAGAGATCCCACCCGAGCACGTACGGGACCGCGAGGCCCACACCGATGGTGTAGTGCGCGACATACCCGTAGAGCGTCTCGTTCGCGACCTGAGTCATCTCTCCTGGATGTCCATAGCGGAAGCGCCCGTGTACCCATCCCGCGGCCATCCGCCCAATCATCGCCACGTCGATCTTCAAGAGCGTCCCCGTTCGGGTGCCGAGACTGTTCAGCAAATCCATCGCCACCGTCCCCAACACGCCTGCCACAACTCCGGTTACGACGAGATCCATTGCCCCTCCAGGTCCCCCAGATGGGAAGCCATGGTGCCGAAAATGGCCAGCCAACCTGTACTTCCGAGGTTCGGCCTCCCGCTTCCAGGGCTCTGAGTCATTGGTCTCTTGTCATGCCCGTGCCAAGACCAGCAACCTGCCATATAACGATGTTGCGCTTCTGCTGCCGGACCAGGACCGGGAAGAAGAGAACTGCGGCGCCATGCGCCGTGGATGCAACCACCAGCCGCATCAGGTGGGACAAGGCTTTTCCTCCTACCTCGCCCTCTAACGGTCGGCGCCTGA
>CAXMRU010000297.1:0-4062 GCA_964195715.1 Akkermansiaceae bacterium | reverse complement strand
AGTCGTGGCTGCAAGAGAATCCGGATGACTCCAGGGCACACAGCGCGTTGGGCATCGCCCTGGCCGGACTGGGTCGCGAGGCCGAGGCGGTTCGAGAAGGCCGGACGGCCGTCGATCTCCTTCCGCTCAGCAAGGACGCCTTGATCGGCACGTGGCACCTCGAGGCACTGGCCCGCATCTACGGCGATGGTGGGGGAATCCGACGCGGCGATCGACGAGCTGGAAGTGCTGCTGTCACGGCCCGGGCCTCTCAGCGTGGCCCGGCTCCGAATCGATCCCAGCTGGGACCCGCTGCGCGACCACCCGCGCTTTCAGGCTCTTACGGCTCGCGGCAACCAGTAGGTGACTCGATCAGCCTGGGTCAGAATCTGGGTCTGTTTGAATGCGTTACTCTACCGTACTACCGGGCTTGGTATACGTTAGAATACAGTAGGTAGGCCCGATTCGTACTGTATTTCACAGTATTTTGAGCTGTTTCGAGGCCGACTTCGGACCAGAAGGCTGGGGGTAGTCCTGCGCTCGCCTGCGGCGATGCTCGGAATGCTGCGCGTCCGCGCAGCGGCGAGTCCCTCCAGGCGTGTCTCGTAAGTTGTTGGTATCCAGTGTCTTGTGGCCGCCAAATTGCCACATTTGACCTCGGCCTTCTGGCCCGCCGGGTCAGTTTCTGTTCCCAGTAAGTCCGCCGAACAAGCGTCTTACCTCGTGCACCTGAGCGGCGTTTCGAGCCAGTCTCCCCTATATTGATCGCACCCCTCGTTCAATAAGAGGCTGCATGCCCGAACTCCTGGAACGACTCAGATCAGCACTTGCGGACCGCTACGCCGTCGAGTCGGAGATCGGCCGTGGCGGCATGGCCGTGGTCTTCCTCGCCGAGGACCTGAAACACCGGCGCAAGGTCGCGATCAAGGTCCTGCATCCAGAGCTGACAGCTACGCTCGGAGCCGAACGGTTCCTGCACGAGATCGAGATCATCGCCGGTCTGCAGCACCCCCATATACTACCGCTCTATGACTCAGGTGACGCGGAGGGGCTGCTCTACTACGTGATGCCCTACGCCGAGGGTGAATCGCTCCGGCAGCGTCTCGACCGTGAGAAGCAGTTGGCGGTGGACGAGTCAGTGCGGATCACCGTCGAGGTAGCCGACGGCCTCGACTACGCGCACCGGAAGGGAGTGGTCCACCGGGACATCAAGCCGGGTAACATCCTGCTCGCCGAGGGACACGCGACGATAGCTGACTTCGGCATTGCGAGGGCAGTCGAGGCAGCGCAGCAGGAGCGGGTCACGAGCACCGGTCTCGGAGTCGGGACGCCCCTGTACGCGAGCCCGGAGCAGGCCACCGCGCAGGAGACTCTGGACGGGCGCACGGACATCTATTCGCTCGGCTGCGTGCTATACGAGATGCTGGCCGGCGAGCCGCCACTGACCGGCGCGACACCTCAGATGATCCAAGCCCGCCGGCTGTCAGAGACTCCAACGGCGCTGCACACCCTTCGGGACACCGTGCCGGTGGCGTTGGACCACGTGATCGCTCGTGCGCTGGCGCGGATTCCTGCGGATCGGTACGCCACGGCTTCTCAGTTCGGGCAGGCGCTGCAAGCTGCCCTGTTCGCGGCTACGCCAGCGGCACACGTGGAGGTGCCGACGACGGAGCACCAGACATCGCGGCCCTCGGGAGCGCGCAGGGTGTGGCGTGTTGGCGTGCGAGTATTCCTGGCGGGCGCGGTCGTCATGGCTGGCGCGATGGTATGGCTCTCGAGCGGTTGGCTCGCACGCGGGCCACTACAGTTCACGGTATCGAACATCACCCCTGTGACGAACGACCCCGGCCTTGAGTTCCAGCCCGCCATATCGCCGGACGGGAGCGAGGTGGCGTACATCGCGGGCCCCATCGGGAACACACGAATCGTAGTGCGGAGCGCCATCGAAGCCGGGAGCAGCGGTGAGACGCTCCCCGGCGAGGAGTTAGGCGGACTCCACTGGCTCCCCGCGTGGACGCCTGACGGCGCGTCGCTTCGCTTCTTGGCCTGTATGGACGGAATCGCGTACGGATTCGGATCGGGCTGTGACTGGAAAAAAGTGGGAAGTCGCGGTGGCTCCGTCCGGACCGTCGGTGTCCCGCGCGCGTCGGACCGCTACGCATGGTCCGGGGATGGAACGCGCGTGGCGTTCGTGGTTGGGGACAGCATCTTCGCCTATTCGGCCGACCAAGGCGAGCCTGAGTTGCTGGGCGTTCACGTGGTGGATCCGCAGCCGCACTCGATCGCTTGGTCACCCGACGGGCGACTGATCGCCTACGTGAACGGAAACTCCTTGTGGAGAACCAGCGCGAACGTGGCCAATGCGTCCATCTGGATCCTGGATGCCAACGGCGGAGAACCGGTTCGGGTGGCGGACGAAGAGCACATGAACGTGAGCCCCCAATGGCTTCCCGACAGCCGTCATCTCCTGTTCGTGTCCGATCGGGACGGTCCCCGAGGTATCTACGTAGTCGAGGTAGGACCGGAAGGACCACGAGGAACTCCCCGAAGTGTACTTCCTTCCTCGGATGCCCACTCCATCTCTATTTCAGCGGATGGCAGGAGACTCGCCTACTCCAAGTTCACGGTAGCGCAGAACATCTGGTCGATTCCTCATCCATTGTCCGGTTCGGTCTCGATCCGCGACGCGGTCCCGGTCACCGAGGGCAATCAGGTGATTGAGAACCACAGCCTATCCCCCGACGGCGAGTGGATCGTCTTCGACTCGAACCGCCGGGGAGAGTTTGACATCTACAAGCAGCCGGTAGACGGTGGACGCCAGCAGTTGGTCGCTGATGTTACTGGCATTGAGTACGATCCTGACTGGTCGCCGGATGGCACCGAGATCGCATTCCATTCCGGAACCGGAAGCGCAGCCGTATTCGTCGTGTCGGCGGACGGGGGCACGCCGGAGCAGCTCACAGACTTCCCCGGTGTTGACCGCGCACCTGACTGGTCGCCGAATGGACTCGCCATCGCCTTCCACTCGAACGGACCCCAGGGCGTGGAGCCCTGGAAGGTCTGGATCGTATCGCGGGACAGCGTGGACATGCCTTGGAACGACCCGGTTAAACTGACCGACTTTCGATGTGCCTACCCCGATTGGGCTCCCGACGGTCTGAGCCTGGTGTGCTTGGCGCCGCCAAGGGACGAATGGGCGCGAGTGTCCAGGGATGGAGAGGTCCTCTTGCGCTACGATCCCTCGACAACCGGCCTACAGAACCTCGGCGCTCTCCCAAAGTTCTCACCTGACGGCTCGAGGATCTATTCCCTCGGCACCTATGAGGACGGCTCTCGGGGCGTGTGGTGGATCCCGGCCAACGGGGGGAATGCTACCAAGGTAGTCGCGTTCGACGATACTTCTCTGATCGTGTTCGCCGGTTTACTCACCGTGGGTCCGGGGAGCCTCTATCTCACGATCTCCGAATACGACAGTGACATCTGGGCGATGGATCTGGAGTGGTGAGTGCAGGAGGTTAAGAGAGATCAGCTTGGGTCTGAATCCGGGTCTGTTTGAATGCGTTATTCTGACTTAGTGACAGGCTTGCGATAGTGCGGACAGAGTATGAGGCACTAGCGGCAGCGCCCTGAAGAATTCGGGTGCCAGCCCAAAGGGTTCCGCCTGATCGCGTGAGCCGCGCGTTGGCCGGGATCGTTGCCCGCTCGTACATTCGTTTCGAGGCTACGCTCTTCCCAAATCCTCCGACACGAGCTCAGGGCCCATGGCCGACCTGCTCGAACGTCTGAGCCAGGCACTTGCCGACCGCTACGCCGTCGAGTCGGAGATCGGCCGCGGCGGAATGGCCGTGGTGTTCCTCGCCGAGGACCTGCGGCACAAACGCAAAGTCGCCATCAAGGTCCTTCACCCCGAGCTAGGCGCCGCGGTCGGAGCCGATCGATTTCTGCGAGAGATAGAGACGGTCGCCGGCCTCAACCACCCCCACATACTTCCGCTCCACGACTCGGGTGAGGCTGACGGCCTGCTGTTCTACGTGATGCCCTATGTGGAGGGCGAGAGCCTGCGGCAGCGGCTCGAGCGTGAGG
>CAXMRU010000296.1:0-13924 GCA_964195715.1 Akkermansiaceae bacterium | reverse complement strand
TTTTGAGTCCGGCGCGTCTGCCAGTTCCGCCACTCCGGCTTGAGAAGCGAGGGTGCAAGCTACGGTACGTTTTCGTCACCGCAACAGAACACGCGAGCCGGGCCTCGACCGACGAGCGGATGCGGCGTCGATCACATGCCTTGCCTACGGGCACCTTGCCCGCTAACGTCGCATCAGTGATTTTTCGGTGTTCGGATCGACACCCGAGACGACCTCACCTGGAGGACCTCGATGAAGAAGTTCGTTGTTGCAGCAGCTCTGGCCCTGATGTTCGTGTGGACGCCGCAGGCCCAGGGGCAGGACATGACGGTTGCATCGTACAAGGGTTCCTGGACCCCGATCGGGCAGCTTCCGGCCGGCGTACGGCATGTGACCAAGGATGCCCAAGCCGTGGATATCGTCCTGCAGATTCAGACCAAGAAGCCGCAGGGCCAGCTAGTGATGGGCGGTCAGCAAATCCAGTGGAAGAACATCGTCACGGCCGGTGAGCCGCCCGTCGACAACTTCTCGTTCGGCATGCTGCTGCGCGAGGACTACTGGGTGAGCTGTACCTTGGCAAAGCGGGAGTCGGACGGTTCTCGGTACAGCGGTTTGTGCTGGGACGATGCCCACCGCGAAGGCTGGATGGAGTTGCATCGCCGCGCCGGCGCGACCGAAGCGCCTGGGGGACGGACCAACGTACAACCGGACAACGACTGATCCTCCTCCGGGAGGTCCTCTGCCAGTTCAAACCAAGAGGGGTGACAAGCCGACCGCGGCTGTCGCCCCTTCTTGTCTTTCGCGGATTCGTTAGTCCCCGCTGATTCTGGTGTCCGGCCTCACGACCCGGTAGCGACGCGCGAAGGGTACCTCCAACTCGTCTTCCCATACCCCGTACAGAGCGTCCTGCGTTACCACCCGCAGCGTGAAACCATCGGGTGCCGGGATTCTCCCCAGGTACGGCCCGTCACGTTCGAAGACGTCCCAGGCGTTCACCCAACCGCTGAATAGCCCTCCCCCCTCCGAGTCAAGTCGATCGGCATCATGCACGCCGACCCAGACCCGGCCGTCCGGTTCGGAGACCCATACCCGCAGAACAGGCGGCAGGACCGCGTCGAACTCCACTCGATCCAGCATATCTTCGATCATGTCGTCCGGCGCTCCACCTGACTCCATCCCTTCGCGCATCTCGGCCACCGCCAGTTCCCGGTGGCGATTGGTCACCGGCGCCGAGTCCAGGTCCCTTCGCACGATCCGGCGCAGCCCACCGGAGGCGTCGTGCCACTGAAGCTCGTACGGGAGTCCGGGCGAGAGGACGACGATCCCGTCAGACCTCGGCATCCAGGTGTGGACCGGTTCGAACATTCGGATCGGTTCGTCCCCGAAGCCGGCTTTCCACGTCCACTCAGCGATCGTATCCGGCGCGGATGCGCCATCTGGATCGACCTCGAGCAGGACGACCGGCATCTCGCCGTCCTCGGCTCCGGGATCGATGACCTGGGCCTGAACGAATACACGGCCCGCCGGAGTAACCTGCCACAACCCGAACGATCCCGCGGTACGAGTCCCTGCTCCGTCACGCGCACCGGGAAGTCGCGTCGTGCCCTGGTGCTCTCCGTCCAGTGTCAGCCAGTGCAGCACCGGCGGGAAACCCTGGGACACAGCGACGCGGCCACCGTCGATCGCCATCACGGCCGCCGGCCGCCGGAACTCTCCCGGACCGTCCCCCTCCCCTCCAAAACTCCTGACCAGGTGCCCGTCACTATCGAAGAGATGGATCAGGTGTGCCTGCGCGTCCAGCACGAGCATCCCATCGTCGGGAGCGGGCGCAACCCACGATATCCGTCCGAACGCCAGCGGACCGTCGAGCTCGCCCACCTGGAGATCAGGCTCCATCCGCCAGGTCGACTCGGCATCCCAACCCTCGCCGCTGTTCGTGACGACCTCGACGCCACTCGAATCCGTGACCGACACGAAGACGGGTGCTGCCGGCCCTCCGTCATCAGAGCCCGGGTCGGCCGTGCACCCCGTCAAAATGCTGATCCACGCCAGGCTCCAGATCAGGAAACGATGTGATGGAATGAACGCAGGACGGACTCGGCCCGCATCGCTGATGACTTTCAATGCGCCCCCTGTCGTTGTCAGGCCCTCCGAGCCACCACGTAACGATAGGCCACCGGAATCGCCACGAGCACGAACAAAGTACTCGAGATGAGACCTCCTATCGTCGCGAGAGCCAATGAGTTCCAGATGTTTTCATCCTGTGACTGAGCGAACAGGATCAGCGGGAGCAATCCAAAGACCGTGGTGAACGTGGTCATGAGGATGGGGCGCACACGCTCCAGCGTTCCCTGCAGGATGGCCTCGCGAGTGGGCATGCTCTGCCGCAGCTCGCCGATGTGATAGACGATGAGGATCGCGTTGTTCACCACGATTCCGCCCATCATAATCGTTCCGATGTACGCGGTTCGGGTAAACGTCGCATCCACGTAGAAAAAGATCAGAAAGACGCCGATGAGGGCCAGCGGCAGCGTCAACAGCACGACGAACGGAGCCGACAGCGACTCGAACAGGGCCGCGGTCACCATGTATATGAGGAGCACGGCAAAGATGATCGCGATGTATACCTGGGTCTTTTCCTCGTCCGACCAGCGCCAGTCATCATCTTCTTCGATCCTGTAGCCCGGAGGCAGGGTCGTGGCATCCACGACCGCATCTCGGATCAGGTCGCCAAGCTTCCGAGGCCCCCTGAACTCCCAGGCCACCGTGCGCTGGTACTGCTGGTCCTCGCGGATGATGCGGGACAGCACGTTCCGGCGCTCGACGCTGGCCACGTCCGCCAGGCGCACTTCCCTTCCGCTGGGTGAGGGAATCCGCAGTTGCCTCATGTCGACGAGATCGAACTCCCGGTATCCCCCGAGCTTCACCGCGAACGGCAGCTCCTCCGCACCCACCCGAAGCACCTGGGCTCGAGGGCGATCACTTGGCAGGTTGGCCGACACGAAGCGAAGGAGATCCTCCACGGTGAGGTCGTGCGCGCCGAGGGCTTCCCGATCCACCGCGAGGTAATACTCGAACTCCTTGTCCCGCTCGTACCACCTGCCGCTGGCATTCGGATCCACGTCCTGGATACGACTGAAGCGCTCCAACCGAGCCGCGAGATCCTCACCCAGTTCCTGAACCTGGAGATAGTTGTAGCCGAGTATCTTGAGCGAGTAGTTGGGCGGACTACTTCCACCGCCATAGAAGGACGGCCCGTAGCCGTAGACCCGGACGTCGGCACCGGAGAACTGGTAACTGTAGGCTACCATCTGTTCCTTGATCGCGACCGGTACCTGCGTCGTCTCAAGCTCCTCGGGGAACGTGATGCGGATGAATGAGAACTGCGGCTGCACCCAGGTCTCGTAGCGCTCCACCTCAGGAATCGTCGAGATTTTCTCCTCGAACGCGCGGGCCAGCTCGTCGGTCCGCTCGAGTCCCGCGCCGCGCGGGAACCTGACGTTGACCGAGATGTAGGTGTCCTGGCCCCAGAATGCCGACCAACGGATTCCGCGGGTCACGTGCTTGTCGAACAGTGACCAGCTGCCGCCAAGCGCCGCCACGCAGACCACGACCACGAGGATCGGGTGGTCGAGAGCGAAGCCGAGCACAGCCCGATAGGCACGAATGTAGGCCGGATCGCCTCCCGCCTTCCTCGGATTCCCCCGGGGGAAGGCCGCCCCCATGCTTTCCGCAAACGGCTCTCCGCTGGCTTCCGAGCTCCCGTTGCGGCCAGGAACTCCGTACACCCTGGCACGCCAGTGATGGATACGTCCCGCCATCGTGGGCACGAATGTGAAGGCCACGAACAGACTGGCGATGATCGAGAACGCCACAGCGAAGGCCAGCGGCAGGTAGTAGATCCTGAGCTCGCCCTGCAGGAACAGGAACGGTACGAGGACGATAGCCGTCGTGGCCGTGGCCGCGATCACGGGAAGCATGACTTGCCGGGCACCGTCGGATGCCGCCTGTTTCGGCGTCTTCCCGAGATGCGAGTGCCGCTCGACGTTTTCGAGCACCACGATCCCGTTGTCCACGATCAGCCCGAAGCCCCACGCCAGCCCCGCGAGCGTGAGGACGTTGAGCGAGAAGCCGCCGATGTAGAGCATGTTCACGGCAATCAGCACACTGAACGCGATCGTCGCGAACACAATGAGTACCGCGCCGAATGAGCGCAGGAAGAGGGTCAGGACCAGGAGTATCACGATCGCGGCCGCGATCGCGCGCAGCCTCAGATCGGTGAGCTGCTTCTCGATCTCCTCACTCTGGTCGACGTCCAGCTCGAGCGTCACGCCAGGCGGCATCCTGTCCACGAGCGGCTTGACCGCCTCTTTCACGGCGTCCGCGACCCGAACGGCGTTAGTTCCCGACTCGCGGCTCACGAAGATCGAGATCGTGGGCCGCCCGTTGATCCGGAAGTAGGACGTCGGATCGCCTGTCTGCTCTCGCACCGTGCCGATATCCCGCAGGCGAACGGCCCCTTCCGGACGCTGCAGGATCACCAGGTCTTCGAGGTCGGATACACGCCGGACGCGAGTTCTCACGGACAGGGTGACCTGCTGACCCTCGAGCACCAGCGATCCCGGCGCCCGCAGAGTCGAGAGATCGCGGATACGCTGCTCCACCTGCTCCGGACGAATATCGAGCGCCTCGAGCTTCTGCCGGTCCAGCTCGACCGCTACCTCGCGGTCCTCGCCACCCCAGATGACCACACCGGCAACGCCATCCACGCCGGACAGGACCGGCTCGATCTCCTCTTCCGCCACCTCCGCCAGGCGGCTGAACGTATACGGACCGTGAAGCTGATAGCTCAGGAACCGCTGCTCCTCCTCAGAGAACTCACGAGGCACGAAGGGCTGGATCTGTGGTAGCACGGCCGGCGGCAGCTCGTCCCGCAGGGCCGCGAACCGCTCGCTGAGGTCGAGCTGCGCGAAGTCCATGCGCACGTCTCGGTCGAACTCGATGTCGATCTCGGCACTGGAGCCCGTGCCCCGGGGATCGGCCCGCGAGGTGGACGTGATCTTCCGCACGCCCTTCACCTGTTGGGCGGCGGACTCGAGGGGAGAGGTAACGAAGGCCTCCATCGCTTCGGGCGACGCCCCTCCCCACGTCGCGTTGACCGTGAGACGCGGGTAGTCGACGTCCGGCAGAAGCTCCACCGGAATCAGGCGAAAGCTGTAGGCTCCCAGGGCTACGAGCGCGATATAGATCGCGGCCGTGGCCACGGGTCGCTTGATGGACAGATCGATCACCCGCCGCCTCCCTCCTTGCCGCATACCTCTGTGCGAGCGCCCCCAACCTCTCGTCTCATTCTCAACCGTCCGTCAACGCTGGCCCGAGCGCCGCGTCCGCCAGAGACACGTTCGGAGTCCGCTCGCCAGGACCGGCGCCCGCCGACGCGCTGACAGACTCCCCCGGCGTCACCAAGATCGAGTAGGCGACCGGCACTACGATGAGTGTCAGGAACGTGGCGGAGATCAGGCCTCCGATCACGGCGACCGCCAGCGGAGCCCTGAGATCGGCTCCGGCGCCCCACCCGAGAGCCATGGGAAGAAGACCGAAGACGGTCGTGATCGTGGTCATCAGGATGGGTCTCAGCCGCAACCGACCGGCTTCCAGGATAGCGTGCCTCTTGGTTGCGCCTGCGGCGCGCTTCTGGTTGATGAAGTCCACTTTGATGATGGCGTCGTTCACGACGATTCCGATCAGGATCACGAATCCGATCCCGCTCATCGCGTTGAGTCCGTCGCCGGCCAGCGCCAACGCCACCACGGCGCCGATAGACGCCAGTGGGACCGAAATGAGCACGACAATGGGCTGGATGAGGGACTCGAATTTCGCGGCCAGGATCAGGAACACGAGGAAGAGAGCCAGGCCGAACGCGAACAGCAGGGAGCGGAAACTCTCCCTCATCTCTTCGTTCTCCCCCCCTACCCTCAGCGCGGTCAGAGTCGGGAGGCGCACATTGGCCACCGCGGCCTCGACCGCCGCGACCGCAGAGGCGACTCCGCCACCCCGAATGTCGGCGAGGACCTGGACCGTGCGATTCTGCTCGGTTCGCCGGATCTCCACGGGACCGTATCCCTCGCGCGCCGTGACCAGTTCGCGGATCGGCACTCCTTCGAGAGTCAGGGTCATGACGTCCGCCAACGCCTGACGCTCCGATTCAGGGAGTCGAACGCGGATATCGATCTTGTCCGAGAACTCGGTATACGGACGGTCGGTCTCGGCTCCCCGAAGGTACGCTTCGATTGCGTCCGCTACCTGCATCACCGACAGTCCGTACCGGGCCGCCGCCGCCCGGTTCACTTCGATCTCGAGCTCCGGCTGGGTGAGCTGAAGATCGATCCGCGCGTCCTCGATCTGCGGCAGGTCCCGGATGCGGACCTGGACTTCCTCGGCGACCAATACCAGGCTATCGAGCTCCTGCCCGCGGATCTTCACGGCCAGGTCGGCTTCCCCGACCCCGAGTGCCCGTCCCAATGACGTCGCTCGACCGGTCTCGATCGACACAGCCCGCGGGTCGATCCCGAATCCTCTCACCAGGGTCCGGAACTCGTCGACGACGTCCGTCACCCGGCGACTTCCCTCGACGAGACGCACGTCGAGAGCCGCGTTGTTAAGGCCCGTCAGCTCACGGGTCGCCAGTTCCGCCTCGCGAGCACGTCCGGCGCGACTGAACACGGCCTCGACCCCGTCCATCTCCAACAGCGCGGCCTCCAGCCTGCCCGCCGCTTCCGCCGTCACTTCCAACGGCGTCCCCACCGGGAGGTTCAGCTCCACCCGGAACGCCCCCTCGTCCACGTCTGGCATCAGGCCGCGCGGTAGAAGTCTCGCTCCCGTCAAGGCCGCGGCGAGGCCACCAAAGGCGATCAGCATGACGAGACCGCGGTGCTCGAGAGACCACTTCAGCGATCGCTCGTACCTCTCGGCAAAGGTCCCGAAAGCGCGGTCGAACGCGTCGAGCAGAGGACGGAACACAGCCGCCGTGATCCGCCCGATCGCGCCGAACAGGTCAGCGAGTGTGATGCGGATCGAGTCTACGACGAAACGGTACGCCTTCTTCAGCCCCCTGCCGACCTGCCGGGCGATGCGGACCGGTAGCAGGCCCGTGATCTCCCGCGCCGATTCGATGTCCTCATCCGCGATCTCGGGCTTCCCACGTCCCATGCGGGCGGCAATGACGGGCAGGAGCGTGAGCGCCACGAGCAGCGATGCCAGCAGTGAGAACGCCACGGCAAGGCTCAGGTCCGTGAACAGAGCCCCGGCGACTCCCTTCACATATAGCACCGGACCGAACACGGCGATGGTTGTCAGGGTCGACGCCGTGATGGCCCCCGCTACCTCGTTCGCGCCGACCGAAGCCGACTCGGCCGCGTCCCTGCCCTCCTCCTCCCGGTGGCGGAACACATTCTCCAGCACGACGATCGAATTGTCGAGCAGCATGCCGACGCCGAGCGCCAGACCGCCGAGGGACATCACGTTCAAACTGACGTTCGCCAGATAGCACAACGCGAACGCCGCCATCACTGAAATCGGAATCGCGAGTCCGATGGCGACCGGGTAGCGAGGATCCCTGAGGAACAGGAAGAGAACGAGGAACGCCAGGACCCCCCCGATGAGAAGCGCCTGGACGACGTTCAAGATCGCGTCCGAGATGAACGTGGCCTGGCTCGAAGCGACCTGGATTCCCACCTCGGGGAACTCCTGCCGCAGCTGAGCCAGCACCTCCTCAACACGGTCGGCCACGCGAACCGTGTTCGCGCCCGCCTCCTTGTAGACCAGCAGTCCGATCGCCGGCTCGCCGTTGAACCGGGCCACCGTCTCGCGCTCTGCCTCGCCCTCGAAGATCCGCGCCACGTCGCCCAGGCGAACGACTCCACCCCCCTCCGGTCGCGCGACGACCACGTCCTCGAGCTCCTCGACGCTCTGGAACTCGCCCAGCGTGCGCAGGCTGTATCTGAAACGGCCTCGCCGGATGCTCCCCCCGGGAGCGCTGTAGTTCGCCCGGTCCAGTGCCTCCGTGACCCTCGCGATGCTCACGCCGTTCACGGCCAACCGATCGGCGTCCACCTCGACCTGGATCTCGCGCACCGGCCCGCCCGTGATAGCCGCCATCGCGATGCCGTCCAACTGCTCCAGCCGGCGCTTGAACACGGCGTCCGACAGGTCGCGGAGCTCGGCGAGGTCTGCACCGGTGATCGCGAGTGAGATGATCGGGTCGTTCGTCGGGTCCGAGGTCAGGATGACCGGCCGTTCGGAACTCTCCGGCAGACTCCCGGCCAGGTTGTCGAGTCTCTCGCGGACATGGAGCATCGCGAACTCCATGTCCGTCCCCCAGTGGAATTGGAGTCGAACGAGAGACTGCCCCTCGCGCGACCGCGAGTCGACGGACCGCACGGCGGGAACCCGGCTCACCACCGCCTCGACCGGCTCCGTTACAAACCGCTCGACCTCTGCCGGGCCAGCGTCCGGATATGTCGTCCACACCGATAGAGTCGGGAAAGAAACGTCCGGCAGGAGATCGATCGGGAGGCGGGAGAACGAGACTACACCGAGCACGCCAACGGCCAGATACAGCATGGCCGTGGCGACGGGGCGCCTGATCGACAGGTCGGACAGGGCCATCAGCTCGCTCCCGTGCTCAGATTTCCGCCGACCTTCTCTTCGAGATTGGCCCACCCGATCAGGTAGTCATAACGCTCCTGGAACAGCGACTGCTCCGTGAGCGTGAGCCGATCGATCGCCTGCTGCAGGTTGAAGTACGGGATACTGCCGAGGCGGTACTGCTCCCGCGACAGCTCCAGGCGCTCACCCGCCAGCTGGACGTTGCGCTCCAGAATCGTGAGGCGCTGACTGCGCCGCTTGAGCTCCTTCACCAGGTCGCGCACGTCCTTCTCGAGCTGCAGTTGCTGTGCCGTAAGCTGCGCCGCCGCCTGCCGCCGCTGCTGGTCGGCCTGCGCCGTCTGACGCTTGCGCGTGAAGCCTGAGAACAGGTTCCACGAACCGCTGATCACGAACCCGTCCGACGTATTCGCCGGCGAGAAATCGAGCAGACTCTCGTCCCGGCCCAACTCCTTGCTCCTGCCGAACGTGTAGCCGATGTCGATTCGAGGCAGGTATGTGGCCTTTGCCGACCACAGATCACTGGACGCGGCTCGCCGGTCCTCCCGCAGTGCGAGCAGATTCGGGTTTGCGGCAAGGGCCGATACGACCAGCGCATCCGCGTTGAGCGGAGCCGCGTCAGGCACCCGGTCCACGTCGATCACTCCGATGGATCCGAGATCCGTGTTCGTCACCGGCACACCAAGGGTGACCTGAAGCTGCCGCAACGCGCGTGACAGGGCGTCTTCCGAGTCGAGTACCCTGATTTCCGCGTCGCTGAGATCCATTTCGGCTCCGAGCAGGTCGCTCCGCGAAGCGGCCGCGATCCTGTACCGCTCTCGGGTGAGTTCGAAGTCCTGGCGCCGGGCCCCGAGCTGGCGCTGTGACACATCGAGGAGCTGCGTCTGCTTGAGAGCCTCGAAGTAAGAACGTTTCACGTCCCGAATCACGACCCGCTCGGCGGCCGTGAGTCGAAACTCAGCGGCGTTTTCCCGGGCAGCACCGGACTTCACGTTCGCGATGCGCTCAGGATTGAGGAGCGCGAGGCCGAAGGACAGAGAAGCTGAGCTGCTCTTACGCGTTGCCGTGATCGGGTTATCCAAGGTCTGCGACACGCCCGTCGGATCCACGAAGGTCACCGTCGTGAAGTCCGTCTGCGACAGGGCGCCTCGGACATCGGCCCTGGGAAGGAATGCTCCCCAGTCCGCCCAGCGGGACGAAGTGGCGGCGGCGGCGGCGGCTCCGGCCGACTCGATGTTCGGATTGAGAGTCAGCGCGGTGCGGAGCGCCTGTTCGAGACTCACCGTTTCCTGCGCTGCTGCGGGCACTGGTGCCACGAGAGCCGCCGCGCACAGCATCGCTACGGCTCCGGCCACCCTGGCGGGTTGCTGAAGAACCCTGCAAAAGCCGGTCACTGGGTGCCTCCCGCGCCTTCGTCCGCGCTCGTCAGTCGCACCATCGCATCGTGCGTCAGCGTGGTGTGGCCGCCCACTAGCACGATCTCACCTTCATCCACCATATCGGTGTCCTCAGAGGGAACGATCTCGACGGCATCCTCGTTCTCGAGCCCCGTCGTCACGTATCGCCACTTGGCCCGGCCCGTCTCGGAGCCCTCGGACTCGGGCTCGAACACGAAAACGACTTCCCTGCGGCTGCGCTCTACGATCGCGTCCTTCGGCACCGACACCCGGTCCTCGAACAGCCGACCCGCGATGCGCACCCTGGCGTGCATGCCAGGGAGTATCCGAGCTCCGGGGTTTCTGAGACGCACGGTGGCCCGACCGACGTGGCTCACTGGATCGACCACGGGATTCACGGTCAGGACCTCGGCCAGGAACTGCTCGCCGGGGAAGGCCGTGAACGCTACCGTGGCGTCCCGCCCCACGTCGAGGGCGGCGATCTCGCTCTCGAGCACCTGGACGTCCACGTCGACGCTCGACAGATCCACGACCTTCGCGACCGAGTCGTTGATCATGAGGCGGGTGCCAACGTCGACAACCAGGTTGGCAATCCGGCCGGAGTAGGGTGCCCGGATTGCGGTCTTCTCGACATCGCGCACGGCTTTCTCCAGCCGCGCTTCGGCTCCCACGACACCGCTGCGAATCCGCGCCTGGGTCTGGCGCGCCTCGAGCAACTCCGGATCAGTTATCGCGTCGTCACCCAGGGTGAGGTCCTGGTACGAGGCCTCGGCCTGCTCCAGGGCGCCCTGCGCTTCCTTGCGATTCAGCTCGTACTCCGCTGGATCGATACGAGCGATCACATCGCCGGCCGCAACGAAGTCACCCTCGCGAACCGGCACCTCCATCACGGGTCCTGCCACCTCCGCGTGCAGTGGAGCCTCACGAAGAGCCGCAGCCTGTCCCTCGGCGCTCACCCACAGCACGAAGGTGCCGCGCTGCACCAGCGCACCTTCCACCGGAATGGCCACCCCCGTGGCGAACGCCGAGGACGCGGCCGTGCTGCGGGCCTCGGCACGTGCCGAGTCGACAGTCACGCTCTCCGAGTCTTCTGGGGTATCTTCGGAGTTCTGCTTGAGGCGGAGGTAGATGCCTCCGAGTGCTATGGCGGCTACGACGAACACGGCGATGGTTACCAGATAGCGAGACTTCATGGATACGCGTCCCGGTTCAGAGTTTCGATCTTCTGTTCGGTATACACCCTGGGGCGCAAATCCTTCAGGGATGTGTGCGAGTGACTTGCATCATTATCACAACACCCGATCCACGACTGGCGCTGGGCGCGCGCACCGGTCATTCGCTCCCTTAGACTCTGCATCCGGCGATCGGGTTGCCCCGTCATCCTCTCGTCCCAGCCCCCTATACGGGAAGGAAGAAGAACGCGAGACCCAGCATGACGTAGACGGCCAGCAGCTGCACGCCCTCCATCCAGTGCGACTCACCGTCGACCGATACCAGCGCCATGATCCCTGTCGACAGCACGACCGCCACAACCTCGAGCGACGTGAAATGCAGGTCCATGGGGGTCGGGCCGATCGTGTAGCTCAGGAACACGAGCAACGGAGCCACGAACATGGCGATCTGGATCGACGATCCGACGGCGATGTTGACCGAGATGTCCATCTTGTTCTTCAGGGCCATCAGGACCGCCGTGGAGTGCTCGGCCGCGTTGCCTACGAGCGCCACCAGGATCACTCCCACGAATACCTGGTTCATGCCGAGATCGTGCGCGGCCTCCTCGAGTTCCCCGACCATGAGCTCGGACATCACACCAACGGTCGCGGCGGACAGGAGGAGAAGGCCGAGTGCCCGGTAAGCGCCTCCCCCGCGCGTCCCGGCATCTTCCTGGCCGCCGTGCTCCATCGCAGCCCCGGTGCCAAGGTACAGGTGGGAGTGAGTCTTGAAGCTGAAGACCAGTCCGAGCAGGTACGTCACCATCAGCACGATGGAAATGTCCAGGCTCAGCCCGCGCTCCAACCCGGGAGCATCGGTTCCGACGATCTGGTGAAAGATGGCCGGGATCACGAGACCGATGGCAGCCAGGACCAGCATCGTCGCGCCGAGGCTCGCCGCCGTACGGTTGAACCGTTGGATCGGGGGATACTTGAACCCGCCGATCAGGATGCTGAGCCCAAGCACCAGGAGGACATTGCCGATGATCGATCCCGTCAGAGATGCCTTCACCACATCCATCAGACCGGCCCTGAGCGCCATGACCGCGATGATCAGCTCGGCCGCGTTCCCGAACGTGGCATTGAGGAAGCTGCCCCAGCCGGCTCCGAGGTGCTCGGCCAGCTCCTCGGTAGACCGACCCATGTATCCGGCGAGAGGTATGATCGCGATCGCGCTCGCGATGAATACCGGCGTTCCGTGCAGCCCGATCACCCATTTCATAGCAAGCGCCACGGGCACGACGGTCAGAAGGGCCAGCAGCACCCGATCAACCGTGAAGAGCCGGCTCGACGAATCGGAGACGCTGCTCAACGGATGTCTCCTGGTCGGGCCCGCCGCCGCACGGCAGACCGGGAAGGTCGGTCGTTTCGTGAAATGCGCGTCATGAGGCTGCCTCCCGGATTCGCGTCGGGAGCGAAGGCGCCGTCCGGATTCGAACCGGAGTAGGGGGCTTTGCAGGCCCCTGCCTAGCCGCTCGGCCACGGCGCCACCGCGGAACGTCAGTCGGTTCTGCGGCGCCGAAAGTAGCGGCTTCCTCCACTCGTGGCCAGAGCGTCGAAATCGCTTGTGCGGGCCCGTGGCCCGCGCCTATACTCACGTTACGTACGCTGCCCCGGCGGCGCTTTTTCACGACACGGGAGATCGGCATGGCCCGGAAAGCAGCTCCGTCGGTGCACCCCTGCTTTGCAAGCCTACTGTGGCTCGGCGCGCTCTTCGTCCTGCTCACCCCGGCGACCGCGGGAGCGCAGAGCCGAGACCGGGACGCACGCGTCCCGCAGGCCGGATCCCTGTGGCTAGAGTTTTCTCCGGAGTTCTATAGCTGGAGCGAACAGTTCGCAGAGAACAGCCCCGTGGTCGAGGACGGCCGACGTGAGCCACTGTTCGCGAACTACGACGGCAGCGTCGCCTCCCGTCTGTTCCCCGGCGTGGACCCACTGCTCGATATCGTCAACCGTGATTCCGACGCCCTCGGTTTCACTCCCCTGACCGAGCAGCAGCTTTCGTTGGGTAAGATCGACTTCAACTCAATCGACGTTTTCGTCCGCCGCATCCCCCTCTCCCTCCAGTTCGGAATCGGCGGGTTCGCTGCGATCGAAATGTCCGCCCCGCTCGTCAAAACGGAAGTGGAGACCGGGTTCTCGTTTGATTCCACGACCGCGAACATCTTGCGGGCTGAAACGGCGCTCGCAGATCCTAGCGCGTTCTTCTCCGAGCTGGACGCTGCGCAGGGACAGTTGCAAAGCCTCGTCGACGGAGGAACCCTGTCACCCGAGGACTCGGCGACGGCCGTGCAGCTCCTCTCCGACACCGAGGCGTTTCAGGGGGCGCTCGGAGTCCGGATCTCGAACGAGGAATATCTCTTCACATCGGGCAGCTCGGCCGGGCAGGAAATGTCGGGCTACTACGGCGGTTTCGAGGCCGGTTTTCAACTCTTCAATATCACACCGCCTGGATTCGGACTCCCGGCGTCGGCCACCCGGCCCGATCTGAACGCCTACTTCGAGCGCGACCCCGTGCTGGGGCAGCCCCTGGGGAAAGTCACGCGCGGTTGGGCGTTCTCCGAAATCGAGGTAGGAGTCCGGTTCAAGCTTCTCGACACGTTCGGCTGGCCCGAGCGTCCCGAGAAACAGCCGACCGATTCCGAGGTCGGCCGGGCCGGACCTCCGCACGAT